>JAIENA010000385.1 GCA_019751755.1 Burkholderiaceae bacterium | reverse complement strand
CAAAGCAAGGAACGCCGTGCGTTCCGCGCTCTGCCTCCCCGGCCTGAAGGCCGAGGTTTCACGCGCAAACCTGATGACCTGTTACACGCCGACCGCCAGCTCCAGGTCGTCGAACGCCTGCCCGATATAGCCGCTGAGCGACTCCAGGTTCGGCAACTGGTCGGTGGCGATCAGGCCGAAGTGCAGCAAGCCGCCATAACTGAACAAGGTGATGTTCAGCAGATTGCTTGGCGGCAGCGTGGAAATCGGATGCATTTCTTCCAGCAACGCGCCTTTCAGGTACATGCGCTGCTTCGGTCCCGGCACATTCGACACCAGCGTATTGCCCATCGGCGGCATCCGTTCCGACAGTTTGAGCATTTCCGCCAACTGGCCGATCAGCCCCGTCACGATGGTATAGGTTTCAATCGCGGCCGGCGCCACGGAGTCCACCATCACGCGCACATTGCGCAGCGAAAAGCCGATATTGCGCAAGCGGACATACGGGTCGTCGGTCGGCGGCGACAGTTCAACCTGCACGATGCCGATCTTGTTGCCAGCCGTCTTCTCGCCTTCCTTGCGCAAATTAACCGGCATCTGGATCACGATCGGCTGTTCCAGTTCTACGCCCTGCTCTTCCAGGTAGCGCCGCAGCGCCCCGTCCAGGCAAGTCAGCGCCACGTGGTTCAAGGTGGAACGGGTGGCGGCCTGGATACGGGACACGCGTTCCATCGGAATCGTGATAGCGGAGAATTCACGGCCCGACGTTACCTGGCCCGTCAGTGGCGTATGGCGGCTGGCCACGAATGGCAGTGAAATCGCATTCTTGGTCAATTTCACCGATTCCAGCAGCAACATGGCGGACAGCCTGCCGATACCGAACAGCCGCTGGCTGACGCCCCGGGCGCCGCCGATGGCTTTGGACAGCGCGCTTTCCACCATGTCCTGCCCCAGCTTGCGGCGCAAGCGGCCTTCACTGCTGCTGCGGCGAACCGACCAGACCGGTTTCAGTTCATCGTCCTCCGGCGACTCCGACATGCTTTGCGCAAACCAGCGCGTCATCGTCATGCCGTCCGCATAGGCGTGGTGCATCTTCTGGTACAGCGCAAAACGCCCGCCTTCGAGGCCGTCAATCACGTGCATTTCCCACATCGGGCGCGAACGGTCCAGCACCGGCGTATGCAATTGCGCGACGAATTTATACAAATCTTCGCGCCGGTTGGCGCCCTTCGGCATCTTATGGAAGTGCACATGCTGTTCCATATCGACGTCGGCGCATTCCGCCCAATGCGGCAGCGCCGTCAGCGAATACGCCAGGATGCGGTTGAACGGCGGCTCGAGATGCGTGGCCGCCAGGTATTGTTCATACAGTTTCTTGGCAAACGTCGCACGCGCACCGGCCGGGCGTTTGAAAATCAGCAAACCGGCAACGTGCTTGGGACTGGCTTCCGATTCCGTGATCAGGAACCCGAGATCGAGGAGTGAGAGTTGGCTCATGAAAATTACTATATGTGTAATGAAAAATCAGTATGGGGCGCTGCCGGAATCGCAGTCAAGGAAGGAATCCTCAGGTTTGGCGGGCTGTGCGAAATTGCGACGTCTTGCCACCCAACATCCTGATGCGTCGCACGACCGATGACCCGGCGCTGGCCACGCAGCGGTTGTGCGCAGCGCCTTTCTGTCAGATAATTCGGGCTATGAACGATACTACCCGCCCAGAACTGCCGGACCATCTGTCGATTGATCCGCGCAGCAAATTTCACGTCCCTGCCGTGTTTGAACACGAAGTAGGCATTCACTTCAATGACAAAGAACGCACTGATGTCGAGGAATACTGCATCAGCGAAGGCTGGATCAAAGTACCGGCCGGCAAAGCACTGGATCGCCGCGGCAATCCGATGCTGATCAAGCTGAAAGGCAAGGTCGACGTGTTCTACAAGTAATCTTGCACTGAGTGCAAGCGCAAATGGCTGGCGCCGGGGAACCGGGCCAGCCATTTTTTTATGTTGCGGCCATTACAGCGCCAGCAATTGCCGCCAACTGGCCAATTTCTCGTCAAAGGCCATGGCGGCATAGGCTGGCGACGTCGACGGCAGCAGCACCGTGCGGTAACCCACATCATTGAATTGCGGGGCGAATTTGCCTGACATTTGCCCGTTGAATCCCACCACCGCCAATTCAGGGCACAAGCGGTGCAGGCGCTCGAAATCATTGGCGGCGGGCTTGCGGATGGCCGAATCGAGGCTGCCCTTGCGCTCGCAGGCGCCCAGCACATCCCACAGACCGAAACCATGCGCCAGCAAGCGGGGCAGTCTCTCAACATAGGGCAGCGCCACCAGGTCTTCCCCCGTCAGCGCCGCCAGGATCGGCCACAGTGCATTGCGCGGATGCGCATAGTACTGCTGCGCCTTCAGCGACGCGTCGCCAGGGAAGCTGCCGAGGATCAAAATACGGGTGTGGTGGTCAATCACGGGCGCCAGGCCGGTCAGGGGAATGGACGAACTCATGGTGGCATTTTAGCCCACGGTTCCAGTGTAGAATCGAACGATAGTTCCAAATAACAAGTACTTGGGGAGATCTTCGTCATGAGCGAACCACGCCAAATTGACCGGCTGCTGGAACGATACAGCGACAGCCACCGCCATCCCAGAAACGAGTTGATCCACTTCGTTTGTGTGCCGGCCATCGTCTTTTCCCTGCTGGGCCTGATCTGGCACATGAATCCAATGGCGGCGGTCGGCGCGACGTTCCTGGCGCTGGCCTATTACATCACGCTGTCGATTCCGTTTGCGGTCGGCATGTTGCTGATGTCGGGCGCCATGCTGGCGGTGCTGGCGTCGCTGCAGCCGACCGTGATCCTGCCGATGTCGCTGACGATTTTCGTGGTGGCGTGGATCGGCCAGTTTATCGGCCACAAGATCGAAGGCAAAAAGCCGTCGTTTTTCGAGGATGTGCGCTTTCTGCTGATCGGCCCGCTGTTCGTGCTGGGCTTTCTGTATCGCCGGCTGAATGTCGCTTACTAACGCGAAATCGGGCGGAACCGCTGTCAATTCGTCTTGAATTAGCCCCAAAGCTGCTCTCCAGCAAGGTTGGCGGAATCTGTCTATACTGCTTGAATGTTTTCTTCTCCCATCCTGTTTTCCGCCGCCTGCCTGATCTGGGGCTCCACTTTCTGGGCCATCACCCTGCAACTGGGCCACGTCGCGCCGGCCGTTTCCATTATTTACCGCTTCGGCCTGGCTGCCGCGACCTTGTTCGCGTGGTGCCTGGTGCGGGGCGACAAGCTGGTCCTGCCCTGGAAAGTCCAGCGCTGGATGATGGCGCAGGGCTTCGCCACCTTTGCCGTCAGTTACTTGTGCACCTACACCTCGGAACAACACTTGATTTCGGCCCTGGTGGCGGTGCTGTTTGCGCTGATGGTGATCTGGACGCCGATTTGCAGCCGCATCATGTTTGGCACGGTGCTGACCTGGCGTACCTGGAGCGCCGCCGCCGTGGCGATCCTCGGTGTCACCATGCTGTTCTATGATTCGATCCACGCCTCCTGGAAAGATATCGTGGCGGGCGGCGCCGGCCACTTCCTGCTGGGACTGGGATTGGCGCTGACGGCCACCATTGCCGGCACAGTCGGCAACATGATGGTGGTCAAGGTGCGCGCCCATTCCGCCAACGTGCTGTTGACCATGGCGTGGGCGATGCTGTGGGGCACCCTGTTCGTGACCGCTTTCGCCTTGATCACCGGCGTGCATTTCACGCTGCCCGCGTCCAGCAGTTACTGGGGCGGCTTGCTGTATTTGTCGCTGTTCGGTTCGGTGATTGCCTTTGCCGCGTATTTCACGCTGATTCACCGCTGGGGGGCGCAAAAGGCGGTCTACATCGGCGTGGTCACGCCGGTGATTTCCGTGCTGATGTCGATCCAGCTGGAAAGTTACCGGCCCGGCGCGATTGAGTGGCTGGGTATGGTATTGTGCTTATCGAGCGTCGCCTGGGTACTGAAATCGCCCACGCCGGCTGTGAAGAAACCGATAACCGACCCTACACCGATCCATGAGCCTGACCATACGTCCAGCCGAACCGCATGATGTCAACGCCATTTTTGGCATGATCTTCGAGCTGGCGGTATTTGAAAAACTCGAACACATCGTCGTCGCCGACGAAGCCAAACTGCACGAAAGCCTGTTTGGCGCCCATCCCGCCGCCGAAGCGCTGGTCGGCGAGGAAGACGGCGAAGTCGTCACCTTTGCCCTGTTCTTCCACAACTTTTCCACCTTCCTGTGTCAGAAGGGGCTGTACCTGGAAGATTTATACGTCAAGCAAAATGCGCGCGGCAAAGGCTACGGCAAGCAAATGCTGGTGGCGCTGGCGCAGCTGGCCGTGGACCGCCAGTGCGGCCGCTTTGAATGGTCGGTGCTGGACTGGAATGAAAACGCGATCAGTTTCTACCAGGGCATGGGCGCCACCGTGATGCCGGACTGGCGCATTTGCCGTGTGACCGGTGATGCGCTGACGCAGCTGGCGTCGGAGTAAGCTCCCACCACGCACCAAGCTCAGGCATGGCCGTGGGGCAGCATGCACCAGCACGGCGCACGCGCCCCGCTTTCGTGCACATCACGGTGCAACATCTCTATTAGTTGCTGGCACAACACTTGCGTTCCGTACTCATACCGAGACTACCGGGACCAAGAGATGCTCAACTTCTACAATGAAATGCACGATAGCGCGGCCGCCACGCCGGTGCGCGAACACTACCGGGAGTTCTGTCGCTGGCTGGAGCAACAGCCACCCGACACACTGGCGCGCAAACGCGCCGAAGCCGATTTGCTGTTCCGCCGCGTCGGCATCACGTTTGCCGTCTATGGCGACGATGCGGGCACCGAACGCCTGATCCCGTTCGACATCATCCCGCGCATCATTCCGTCAACGGAATGGACCCAGTTGCAGGCCGGCCTGGCGCAGCGGGTCAAAGCCCTGAACATGTTCATCCACGATATTTACCACGACCAGAATATCATCAAGGCCGGCATCATTCCCGCCGAGCAGATTTATCAGAATGCGCAATACCGGCCTGAAATGCAGGGCATCAATGTGCCGTCCGACATCTATGCGCATATTGCCGGCGTCGATATCGTGCGTGCCGGCAAGGGCGAGTTTTACGTGCTGGAAGATAACCTGCGCGTGCCGTCCGGCGTGTCGTATATGTTGGAAGACCGCAAGATGATGATGCGCCTGTTCCCCGAACTGTTTGCCCGCCACCGCGTGGCGCCGGTCGACCATTATCCGGACTTGCTGCTCGATAACCTGCGTTCGGTCGCGCCGCAAGGCGTCGACAATCCCACCATCGTCGTCATGACACCGGGCATGTATAACTCGGCGTATTTCGAGCACGCGTTCCTGGCGCAGCAAATGGGCGTGGAACTGGTGGAAGGCAAGGATTTATTTGTGTCCGATAACGCCGTGTACATGCGCACCACGCACGGGCCGCGCCGGGTGGACGTGATTTACCGCCGGCTCGACGACGATTTCCTCGATCCGCTGGCGTTCCGCCCCGATTCATCGCTGGGGGTGCCGGGCCTGCTGTCGGTGTACCGCGCCGGACGGGTCACGCTGGCCAATGCGATCGGCACCGGCGTGGCCGACGACAAGTCGATCTACCCCTATGTGCCCGACATGATCGAGTTTTACTTATCGGAGCGGCCGATCCTGAACAACGTGCCGACCTGGCAGTGCCGCCGCAAGGAAGACCTGGAGTACACGCTGGCGCACTTGCCGGAACTGGTGGTCAAGGAAGTACACGGCGCGGGCGGCTACGGCATGCTGGTGGGCCCGGCGTCGACGCGCGCGCAAATCGAGGACTTCCGCCAGCGCCTGATCGCCAAGCCGGATGGCTACATTGCACAACCGACGCTGGCGCTGTCGAATTGCCCGACCTTCGTGGAATCCGGCGTGGCGCCACGCCACATTGACTTGCGGCCGTTCGTGCTGTCCGGCAAAACCGTCTCCATGGTGCCGGGCGGACTGACGCGGGTGGCGCTGCAAGAGGGATCGCTGGTGGTGAATTCATCACAGGGCGGTGGAACAAAAGACACGTGGATTTTGGAAGGGAATTCGCCATGCTGAGCCGTACCGCCGACCATTTATTCTGGATGGCCCGCTATACCGAACGGGCCGAAAACACGGCGCGCATGCTCGACGTGCACGTACAGGCCGCGATGCTGCCGCAATCGGCGCAAGACGCGGAACGCAGCTGGCGCGCGCTGCTGGGCATTTCAGAATTGCAGCAAGCCTATGACGCCCGTTACAGCACGGTCAATGCGGCCGATGTGATTGATTTCATGGCGCGCGATCCGAACAACCCGTCGTCAATCGCGGCGTGCCTCAAGGAGGCGCGGGAAAATGCGCGCGCCGTGCGCGGCACCTTGACCACCGAAGTGTGGGAAACCCTGAACCAGACCTGGCTCGACTGGAAAAAACGCGTGCCCTTGCTGGAAAACGATCCGAGCCAGGTGTTCGAATGGGTCAAATACCGCTCGCACCTGTCGCGCGGCGTCACCCTCGGCACCATGCTGCGCGACGATGCGGTGCACTTCATCCGCCTCGGTACGTTCCTGGAGCGGGCCGACAACACGGCGCGCATCCTGGACGTCAAATTCCACCGCGCCGATGATGTCACGCAACGCGATTATTACTATTGGGCGGCGCTGCTGCGCTCGGTGTCCGGCTTCGAGATTTACCGCAAGGTGTACCGCGACGTCATCACGCCCGAGCGCATCGCGGAATTGCTGATGCTGCGCGCCGACATGCCGCGCTCGCTGCTGGCCTGCATGGATGAAGTGGTGTACAACCTGGCGCAGGTGCGCAATGACGCGTCGGGCGAGACCGAACGTTACGCGGGACGGCTGCACGCGCAGCTGCGCTTCGGGTCGATCGAGGATATCCAGAAAGCCGGGTTGCACGGCACGCTGACCACCTTCCTTGCCAATATTTATGAGCTGGGCAACCGCATCAGCCGGGACTTCCTGGTGCCGCTGGCCGCTTAGGCATCACGGTGACGACGCCCGCCAACGGCAACCTGTCACACATGCTGACGCTCAATGCGCCCCACCATGCGCTGGGCGCGGGGCGAGTTCTGGGTTGATGATGGCGGCCACAGTGCTGGTGGCGGTGCAATAGCGCACCAAAGCCAGGTGATAAAATCGGGGTTTCCCCGTAAGAACGAAAACAATGACTTATTGCGTAGCAATGCGGCTCGACGCGGGCCTGGTCTTCCTCAGCGATTCGCGCACCAATGCCGGCGTGGACCAGGTCAGCACGGCGCGAAAAATGCAGGTATATGAACATCCGGGCGAACGGATGATGGTGTTGATGACCGCGGGGAACCTGTCGATTTCACAGTCGATCCGAGAACTGCTGGGCAGCCACGTCGGGACCAGCGGCTTTACCATCTGGACCGCGCCCGGCATGTATGAAGCGGCCCGCATCGTCGGCGAAGTGGTGCGGCTGGTGCATGCGCGCGACGCCAAGGCGCTGGCGGAGTTCGGGATTGATTTCAATGTCGGCATGATCTTTGGCGGCCAGGTGCGGGGCGAACCGTGCCGGCTGTTCCAGGTTTATTCGGCCGGCAACTTCATCGAGTCGCATAATCAGGCGTCCTATTTCCAGATCGGCGAAGCCAAATATGGCAAACCGATTATCGACCGCGTGGTGAGTCCGTCCACGCCGCTCGACGAGGCGGCCAAGTGCGCGCTCATTTCCATGGATTCGACCTTGCGCTCGAATGTCTCGGTGGGCTTGCCACTGGATTTGCTGGTGTATGAAAACAATGCGCTGGCGGTCACGCAGTTCGCCACCATCGATGAAGACAACCAGTATTTCCGCATGATCCGCCGCACCTGGGGCCAGCAACTGAAATCGATTTTCGAAGGGATAGACGCCCCCGTGTGGAATGCCGCGTCGGACACCACCGGCAATGTGCTGTCGTCGGCCAACGCGCGCAGCCAGCCGATGCGCGCGCCACTGCCGTCCACGCTGGAACCCGGCACGCAACCGGCCGTGCCGCTGCAGACGCTGGCCCAGCAATTCCGCGACGGCCAGCAATAGGACGCCGACCGGCGCTTGCCGGATGACGCACCAGGCAGCTCTGCGCCCCCGCGCATCCGGCCTACGGAATCGCCGTCAGAGACCCAGGCGCAGCATCGGCGCCTTCAGGGCCTGGCTGAGCGTTTCATGGCTTTCCGCCAGGTGCGCTTTGGCTTCCGGCGACAAGGCGCCATTACCCATCGCGCGCTCGATATCGCGCTGCAATTGTTGGGCGTACAGGCGCTGCAGGCTGCGGCCATCGGCGCGCATGGCGGGCGAGGTGCGCACCAGCGCGGCCGTCACGCGTTTTAAATGTTCGCGCTGCAAATCGCGGCGCATGCCGGGAATGTCCTTGCCGACTTTCAGCTCGCTCCACACCGCCGCTTGCACGGTGCGGTACAGCTCATCGAGCGACAGCGCCAGCTTGGGGTTGTCGAGTTTTTCCTGCGCGTCACGCAAGCGTCCTGCGACGGCATCGGACAGCAGTTGGTCCAGCACGATGGTTTGCAGGTACAGCACCACCGAATTGATGGAAATGTCGGTGCGGTAGCTGAACATCATCTGGTTGCCGGACAGGCGGCTCAGCAGCGATGGCGAGAATGTAAAGCTGTCGGCCTTGAACAGGTGATTGGTCAGCAGGGACAGTGCTTCCCGCTGGCGCGTGGCCGGCACCGGCTGGAATGGCGTGCGTCCCGATCCCGCGTGGTCGCGCACGTGCACCACGCCGCCCACATACTTGACCATCACCGGCACCGAGCGTGCAAACTGGTCGATGCCGAACACAAAACTGCGGCGCAGCGATTCATAGCTTTCGCCCGGTTTCAGCTGGCGCGCCTGGACCCGCTCCCACAATTCGCGCGACATCATCAGCCGCTTTTGCGCATGTGCCATCGGATCACTGCCCAGGTCAAACAAATTGACTTCCGGGTCGGACATGCCGTTATAGGCTTCATTGTCGGTGGCGAACGCCAGCAACGGTTCATTCGAGCGGCTGGCGATACGCGCCAATTCTTCTTTTTCCTGTTCCGGCGAGATCGGCTTGTACGCGTATTCGATGGCCCAATAATCGTAAGGCCCGAGCCGGTCCATCACATAGGCGCCCTGCTGCTCGCCTTTGATGGCCAGGTTGAACGGCGTGTAATCCATGACGGAGCCGCTGATGCCATGCTGGTCCGTAAAAGCCTTGTCGCGCAACTGGAACAGGCTATAGATGGTCGACGAGCGGAAGTTGTGGCGCAAGCCCAGCGTATGCCCCACTTCATGCAGGATGACCGACTTCACATAGGCCTGCGCCAGCGCTTCGGCCTTCGGGCTGTCCATGTCGAACTCGCCGCGCGCCTCCATCAAGTCCAGCGCAAAGCCGATTTCCTGCGCCGACTCCATGCCATAGTCGCAATGCGATGCGTGCGATCGGTGTGATCCGTACGATGTGAGCGCAGGCGCGCCCTGCGGCAAGCGTCCCGGTGGCGGCAGTGGTGCGGCCACGCCCGGCAGGCCCTCGGGAACCGCGCCGCCGGCCAGCGGCGGCATGCCGGCCGCCGCGCCATACGCCGACAACGCCCCGCTCCAACGCAAATCCTCACTGGCCTGGCGCCGCGCACTGCGGGCAAACACGTCGGACATGGCGATGTCGGCGTCGAGGATCTCGCCGCTGCGCGGGTCCACCTGGCGCGGTCCGATCGCCATCCCGGCATCGGCGCCGACATACCAGCGCACCGACGCATGGCGCGCATCCATGGTGTCAAAGGTATCGTTCGGTCCTTGCTGCTTGACGACGATGGCGTTCTTGAAACCGATGCGTTCAAACGCATCGTTCCATGCCAGCACGCCCTGTTTCACGGATTCGCGGTATTTTTCGGGGATATTGCGGTCCAGCCAATAGGTAATCGGCTGCTTGGGTTCCGACAGCGCCAGCGACGGATCGGCCTTTTCCAGCCGCCAGCGGTTCACCACGTGGGTGTACAGCGACGGTTTGACGTCATCGGTGTAATCGTAGGTGGTGGTGACGAAGTGTCCCAGCCGGTCATCGGCCAGGCGGCCCTGCATCGCGGTTTCCGGCAACGGCATGAAGCTGTAGTACAGGCCCAGGAACAGGCTGCGCGGGTCCGGCACCGAATACGGCGGTGGCACATAGGTCGGCACGTAGACCAGCGGCGCGGCCGGCACACGCGGCACAAAGTAATGCGCATTGATGGCCAGACCGGTCATACCCGCGTCGCTGCGAATGCCGGTAAAACTGCTGTTGCGCGCATCCATCGCGTACTGCATGCGAAACGCCGCTTCGAGCTGCGTCGAATAGGCCGGAATGTCACCGAACAGCAGCAAATTGGCTTCCACCAGGATGCCTTTGGTTTGCGGATGCGGGCTGCTTGCCACCGGTGCCAGCGCCAATAAACTGTCGGAAAAACCCTGCGACACCGCCGTGCCCAGCGCGCTGCCGGGCTTGGCGCGGAAATCCGTGTTCAACGCGATCAGTTGCACCAGGTTGCCCAGCCTGCGCAGCACCACCACTTCGCTGCGGCCCATCTGGCTGCCATAAATGCCGCGCTCCCCCACCCCCTTGGTGGTGTTCACGCTCATAAAGAAGGGCTTGTCGAAATGTTCCGGGCGCAGTTCCAGCCAGACTTTTTCGTCTTTCTGGTACAGGTGGATAAAGCCCGCCTGGTGCTGGGCGCCTTTGATCACGTCGGCAAAGGGCTTGGCGGCGTTCGGGTCGGTGGCGCGGGCCGCGGCGGCAGCCATGGCAGCGGCGATGGTGGCAGCCGAAGGCGCCGCCGGCGTCACCGGTTGCGGCGCGGCCGGGCCTTCCGGCGCCGGCGTGGGCGGCGTCGGGAGCGGTGGTGTCGGCGTGGGGGGAACCGGCGTACTCTGGCCCGCAGCTTGGACGCTCAGGGCAAACAGGAGGGCGGCACTGACGGCTTTCAGGACGGGCTGACGCATGATGACTCTGACGCGGGCGATGGTACGGGATGCTGATACTGTACACGATCGCACGCGCACTGCGGCGGAATCAGTCTGCTCAATCCGCGCCCCCCTTATTCCATCAGGCGCCCGCCGAACACCACGCCCTGGCACGGATTGAAGCCAATCGCATACGACAGGTCGGCCGGCCGCGCGATGTTCCACAGCGCGAAATCGGCGCGCTTGCCCACGGCCAAAGTGCCGATGTCGGCCTGGCGTCCCAGGGCTTGGGCCGCATGCACGGTGACTCCGGCCAGCGCTTCGAGCGGCGTCAATCGCCATAAGGTGCACACCATGTTCAGCGCCAGCAGCAGCGACGTCATGGGCGAGGTGCCCGGGTTGTTATCGGTGGCGACCGCCATCGGCACGCCGGCCGCGCGCAAGGCCGCCACCGGCGGCGGCGTGGTGTCGCGCAGGAAGTAATAAGCGCCCGGCAGCAGCACCGCCACGGTGCCGGCTTGCGCCATGGCGGCAATGCCGTCCGGCGTCAGGTGTTCGAGGTGGTCGGCCGACAGACCGTTGTATTGCGCCACCAGCTGCGCGCCCTGCTGGTCTGACAATTGTTCGGCATGCAATTTGACGGGCAAGCCATGGCGGGCCGCCGCCTGGAAGACTTTTTCCGTCTGGGCGCGGGAAAAACCGATGCGCTCGCAAAACGCGTCCACCGCATCGACCAGGCCCTGCTGCGCCAGTGGCGCGATCATGTTGCACACCTCGGCCACGTAATCATCGGCACGGCCGGCGAATTCCGGCGGCAGCGCGTGTGCCCCGAGGAAGGTGGTGGCCACGTTGACCGGCAACTCGCGGCCGATGCGGCGCGCCACGCGCAGCATTTTCGCTTCCGCTTCCAGCGTCAGACCGTAGCCGGACTTGATTTCCAGCGTGGTGACGCCTTCGGCCAGCAACGCCCGCACACGCGGCAGGCTTTGCGCCAGCAATTCGTCGTCGGACGCCTGGCGGGTGGCGCGCACGGTCGACATGATGCCGCCGCCGGCGCGGGCGATGTCTTCATAGGTCGCGCCATTGAGGCGCGCTTCGAATTCATCGCTGCGGTTGCCCGCGTGCACGAGATGGGTATGGCAATCGATCAGCCCCGGCGTCAGCCAGCAGCCACCGCCGTCATGCACCTGGGCCGCTTGCGCGGGATCGGCATCACTTGCCGCGCCCAGCCACGCAATGCGGCCATCCTTGACGGCGATGGCGCCGTCGCGCAGTTCACCATATCCCCCCACCATCGTTGCCAGGTGCACGTTCGTCACCAGCCAATCCCACTGTGCCATGCTCTCTCGCTTTATCAGGATGCGTAGGGCGGATTGCAATCCGCCATGCGTGCGTTGCTGCGGCACATGGCGGATGACGGGGGACGCCGAGTCCTGCGCTGATCCGCCCTACGATTTTACGGTTTAATCGTTGTGTTCAATGATGTCGACAATGAACACCGTGGCCTGGCCCGCTTCGAGCGTCCACACATCTTCATCATCCAGGATCACCGCGTCATAGCGCACCAGGGCGATGCGCTCCTTGCTGCTTTCCAGGCACAGGCTTTCGCCTTCGGCCAGGAACACGATGGTGACGCCGCTGCGCCGTTCCAGCGTGGAAAAATCGCGCACCTCGCGCCGCTCGAGTTGGTGGCGGCACGCGGCGCGCCGGGTCATGACGTTGAAATCGGTGGTCGAACCCGCAGCGACCGTCGCCATCACCTGCGCTTCGCCCGGGAACGCCACGGTCGGTTCGCGCTCGCTGAGCGCCACTTGCCGTTCATTGCCGACGTCCAGCACCACGCCGGGGCCGGACACCAGCGTCAGCGTGCGGTCAATGCCGGCAAAGGTGGAAAATGGGCCGCTCTGGGCAATCGTGGCCAGGCTGATGCGCCAATCGAAATCGGCAAAGGTGGCGCCCTGCGGGGCGATGGCAATCTCGGTGGTGCTGCCGCCACCGTTTTTCCACGGCGTGGCATGCAGGCTTGCGTACTGGATCAGCTTGCTCATCAGCGGTACTCCCTCAGCTCGGCCAGGGTCTGCCTGAAGCGCGCGGCGATGGCCTGTTGCGCCACGTGCTGCTGGCCGCGCACCACCCACTGGCCGCCGGCCATCACGTCTTTCACCAGATTATCGTTACCACTGAATACCAGGCTGCCCAACACCTCGTGCGCGGCGCGCCCATACAAGTTCGGGTGGTCGGCATCGAGCACGATCAGGTCGGCCCGCTTGCCCGCCGCCAATGCGCCAACCGCGCGTCCGGCCGCCTGTGCCCCGCCCTGCAACGCGCCCTGCCACAAGAATTCGCCGACGTGGCGCTGGGCGCCCGAGACGGCGATATTGCGGCGCTGTTCGCGCAGCCGCTGGCCATATTCGAGCCAGCGCAATTCTTCCACCGGGCTTTGCGACACATGGCTGTCACTACCGACGCCGAACACGCCGCCCTGCGCCAAGTAAGACTCCAGCGGAAACAGGCCGTCGCCCAGATTGGCTTCGGTGGTCGGGCATATGCCGGCAACGGCGCCGCTGCGGGCAATCGCCGTCACTTCCGATGCCACCAGGTGGGTCGCATGCACCAGGCACCAGCGCGTATCGACTTGCAGTTCATCATACAGGTATTCAACCGGGCGGCGTTTACTGAACGCGAGCGATTGCTGCACTTCGCCCTGCTGTTCGGCGATATGGATGTGGATCGGGCGCGACCGTGGCAACGCCGCCACCACTTCCCGGATTTGCGCCACCGACGCGGCCCGCAGCGAGTGTGGCGCGACGCCCACTTCGACCTGCCCGCCACGCAAGGGTTCGAGTGCGCCGATGATGTCGAGAATATCGGCGGCATCGGTCTTGAAACGGTTTTGCTGGGGGCTCAACGGCGCTTCGCCAAAGCCGGACCAGTTATACAGCACCGGCAGCATGGTGATGCCGATGCCGGTGTGGCGCGCGGCGCTGATGACGCTTTCCGCCGTCTGCGCCACGCGCGGATAGCGGGTGCCGTCGGGCGCGCGGTGCACATAGTGGAATTCGCACACCGAGGTGTAGCCATAACGCAGGCATTCCGCATACAACTGGGCCGCGATGGCTTCCATCTGGTCCGGCGTGATATTGCGCGCAAAGCGGTACATCAGGTCGCGCCAGGTCCAGAAACTGTCCTGGCTATCACCGGCAATTTCAGTCAACCCGGACAGCGCGCGCTGGAATGCGTGCGAGTGCAGGTTGACCATGCCCGGCAACACGTATTCGGCGCTTTCAATGCCGGCCGGTTTGATGGCGTCCGGCGTCACGGCCAGCAAATCGCCGCCATCGTCCCACTGCAGCAACACGTCACGCGCCCAGCCCGACGGCAGCAGCGCTTGACTGGCGAACAGCGCGCTCATGACGCCACCTTGCCGCCGGCCCAGCCGGCGCACGCCTGCACCAGTTGCTTCAGCAACGGCTGCACTTCACCCGCCAGGTCTTCGCGGTAGCCGTACGGCGCGCTTTCATCCATATACGTGGACTGGCACATTTCGAGCTGGATCGCGTGCACGTGCTGTGCCGGTTGGCCGTAATGGCGGGTGATATGGCCACCCTTGAAACGGCCATTGACGACCACCGAATAGCCGCCGTGGCGGCGCGCCACGGCCGCGATCGCGTCGCTCATGCCACTGTCGCACGCGGCGCCATCAGCAGTGCCGAAGTTCAAGTCCGGCAACTTGCCTTCAAAGAAACGCGGCACATGCGACGCGATCGAATGGGCATCCCACAACGCAACCTTGCCGTGGATCGCCTGTAAACGATCGAGCTCGCTGCGCAATTGCGCGTGATACGGCTGCCAGTACAAGCGCAGGCGGCGCTGCACTTCGGCCTCATCCGGCGTGCCGCCTTCCGGGTAAAGCGGTTCGCGGCCAAAGGTGTCGACCGGACACAGGCCGGTGGTATCCTGGCCCGGATACAAATTCGTGTTTTCCGGCGGACGGTTCAAGTCAATCACATAGCGCGACCAGCGCGCCGACAGCACCGACACCCCCATTTCCTGAAGGAAATCATACAGCCGCACCAAATGCCAGTCGGTGTCGGTCTTGACGCTGGCGGCCGGTGCCAACGTGGCCGCGATGTCGTCCGGGATGTCCGTGCCCACATGGGGCATGGACACCAGTAATGGCAGTGTTCCTGGCGAGAACTGGAAATCCATGGTCATGGCAAGCTCGCTCTTTACGGGTGCAGCGTTGCGAACAGGCTCTTGCAGGTGGCGCTCAATTCGCCCTTCAGCACCAGTTGCTTGGCCGCTTCGATGTCCGGCGCGAAGAAACGGTCGGCGTCGTAGAACGGCACGTGCTGGCGCAGTTGCGCATGCACGTGTTCCAGTTGCGGCGAGGTTTTCAGCGGACGGTGGAAATCAATGCCCTGCGCCGCCGCCAGCAACTCGATGGCGACGATGGCGGCGGTGTTTTGCGCCATGTCTTCCAGGCGGCGCGCGGCAAAGGTGGCCATGCTGACGTGGTCTTCCTGGTTGGCCGAGGTCGGGATGGTGTCGACGCTGGCCGGATGGGCGATCGACTTGTTTTCCGAGGCCAGCGCGGCGGCCGTCACGTGGGCAATCATGAAGCCGGAATTCAAGCCCGGTTCACGCACCAGGAATGGCGGCAGGCCGGACAGGGTGGCGTCGATCAGCAGCGACACGCGGCGCTCGGAAATGCTGCCGATTTCGGCGATTGCCAGCGCCAGCGTATCGGCGGCGAACGCCACCGGTTCCGCGTGGAAGTTACCACCCGACAGCACCACGGCGTCACCGGCATCGTTGGTAAACAGCAATGGGTTGTCGGTCACGGCATTGGCTTCGATCAGCAGGGTGCGGCCGGCGTTGGCGATCAAGTCCCAGCAGGCGCCCATCACTTGCGGCTGGCAACGCAGGCAGTACGGGTCTTGCACCCGTTCGTCCCCCACCAGGTGCGAAGCGCGAATCGCGCTGTTGGCGACCAGTTGGCGGTAAATGCCGGCGGCGGCGATCTGGCCCGGCTGGCCGCGCACTTCGTGGATGCGGGCGTCGAACGGCGAATCGGAACCCTTGGCGGCGTCCAGCGATAGCGCGCCCGTCACCATGCCCGCTTCCAGCAGGCGCTCGGCCATGAACAGGCCGTGCAGCGCCAGCGCGGTCGAGGCCTGGGTGCCATTGATCAGCGCCAGGCCTTCCTTGGCCGCCAGCACCACCGGTGCGATGCCGGCCGCTGCCAGCGCATCGGCGGCCTGCATCAATTCGCCGTTGACGCGCACCTCGCCCACGCCCAGCATGGCCAGCGTCATGTGCGACAGCGGCGCCAGGTCGCCGGATGCGCCAACCGATCCTTTGGACGGAATGGCTGGCACGATGCCGGCGTTATACAGCGCGATCAGCGTGTCGACGATCAGCGGACGCACGCCGGACACGCCGCGCGCCAGGCTGCCGACTTTCATCAGCATAATCAGGCGCACCACGGCGTCCGACATCAGCGCACCGGTGCCCACCGAGTGCGACAGGATCAGGTTGCGCTGCAATTGTTCCAGCTTGTTGTCGGGAATGCGGGTTTTCGCCAGCAAGCCGAAGCCGGTGTTGATGCCGTAGGCGGCATCGCCCTTGGCGACAATCGCTTCCACCACGGCGGCCGAGGCGCGGATCGCGTCATAGGCTTCTGGCGCCAGCGCCACCGGCGCGTGAGCGGCCCAGGCGGCGCGCAGTTCGGTCAGCGTGATTTTGCCGGGGTTCAGGGTCCAGCCGGGGGTGTTATGGGTAGCAGTCATCGTCATTCCTTACTTAATCATGGGCAGGTTCAGCTTATTACGTTTTGCGCATTCGATGGCGGACGCGTAACCGGCATCCGCATGGCGCATCACGCCCGAACCGCAATCATTGACCAGCACGCGGGCCAGGCGCTTGGCGGCGGCGTCGGTGCCGTCGGCCACGATCACCACACCGGAGTGCTGCGAATAGCCCATGCCCACGCCACCGCCATGGTGCAGCGAGACCCAGGTCGCGCCGCCGGCCGTGTTCAGCATGGCGTTCAGCAGTGGCCAGTCGGACACGGCGTCGGTGCCGTCTTTCATGGATTCGGTTTCGCGGTTCGGGCTGGCGACCGAGCCGGTGTCGAGGTGGTCGCGGCCGATCACGATCGGCGCTTTCAGTTCGCCGTTACGCACCATTTCATTGAAGGCCAGGCCGGCAATGTGGCGCTCGCCCAGGCCCAGCCAGCATATGCGCGCCGGCAAGCCCTGGAACGCGATACGGTCGCGCGCCATGTCCAGCCAGCGGTGCACGTTCGCATGGTGCGGGAACAGTTCCTTGATTTTCGCGTCGGTCTTATAAATGTCTTCCGGGTCGCCGGACAGCGCCACCCAGCGGAACGGGCCACGGCCTTCACAGAATTGCGGACGGATGTAGGCCGGGACGAAGCCGGGGAAATCAAAGGCGTTTTCCACGCCCTGGTCAAACGCCACCTGGCGGATGTTGTTGCCATAGTCGACCACCTTGGCGCCCAGCTGCTGGAATTCCAGCATCGCCTGCACGTGCGCGGCGCAGGAATCGGCGGCGGCGGCTTTCAAGCGCTCGTGGCGCTCCGGGTCTTGTTGCGCCGCTTTCCAGTCCGCCACGCTCCAGCCACGCGGCAGGTAGCCGTTGATCAGGTCGTGCGCGGAGGTCTGGTCGGTCACCATGTCGGGCACGATGCCGCCGGCCTTGGCGCGTTGTACCAGTTCCGGCAGGATCTCGGCGGCATTGCCGAGCAGGCCGATGGAAATCGCTTCCTTGCGTTCGGTGTGGTATTTCACCAGTTCCAAGGCCTCGTCGATCGACGCGGCCTGCTTGTCCAGATAGCGGGTGCGCAGGCGGAAGTCGATCGAGGTTTGCTGGCATTCGATGTTCAGCGACACCGCGCCGGCAAACGTCGCGGCCAGCGGCTGGGCGCCGCCCATGCCACCCAGGCCCGCCGTCAAGATCCAGCGGCCCGCCATGTCGCCGCCAAAGTGCTGGCGGCCGGCTTCGGCAAAGGTTTCATAGGTGCCCTGCACAATGCCCTGGGTGCCGATGTAAATCCAGGAACCGGCCGTCATCTGGCCGTACATGAACAGGCCGGCGCGGTCCAGTTCATTGAAATGCTCCCAGTTGCCCCATTTCGGCACCAGGTTCGAGTTCGCCAGCAGCACGCGCGGCGCATCTTCGTGGGTCTGGAACACGCCGACCGGCTTGCCCGACTGGATCAGCAGGGTCTGGTCCGCTTCCAGCTCTTTCAACGACGCCAGGATCTGGTCATAGCAGGCCCAGTTGCGCGCCGCGCGGCCGATGCCGCCGTACACCACCAGGTGCTGCGGATTTTCCGCCACTTCCTTGTCCAGGTTGTTCTGCAACATGCGATAGGCCGCTTCCGCGCCCCAGGTTTTGCAAACGCGCTCAGGACCGCGTGGCGCGCGGATGTCGCGGGTGGCGTCGAAACGCGGGTCGTTGGCGAGGGAAGTGCTCATGTCATCTCCTTGTGAACTGGTGGGGCGGACCGGCGGGTAGAGGCGTGCGGGTCTGCGGATGTTATAAGGATAAGTTGTCTATACAACCCAGTCAATCAAAAAATTCACCGACCGTTCACCGAAAATGTCACGCCATGAGAAACAGCGCCATGAAATAACTTGTTAATTTATAATATTTATTTACTATCATTCACGCCACTCCATGCACTATTCACAGCGTCTTGCCATCCTGTTGATGTCCGTCGCCTTATGGCAATCAGCCGCCACGGCCGGCACTGCGGCCATGTCCAAACCCGAGCAGCAACAACTACTGGAGCAAATGGGGCTAGGGCAAGCGACCTCTGTCAGCTACCGCAATGAAACGAAAGCCGCCATCACGGCCGACGCCTTTTTTGCGCGCATCACCAAAGGTGCATCGTTTAACATTGAGAAAACAGCTGACGCGAAGACAGTGACCTTGACCTTGCAGGCAGCGGCGGCACCGCCACCGAAGCGCAAGTTGAACCGGGGCGACCCATTGCCGCCACTGACGTTGACGCGCGTGGATGGCATCCCGCTGGACAGCAAGGCGCTGGCGGGTAAATACACCGTATTGAGTTTTTTCTTTTCTACTTGCGCGCCCTGCATCCAGGAAGTACCGGAATTGAACGCGCTGGCCCAGGCGCATCGCGACATCAACCTATTGGCCATCACCCATGACCCGGCCAGCGAAGCCAGACAGTTCATCCGCACGACCGGGATCACCTGGCCCGTCGCGGCCGACGCGCGCAGTTTTATGGAGGCGGCCGGCATCCGGGCATTTCCAACCTTGATGCTATTGGACCCGCAGGGCAGGATTATCGACATCAACCAGGGCTATACCCCGCCAGGCAAGGGTGCCGGCAGGATGGAAGCGTGGCTGCGCCGCCATGTGCCGGGCAAGAAAACCTGACCCGGCATCGGCACGGCACATCAGGGGCGGGCGTACACCTGCTTGCCCGCCACCCACGTCTGCAACACCTTGATCTTGCCGATCTCGGTGGCCGGCACGGCAAACAGATCCGCATCGGTGACGATAAAGTCGGCCCACTTGCCGGCCTCCAGCGAGCCGATCACCTTTTCCTGGTGCGCGGCGTAGGCCGCGTCCAGCGTGAAGCAGCGGAACGCCTGCAGCAAGGTCATCGCTTCATTTTTATACCAGCCGCCCAGCGGCATACCGGCGTTATCCTGCCGCGTCACCGCCGCATGCAAGCCTTCGAACGGATTGGGCGCTTCGATCGGGAAGTCCGAACCGCAAGCGATGGTTGAGCCTTGTTGCAGGAACGTGTGCCACGCGTAGGCGCCCTTGATGCGCTGCGGGCCGACGCGCTGTTCCGCCATGTTCTGGTCGGACGTCGCATGGGTCGGCTGCATCGACGGGAGTATATTCAGCGCCTTGAAGCGGGGAATATCCGACAACGCCACCACTTGCGCATGCTCGATGCGGTGCCGTGCGCGCGCCGCTTGCGGATACTGTTTCAGCAGCGCCGCGTAGCCGTCGAGGATTTGCCGGTTGCCGGCGTCGCCGATCGCGTGCACATTGACCTGGTAGCCGGCTTTCAGCGCTTTTTCCATCTTGGCGCGCATCGCCGCATCGTTGTAAAACAGCAGGCCATGGGTATGCGCCGCGTCGCTGTAAGGCGCGATCAGCGCGGCGCCACGGCTGCCCAGCGCGCCGTCCGAATACAGTTTCACGGCGGCCAGCGCATACCGGTCGTTGGCATACGATTTCAGCGGCCCTTGTTGCGCCAGTTGGTCAAAGTCGGCGGTCGTATCGCCAATCATCGCGTACACCCGCGTGCTGAGCTTTCCACTGTCCGCATAGCTGCGCATTAAGCGGTCCTCATGCACGCCAACGCCGGCGTCGTGCACGCTGGTCAGGCCGACCTGCGCCAGTGCCGCCAGTGCCGCATCGAGCGAGGCGCGGGCTTCCGCTTCCGTCGGTTTCGGGATCGCGGCGCGCACCAGATCCATCGCCGCATCAACCAGGATGCCGGTGGCGTTGCCCTGCGCATCGCGCTCGATCTTGCCGCCGGCCGGGTCTTTGGTATCGCGCGTGATGCCGGCCAGTTGCAGCGCGCGGGTGTTAGCCCAGACGGCATGGCCATCGACCCGCGTCATCACCGCCGGGCGGTCCCCCACCACACTGTCGAGCTCCTGCGCGGTGGGGAAGCGGCCCAGTTTCCAGATTTCCTGGTTCCAGCCATTGCCCAGCACCCAGGCGCGCTGCGGATGGGTTTTACTGAATTCCGCCACAGCGTTCAATGCCGTTTCCAGCGACGGCGTGCCATACAGCAGCACGGCGGTGGAAATCTCGCCCAGCCCGAACACGTGACCGTGGGCATCGATCAAGCCCGGCAACACCGTCTTGCCCGCCATATCGATGCGCTGCGCGCCGGGGGCTTTCGCCGCCACGGTTTTCGCATTGCCGACCGCCAGGATACGGCCGGCGTCGTCATACGCCAGGGCAGTAAAGCGCACCAGTTTGCCGGCGCGATTCAGGGTATAGCCGTTGGCATTGTCAATCAGCGTGGCGGCGTGGGCGGACGGGGCCGCCATCGGCAGGATCGCTGCGGCCGCCATGGCCAGGGCAAGTCGGGTCAATCGCATACAGTCTCCGGGTCGGATTCAACAGCAAACCTGGAGTGTAGCGAAATTTCCCACCCGCTAGCGTCAGAATGTCCCCTGCAGCGACAGCGACAACAGTTTCGAGTCACCGAAGAACGGGTAGCTGTACTGTGACTTGTCCTTGCTGATGTCGTATTGCGCCTTGAACGCCATGTTTTTGCGGAAGTCCCAGCGCAGCGACACGTACTTGGTGCTGCGTGCTTCGATCGGCGCGGCCACCGTGGTGTAGCGCGAGTACGTCAGCATCGGCGTGAATGCGCCGATCTGGTAGCCGACACCAAACAGCGCGTATTTGTAGATGCCGTTCAAGCCCTTGCCCCGGTCGACCTGTTCATAGCGGTCCACCTCGGTACGCACCAGCCAATCATGGTAATCCATGTTGGCCGAGAACCCCATGATGCGGGTACGCTGGCGGTCGATCAGCGTGACCGGGCCAGTGGCGCCGTCCTGCCACAGCGTGTCCCGGTACGTCATGAACATGCCGCGCACGTCGAAGATGCCATTGTTGGCCGACACCGACACCCCCGTGATGTTCTTCCATTTTTCATGCGTGGGGGTGGTGTAGTAAATCAGCGTGTCGTAAGCGTTATTCTTTTGTTCATAGCCACCGGCCCAGCCATGCACCGTGGCGGCCCAACCGGAGTCGCCCAACTGGGTGCGATAACTGGCGTTGGCGCCAAGGTAAGCATAGATCGGCCAGCCATAGACGTCCGGCGCCGGACGCACCCAGGGATAGGCATAGCCGATGTACAGGTAATCGCTGTAGTAGTAGAGCGGGATGCGGAATTTGCCGGCCTGTAAGGTCCACGCGGAATCCGCGTGCGGCTGCCACGTCGCATAGGCCCAGTCCACGGTTGGCGTTGAATGGTGGTTCGGATTGCGGGCGCGCATCACGATTTGCGCGGTGGCCGACAAGGTTGGGCTGAACTCTTTCTTGATCTGCACGCCCAGCAAGGACTCCTGGTCAAGTTGCCAGCCCTCGCCCTTTTCATACACGGCCGCATATTCCCAGGCCTGCATCGAGCAAGGGCACTTCCATTCCTGGTATTGCCATGGCGTGCTGCTGCCCTGGGCCGAGCCGCCCACGACCTTGGCCGCCGTAATGTTGTAAAAGCCGGTCAACCGCAGACTGCCGTCGCCGCCCAGGTCGATGGCGCCGGCGCTGCCGGCCGCCAGCATGGCCACCAGGGCCCATAAGTGTTTTTTCATCGGTGTCTCCATGTTGCGCGTGACGGATCAAGGGATGGTGGCGATCACCTTGACGGTGTCGTCGACCGCCGCCTTCTCGATGTAGCCGATGGCATTGACGTTTTCGCTGACGGCCTTTTTGACCTCGGCGCTGGATTTGCATTCCTTAGGCGCTTTGACCTTCCCCGTGAACAATAATTTGGACCAGATCGCTTCCACCTGTGCGGGCGTTTTTTCCAGGACTTTCTTGTAAAACTCGTCACGGATGGGGGAGCTGTCCGGCTGTTCGACCGGTGCGAACTGTACCGATCCGCCCAGGAAAAACTGGGCGGCTTGCGACGGGAACATGCGCGTCGCCGGGTTCTGCGGGTTGACTATGATGACTAGCTCGGCCCGGGCCGGTGCGCCCAAGGCAACTAACAGCAAGGCTGGAACCAGCCGCTTATACAGACGTCTCATCGGTGCTCCCTCTGATAACAATCTCATGAGGCCTAGTCTAACAATAGGATTTGAAAAATTCGCGAAAATTATCAAATTTGTGACACAATTTTTACTCTTCACTTCCGCAAAACAACACGCTACTGCGCATCATGAAAAATGATGCCCAGCGTATGCCGCGTGCCGCTGCGCAGGCGCGACACGCCGTGCCGCAGGTTGACGCGGTAGACCCCGCGCGTGCCGTTCACGGGCCGCTGCTGGACCGGGAACAGCACCAGACTGCCCTGCTCCAGCGCCACCACTTCAGCGCGCGACTGCATGCGCGGGCGCTGTTCGGTCAGCACGAATTCGCCGCCGGTGAAATCGCGCCCCGGCTGCGACAGCAAGATGGCCGCCTGCAGCGGGAACACGTGCTCCCCATACAGATCCTGGTGCAGACAGTTATAGTCGCCGGCCCGGTATTGCAGCAGTAACGGGGTTGGCCGCAACTGCCCCGCGCCATGGCAGCGCGCGATCAAGTCCGTGTGCTCCAGCGGGAAGCGCACGTCGACGCCCATCGCCTCATGCCAGCGGTTGGCGATTCGCGCCAGCGGTCCGTACAGCGCGGCGCGCAGGCGGGCGATCGGCGACGGCAGCGGATAGGCAAAATACTGGTATTCGCCCTGACCAAAACCATGCCGCGCCATCACCACGCGGCTGCGGAACAGCGCCGGTTTGCTATACGCGGCAGCGAGCCGTTGACACTCTTCCCCGTTGAAAAAGCCCGGTACCACGGCGCAGCCCCACGCGTCGAGGTCGGCGCCGATGACATCCCAGTCCAGCGCGGCGCAGCGTTCGGTCAAGCCGGCCCAGGCCACGCCCGCCGTAGCGCCAGCGATCGCGCTCATTTCGCCCCCTCGCGCGCCAGCAACACCTGCTTGCGCTCCACGCCCCAGCGGTAGCCCGACAGCGAACCATCGGTGCGCACCACACGGTGGCATGGAATCGCAATCGCAATCGCATTGGCGGCGCAGGCGCTGGCCACGGCGCGGGCGCCGTTGGGCGTGCCCACCAGTTCGGCCAGTTCCGTATAACTGACGGTGCGCCCCGCCGGGATCTGGCGCAGCACTTGCCACACGCGCTGCTGGAACGCCGTGCCGCGCACGTCGAGCGGCAAGTCGAGGCCGATTGCCGGCGCTTCCACCATGCCGATCACGGCCGCCACCACGCGCTCATAGTCCGCTTGCGCGCCGGCCAGTTCGGCCTTGGGGAAACGGTCCTGCAAGTCGCGCGCCAAGCCGTCCGGGTCGTCGCCAATCAGGATCGCGCAAATGCCGTGGTCGGTGCTGGCCACCAGGATCGCGCCCAGCGAACACTGGGCAATGGCAAAGCGGATGGTTTCCCCCTGGCCGCCGCCGCGGTAGGCGCGCGGCCGCATGCCCAGCGCGCCGTTCGACTGGGCATAAAAGCGCCCGCTGGAATTGAAGCCCGCCGCATAGATCGCGTCGGTCACGGTGCTGCCGTCGGCCAACTGCGCCTGCATGCGGCGCTGGCGCACGCCGGCCGCATAGGCTTTCGGCGTCAGTCCGGTGTGCGCCTTGAACATGCGGTGAAAGTGGAAGCGGCTGATGCCGGACGCCTCGGCCAGGCTGGCCAGGTCCGGTGCGGTGTCGGCGCTGTCGATCAGGCGGCACATGTGCGCCACCAGCGCCGCGTGGCGTTCGGCCAGCGGCGGCAAGTCCGGCTTGCAGCGCAGGCAGGGACGGAATCCCGCCTGTTGTGCGGCCTCGGCCGACGCATGAAAACTGATGTTGACGCGCTTGGCGTGACGCGACGGGCACGATGGCCGGCAATACACGCCGGTGGTGCGCACCGCGTAATAAAACACGCCATCGGCGTCACTGCGGCGCTGCTGCACGGCGGCCCAGCGCTCTTCGTCATTGACAAACATGTGGCACTCCTTCGGTGGCAAAGTATGCCCCATCTTAAAAAAATCCAGTTCCATCCACACTCCGCCGCTTGCTTTTGAATTCCCGCCATATGCAATGACCATGTATTGATGCGGCGCAGCAATGCTAAAATCACCATTTGCCCGCGCCGGCCCAGGCGCTGCCACGGAGACCCGGCTTTGGAACCATCAGTAACAGACAACACCCCCATCTTCCAGCGTATCAAGGATTATTTGCTGGCCCAGATCGCCGCCGGACAATGGAAGGAAGGCGATGTCATCCCTTCCGAACAGGCGCTGGTCAAACAATTCGGCGTCTCGCGCATGACCGTCAACCGCGCCGTGCGCGAGCTGACGGCGGAGCAAGTGCTGACGCGGCGCCAGGGTTCCGGCACCTTTGTTGCAGCACAAAAATTCCAAGCCACCTTGCTGGAAATCCGCAGCATTGCCGATGAAGTCCGCGCCCGTGGCCACGCCCACCGCAGCAGCCTGCAATTGCTGGAGCAAACCAAAGCCGGCGAATTGCTGGCCAAGCAGTTTGAGTTGTCAGCCGGAACCATTTTATTTCACTCGGTGATCGTCCACTTTGAAAGCGGCGTGCCGATCCAGGTGGAAGACCGTTGGGTCAATCCGACCTGCGCCCCCGACTACATGAGCCAGGATTTCGCGACCGTCACGCCGAATGAATACCTGGTGGCCGCCGCGCCACTGGCCGGTGCGGTATATAGCGTGGAAGCGCTGAGCCCGCCGCGCGACATCGCCGACATGCTGGCCATCGATACCCGCCAGCCATGCCTGGTCTTAAAACGGCAAACCCGCTCGGCCGGCCAGGTCGCATCGATCGCCACCATGTGGCACCCGGGGCACCGTTATCAGTTTACCGGCAGCTTTGCCTGACGCGATTTTGACGGTAGCGGCAAGCAGCTTATTGCATCTTGCAAGCCCGTTTTCCCATAGGGTTTGCCGTCCGTAAATTCCGACACCGTGCCCGGGCTTCGATGCTATAGTTGATCGACCATGGATGGGCTTGCCCCCGTCCCGACCACTCGAAAGGGAAGCTCCTTGCAGCACCGCCGTCCTCTGTTCCTGCCGGGCCTGCGCCGCATCGCGGCCGCAACGGCGTTTGCCTGCACGGCAATGCCGGCCCTGGCGGCGGAACAGGTGACGCTGCAACTGAAGTGGCGCCACCAATTCCAGTTTGCCGGCTATTACGCGGCGCAAGACAAAGGGTTTTACCGCGACGCCGGCCTCGAAGTAACCTTGCTCGAAGGCAATCCCGATGACGATACGGTGCGCCCGGTGCTGGAAGGCAAAGCCCAATATGGGGTCGGCAACAGCACGCTGTTGCTGAAGCGGGCGGCCGGTGAACCGGTGGTGGTACTGGCGTCGATCTTCCAGCATTCGCCGGCCGTGCTGATTGCCCGCCGCGGCGACAATGGCAAAGCGCTGAACCTGGCGGGCAAGAAGATCATGCTGTCGCCCAGCGACGAGGAACTGCAGCCTTACCTGAACAATTTCGGCGTCACCAAGGACACCTTCCAGCGCGTCCAGCACAGCTACAACCTCGATGACTTGATCAGCGGCAAGGTCGACGCCATGTCCGCCTACATCACAGCGGCGCCCTATTTGCTGGAGCGCAGCAACTTCCAATACGACATCCTGGCGCCACGCACGGCCGGCATCGATTTTTACGGCGACAACCTGTACACCACGGAAAGCGAGTTGCGCGAACACCCGCAGCGCGCCGCCGCGATGCGCGCGGCCACCTTGAAGGGGTGGCAATACGCGATGGCGCATCCCGGCGAAATCGCCGACCTGATCCGCGCCCGCTACCCGAACAGCCATACGCGCGAACACTTGATGTATGAAGCGCAGCAAACCATTGCGTTGCTGGAACAGCGGCTGATCGAACTGGGCTATAGCAATCCGGAGCGCTGGCAAACCATTGCCGCCACCTTTGCCCAGCAGGATATGCTACCGGCCAATACCAGCATCAGCACCAGCCTGGCGGGTTTTTTATACCAGCCGCCACCGGATTACCGCGCCTGGCAATTCGGCGTCACCCTGGCGGCCATGGCCCTGCTGTTTGGCGGCCTGGCCTGGTGGCGCATCCGCCGCATGCGACTGGCGCTGCGGGACGCCAATGAACGCGCCGCCAAGGCCGAGCGCCTGACCACGTTCGCCCTGGAAGGCTCCGGCGAAGGGGTGTGGGACTGGCAGCCGGTGGCCGATATCATGACCGTCTCGCCGCGTTATTGCGAGATCCTCGGCCACGACCCGCAGCAATTCAAGCCCTCGGTACACGACATCCTCAACCTGGTGCACCCGGACGACCGCGCCCGCGTCGACCAGGAGTTCATGGTGCAGGCGGACGGCCCGGCCAACGGCAAGACCGGCCTGTCGTGTGAATTCCGGATCCGCTGCCGCGACGGCCTCTGGAAGTGGGTGCTGGGCCGGGGCATGGTGGTGGCGCGCGCGGCCGATGGCCGCGCCTTGCGCATGACCGGCACGCTGGGCGACATCAGCGACCGCGCGGCGGCGGAAGAGGCGCGCGTGGCGGCGATCCTGGAAGCGACGCCGTCGGCCATGCTGGTGGCGGACCGCAACGGCATCATCCGCCAGGCCAACCAGGTCAGCGCCGAATCCTTTGGCTACGACAGCATGGCCGGGCTGTCGCTCGACCTGCTGCTGCCGGACGCCATGCGCAGCACCCCGGGCCGCCCGCGCGAGCTGGTGTCCCGCCCCGGCTTACCGGGCCGCGTGCTGACCGCGCACCGCAGCAACGGCAGCCACTTCCCGGCGATGGTGCAGATCGCGCCGATCCAGCTGGCCGGCCAGGGCTTGTCGATCGTGTCGCTGCGCGACGTCACGCAGCGCCAGCGCGCCGAGGAAGCCATGCAGGCGTCCACCGAACGCTACCGACAGATCGTGCAGACCGCCGCCGAAGGCATCTGGATGACCGATGCCGACGACCGCACCACCTTCGTCAATCCGACCATGGCGCGCATGCTAGGCTATGAGGTGGAAGACATGCTGGACCAGCCGATGGCGTCGTTCATGGATGATGAGGGCCAGGCGCTGCTGCGCCAGCACCAGCGCCGCCGCCCGTCCGGCCACGCGGAACAGGGCGACGTGCGCTTCTTCCGGCAAGACCATTCGACCATGTGGGGCTTGCTGTCGACCACCCAGGTCAACGATGAAACCGGCGCCTATGCCGGCATGCTGGCCATGATCACGGACATCACCGACCGCCGCCTGGCCGACCTGGCGCTGCGCAATTCCAGCCGCCGCATGGCGTCCGTGTTCAACGCCGTCACCAATGGCTTGGTGGTGCTCAATGGCGACGGTCTTATCCTCGAAAGCAATGCCGCCGCCGCCCGCATGCTGGGCAAGGCCGCGCAGCCCGGCGCGGGACTGTGGCCGGGCGTGCATGAAGACGGCGGCAACTTTGCCCGCGATGAGCATCCGGTCTACCTGGCGCTGGTGTCGGGGCGCTCGGTGCGCGACGTGGTGATGGGCGTGCGCCAGGCCGACGGCACGCAGTGCTGGCTGTCCGTCAATGCTGAACCGATGAAGGATGAACTGGGCGACACGCCGATGGCGGTGGTGGGACTGACCGACATCAGTTACCGCAAGCGCAGCGAAGATGCGCTGCGCCAGGGCGAACAGCGGCTGCAGGAAATCATCAAGATGATGCCGATCGGCCTGTTCATCAAGGCGCCGGACGGCCGCTTCCAGCTGATGAATCCGGCCTGCGAAGCACAATTCGGTTTCCGCTTCCATGAGTTGAACAGCGGCGACGATACGCCGTTCCACGCGCCGGACGTGGTCGAAGCGATCCGCGCGCGCGACCGCGACGCCTTTGCCGGCGGCGTGCTGGTCGACTACGAGGAAACCGTGTGGAACCCGACCCTGCGCGAACAGCGCCACCTGCGCACGTTCAAGAAGCCGGTCTGCGACGAACAGGGCCGGCCCGCTTACCTGATCTGCATGTCGATCGACATCACCGACAGCAAGCGCGCCGAGTGTGAGTTGCGCGAATTGAATGAACACCTGGAAGAGCGGGTGGCGCGCCGCACCGAACAGCTAGGCCAGGCCAAGCAGCTGGCCGAGGAGGCCAGCCAGGCCAAGGGCCAGTTCCTGGCCAACATGAGCCACGAAATCCGCACCCCGATGAACGGCGTGATCGGCATGGCGTACCTGGCGCTGAAGACCGACCTCGATCCGCGCCAGCGCGACTACCTGGAAAAAATCCGCTTCGCCGGCGAACACTTGCTGGGCATTATTGACGACATCCTCGACATCTCGAAGATCGAAGCGGGCAAGCTGGAAATCGAGCACGTCGATTTCGCGCTGGACCATGTGATCCAGACGCTGACCACGGTGGTGGCGCCCAAGGCGGCGGGCAAAGGCTTGAACCTGCTGTTCGAGATCGACGCCAAGCTGCCGCCGGTGCTGCGCGGCGATCCACTGCGACTGGGCCAGGTCCTGATCAATTACACCAACAACGCCATCAAGTTCAGCGAGCAGGGCAACATCATCATCAAGGTCGTCAACGCGCAATCGGACGCCAGCAGCTGCCTGGTGCGCTTCGAGGTATGCGACCACGGCATCGGCTTGTCCGAACAGGAAATTGGCAAGCTGTTCCAGTCCTTCCAGCAAGCCGACACGTCCACCACACGCGAGTACGGCGGCACCGGCCTGGGGCTGGCGATCTGCAAGCAGCTGGCGCAGTTGATGGGTGGCGACGTCGGCGTGAGCAGCGCGCCGGGCCAGGGCAGCACCTTCTGGTTTACCGCACAGCTGGGCGTGTCCAGCCGCGCGGTGCCGGAAATCATTAATTCGGTCAGCGATGCCGCCGCCGAACTGGTGGCCTCGGCCCGCACCGCCGCCGTGATGCAATCGCTCAAGCACGCCCGCATCCTGCTGGTGGAAGACAATACCTTCAACCAGCAAATCGCGCTGGAAATGCTGGAGGAAGCCGGCACCTCCGTGTGCCTGGCCAACAATGGCGCGGAAGCGCTGGCATTGCTGCGCCAGGCCAGCTTCGATTGCGTCCTGATGGATGTGCAAATGCCGCTGATGGACGGCCTGGAAGCGACCCGCCGCATCCGCGCCGACCCCAAGCTGGCGGACTTGCGCGTGCTGGCCATGACCGCCACCGCCACCAGCGAAGACCGGGTGCGCTGCCTGGATGCTGGCATGGATGACTTCATTTCCAAGCCGATCCAGCCGGCGCTGATGTACCAGACCATTGCCAACTGGCTGCCGGCGCAGCGGGTCGATGACGCCGAAGCGCGCGCCGCCCAGCGTCCTGGCGGCGGCTACAAAGCGACCCTGTCGGGCGACCCGGCGATTATTGATTTGTCGGTGCTGGCGCAATTGTTGGGCTATCACCCGCAAAAGATCCGTAAATTTGCCTTTAAATTCCTGCACACCACCAAGGATGGCTTCGATGAAATCGATGCCTGCATGAAGGCCGGCGACCTGCAGCGCATCCGCGAACTGGGCCACCGCATCAAATCGGCCGCCCGCACGGTCGGTGCACTGGGTATGGCCGATCTGTGCGAAGATCTGGAGCAACTGCCCCAGGAAGATGCCGGCGCGATCCAGGCCCGCAACCTGATGGGTCGTCTGTGGCCGCTGCTGGACCTGGTCACCGAACAAATCATGACGAACACCACTTTTGCCAACGACGATTGACACCACGGATTGACACCGCCTATGACCGACCGCGCCTCTGCCGATCCCTTGCGCGTCCTGCTGCTCGACGATGACCCGTTCCAGCTGTCGCTGCTGGAAGACATGCTGGAAGACCTGGGCGACTTCGATATCGCCAGCGCCACCCACGCCAAAGCCGCGCTGGCGATGCTGAAAACCAGCCCGCCCGACTTGATGGTGTGCGACTTGTCGATGCCGGATATGGATGGCATCGAATTTTTACGCCATGTCGCGCAAGACGGTTATGGCGGCACCGTGGTGCTGTTGTCCGGCATGCAAAGCGGCGTCCTGAAAGCGGCGGAACGGCTCGCCATGGCGCAGGGATTGACGATCCTGGGCGCCTGTGCCAAACCGGTGGCGCTGGTGGAATTGGATGACTTGGTGAACCTGGCGCGCCGGCACCGCCGGCCACGCCACAGCGCATAATCTTTAAGCAAACTTGTTATTTGTCAATCACCACGCAGTTTCCGCGCGACAATTTGCGCAAAATCCGCACAGGCGGCAAAAATGCGTTATTATTTGAGCCATTCCCCGCCTGCTATCCGCTTGTCCACCACTTCCAGTTTGCCTCCCACACCGTTGCACACTGTTGAATTCCTGGATATGGTCACCACTTGCAGCCTGTCATCCAGGCAGCCCCGGGGCGGCATCCAGCGACAAATGGCATAATCATCCAGGCGACATTCCAATAACGTGAGATCAACATGAGCGAAAACATCAAACATATCACCGACGCATCCTTTGAAGCCGACGTACTGAAATCCGACCGCCCTGTGCTGGTCGATTTCTGGGCTGAATGGTGCGGTCCTTGCAAGAGCATTGCGCCGATCCTGGAAGAAGTTGCCAAGGAATACGACGGCAAGCTGACCATTGCCAAACTCGATGTGGACGCGAACCAGGCCGTGCCGGCAAAATTCGGCATCCGCGGCATTCCGACCCTGATTCTGTTCAAGAACGGTGTCGCAGCGGCGCAGAAAGTCGGCGCGCTGGCCAAAGGCCAACTGACCTCTTTCATCGACAGCAATATTTGAGTACTATTTGAATCCAATACGGCGGCGCTGCGCCCGCAGCACCGCCCGAGATTGCAGGGAAACGGACCATACCGTTTCCCTTATTGATCAACCCCACGCAGTTCCCTCCCCTACCTTTACTTTCCCGTCACGGGACACTCAGACTATATGCATCTATCTGAATTGAAGGCCTTGCACGTCTCCCAGCTGTTGGAGATGGCGATTGGCCTGGATATCGACAACGCGGCGCGCTTGCGCAAACAGGAATTGATGTTTGCGATCCTGAAAAAGCGCGCGAAAGCCGGCGAACAGATTTTCGGCGACGGCGCCCTGGAAGTGCTGCCGGACGGCTTCGGCTTCCTGCGCTCGCCTGACGCCAGCTACATGGCATCGACCGACGACATTTATATTTCGCCGTCGCAGATCCGCCGTTTCAACCTGCACACCGGCGATTCCATCGAAGGGGAAGTGCGTACGCCGAAAGACGGCGAGCGTTATTTCGCCCTGGTCAAGGTAGACAAGGTCAACGGCGAATCGCCGGAAGCCTCGAAACACCGCATCCTGTTTGAGAACCTGACGCCGCTGCACCCGAACCAGCCGCTGCGCCTGGAACGCGAAATGAACGGCGCGGAAAATATCACCGGCCGTATCATCGACCTGATCTCGCCGATCGGCAAAGGCCAGCGCGGCTTGCTGGTGGCGTCGCCGAAATCCGGTAAATCCGTGATGCTGCAGCACATTGCGCACGCCATCACGGCCAACCACCCGGATGTGACGCTGATCGTGCTGCTGATCGATGAACGTCCAGAGGAAGTGACGGAAATGCAGCGCTCGGTGCGCGGCGAAGTGGTGGCGTCGACCTTCGACGAACCCGCCACCCGCCACGTGCAGGTCGCCGAAATGGTGCTGGAAAAAGCCAAGCGCCTGGTCGAAATGAAAAAAGACGTGGTGATCCTGCTGGACTCGATCACCCGCCTGGCGCGTGCCTACAACACCGTGATCCCGGCCTCCGGCAAGGTGCTGACCGGTGGTGTCGACGCCAACGCGCTGCAACGTCCGAAACGCTTCTTCGGCGCCGCCCGTAACATCGAAGAAGGTGGTTCGCTGACCATTATCGCCACCGCGCTGATCGAAACCGGTTCGCGCATGGACGACGTGATTTACGAGGAATTCAAGGGCACCGGCAATATGGAGGTGCACCTGGAACGCCGTCTGGCCGAAAAACGCACCTATCCGGCCATCAACCTGAACAAATCCGGCACCCGCCGCGAGGAATTGCTGATCAAGGCCGACCAGCTGCAAAAGATCTGGATCTTGCGCAAGCTGCTGTACTCGATGGACGAGATCGAAGCGATGGAGTTCATCCTCGACAAGATGAAGGCGACCAAGACCAACGTCGAGTTCTTTGACTTGATGCGCCGAGGCGGGTAAACCCGCAAGACGCCAAGGAACTTGGCCTTGCAAGGCCAAGCCGTTGCGCAGGCGTGGGGCATTGCCCCACGAAACCCCTGCTCCACCGCCGCGGCGGCTAACTGCCAGCCGTTTGAAGGTCTGACGAAAGCCCTGCGTTTACTGCGCCGGGCTTTCGTTATATAATCGCAGGTTGTTTTAACCCCCTGGCAAGTGGGCGGCAATCGGGTCGAGATGTTGCACTGACCGCCGAAGTGCTGTTTGGCTACCTATACTTAGAGAGAAACACATGAAAGCAGAAATCCATCCAGATTACCGTGAAGTTGTTTTCCACGACGTATCGTGCGACTTCAAATTCGTTACCCGTTCGACCATCCAGACCCGTGAGAAAATCACCATCGACGGTCAAGAATACCCACTGATCAAGATCGAGGTATCGTCGGAATCGCACCCGTTCTACACCGGCCAGCACAAGATCGTCGACACCGCCGGTCGCGTGGAAAAATTCCGCCAGAAGTTCGGCAAAGTCGGTTCGAAAACCGCCGTTGCAGCAGGCTAATTCGCCTGGCAATGCTAAAAAAGGCAGCCTCGGCTGCCTTTTTTTTTCGTGACCCCTGATAAGCTTACGCACCATGAAGCCAGTCCGCCTCCCCGCCGCCGCCACCCTTGCGCTCCCGCGCTGGGCCTTGTTCGCCCTCTGCATGCTGTATATCCTGCCGGGCCTGATCGGTCGCGAACCATGGAAGAATGACGACGCCGCCAGTTTCGGCGTGATGTGGACCATGGCGCAGGGCACCTGGCAAGACTGGCTGTGGCCGAACATTGCCGGCCTGTCGATCCCGGACGAAGGCCCGCTGGCCTTCTGGCTGGGCGCGCTGTGCATCAAATTATTTGGCCCGCTGCTCGGCGACGTGCTGGCGGCCCGGGTGGCCACGGTCGGCATCTTCCTGCTCGGCACGCTATCGCTGTGGTACGTGACGTTTGCGCTGGGCCGCCGCCAGGACGCCCAGCCGCTGAAACTGGCCTTTGGCGGCCAGCCTGACCCGGATTCGTTTGGCCGCACCCTGGCCGATGCCGCCGTGCTGATTTACCTCGGTTGCCTGGGCTTGATGGTGCACAGCCACATGACCACCTCCGAACCGCTGCAAGTGTCGCTACTGGCGCTGACCTTGTACCGCTCGGTGCGCTACATGGAATTGCCGTCGCTGCGCAATGCCGCGCTGATCGGCATGGCGCTGGGCTTGATGGCGCTGGCGCGCGGCTGGGTCGCACCGGCCTTCTTCACGCTGGCGCTGCTGCTGTGCGGCGCCTTCCTGGAGAAACCACTGGGCCGCACCGTGCGCGACCTGGCCTGCGCCGTCGTGGTGGCCACCTTGCTGCTGGCCCCCTGGGCCATCGCGTCGATGCTGACGCAACCCTACGGCGCCTCGCCGCTGCCGGGCTGGATGCAGTGGAACCTGGCCCAACTGGGCCTGCCGGGCGCCAATTCAGTCAGCTACTTCTTCCGTGTCGGCCTGTGGTTCTGCTGGCCCGCGTGGCCGTTTGCCGGCTGGGCGATTTACGCCTGGCGGCGCCAGACGCGCGTGCTGCACATCGTGGTGCCGGTCACCTTTGTCAGCATGGCCGCGCTGCTGGCGCTGTTCCATCCGGCGCCGGAACAAGGCCAACTGCTGTTGCTGCTACCGCCGCTGGCCATCATGGCCGCCTTTGGCCTGCTGACCATGAAACGCGGCGCCATCAACGCCATCGACTGGTTCTCGGTGATGGTGCTGACGCTGTGCGCCGCCACCCTGTGGCTGTTCTGGAACGCCAAGCTCAATGGCTGGCCGGCCAAGGCGTCGCATAACGCCCTCAAATTGGTGCCGGGCTTTACGCCGCAATTCGACACCGCCGCCGTGATCGTGGCCACGCTGGCCACGGTGGGCTGGTTTATTTTGGTGCACTGGCGCCTGTCGCGCCGCCCTTCCGTACTGTGGCGCGCCGTGGTGCTGTCGTCGGGCGGCGTGATCCTGGTCTGGATCCTGCTGATGACGCTGTTCTTGCCGGACATGAACTACAGCAAGAGCTACGCCACCGTCGCGCGCCAGGCGGCGGCCAACTTGCCGGCCCAGACCGATTGCGTCGAAACCAACAGCGGGCCGGCCCAGCGCGCCTCGTTTGCCTACTTCGGCCATTTGCCATTTGTCGGCGTCACGGGCGGCCGCTGCCATGTCCTGTTGTTGCAAGACAACCTGCGGGTGCCCGATGAGCAGGAAATCGTCCCGGCTTACCGCGCGCCGCACTGGACCTTGCTGTGGGAAGGCCGCCGCGCGTCCGACCGCCAGGAACGCTTCCGCCTGTATCGGCGCGAGGATGCGGCTGTGCAATAAGCACGGCCGCACGATTCACCATGGCAACTTTTGCAGGGGCCATGCTATGCTGCCCCTACCATGAACCCCTTCCACCGACTCTTCTGCCTGGCGCTGCTGACAGCGGCGCCGGCCGTGCTGGCGACGGCGCCGGTCACTGGCGCGGCGCAGGAATCGCTATTGATTGTGGCCGAACACGCACCACCGGCCAGCATGAAGGAAGGCGACGAAGTCACCGGCCGCGAAACGGAAAAAATCCGCGACATGCTGGGCCGGCTGGCGATTCCGTACAAGATCGAAATCCTGCCGTGGAAACGCGCCATTACCATGGCGCAACAGCAAAAACATACCTGTATCTACTCGACGTCGCGCACACCGGAGCGGGAAAACCTGTTCAAATGGATCGGCCCGACCGACGAGGCGGAATGGGTCTTCGTCGGCCGCGCCGACCATAAATTCCAGCTGCGCACGCTCGACGATGCCCGCTCGTTGCGCATCGGCACCTATATCGGCGACGCCCGCGATGAATTCCTGCGGGCGCGGGGGTTTAATGTGGAGCCCGCCCCCAACGATGCCTCGAATCCCAAGAAGCTGTTATTGAACCGCATCGACCTGTGGGCGGTGGGGCTGCGCGCCGGCGCGTCGTTGCCGACCGAGTTTGCCGGCGACAAAGGAGAAATCATTCCGCTGCTGACGTTCCACCGCGTCAAAGTCTATTTGGCATGCCATCCCAGCGTGTCCGATACGCTGGTCGAACGCATGAATGTCATGCTCGACACCATGCGGCGTGACGGTACGTTTGCCAAACTGGAACGCAAATACAGCGAGTGGGAAAAGCGTAAATAAGGCTTTCCGTAAACTCTTTCCATTCTGGAAAAATCTTTTGCAATCAAGGTATTGCAGATTTCCCATTGTGTTGCGACGGGCTATGCTTTCTTGTGCCGAGCGCCCACAACTATGACAAACGCCGCTATAGTCGAGTGACATTCTCATTGCCTCCCGGCATAGTTACTGGCCCCGCCCCGCTCCGCGCGCCAGCCCGACAGGTCACGTGCCACAGCGCCCAATCATTGCGCTGCGGCGGGTCACTGCGCTGTGTTTGCTGAATCTGCCATGTTCAATTTAACTAAATTACAGCTCGCGCTGAAAAATATCTGGGTCCGCGTTGCCTTGCTGGCCGGCATCGCCGTGGCGGTCGCGTTGGCGCTGTGGAGCACGGAAGTGACGCAGGACACCAGTCCAATCCAGCGTTCCCAGGATATTTCGCGCATCACGGCGCTGGCCGTGCAACGCGACCAGCTAGAATACCTGCTGGTGGCCAAGCCACTGTCGGAAGCGCCCCGCTACATTTACAAATTCAAGGGGGCGCCCGTGCTGCATGTGGTCACGGTGCCCAGCACTTCCCACCTGAGCCTGGAGCGCGAAGTATTGCTGCGCAACAGCATTCCTTATGCCATTGCGCAAGATGCCTGGCTGGCGTCGCACAAGGCGGTGCTGCAAGATGACGGCGGGCCGCTGGCCGGCGCCAGTGACTTCCTGCGCCGCCATGCGTTTGACATTCTGGTCGTGGTGCTGCTGCTGTTGGTCTTGAAATTCGGCCTGCCGGGCATGAACCCCAGCGCCACGGTGCTGTCGCCGGATCAGTTGAAAGGCAGCCTGGACGACTTGATCGGCATGGACGACATCAAGCAGGAAGTGCTGCACCTGGAAGACATGATCCGCAACCGCCACGTCTACAAATCGCACAATATCGACAAGCCGTTCAATGTGATGCTGACCGGCCCGGCCGGGACCGGCAAAACCAAGCTGGCCGGCTACCTGGCCAAGCGCCTCAATATCCCGCTGATCCAGGCGTCCGGTTCGGCGCTGGAATCAGGCTATATCGGCGGCGGCTCGAAGGCGCTGAGCGCCCTGTACCGCAAGGCGTGCGCACGCGGCCATTGCATCATTTTCCTCGACGAAGCCCAGGCGCTGTTCATGCCGCGTGGCCGCGGTGAAAAGAAATGGGAAGACGATACCGCCAATACCCTGCTGGGGCTGCTCGATGGCGTGAAAAGCAACGATGGCGCCGGGGTGATCTGGGTGGTGGCGTCCAACTTCGACGACAGCAATTCCCAGATGGATGAAGCCATGCTGCGCCGCTTTTCCGTCAAAATCAATTTCCGCTTGCCCAACAAGAGCGAACGGCGTGCGCTGGTGGAGTGTTTCCTGAAACGCAAGCAGGATGGCTGCGTCAACTGGGACGCCATGAACCTGGATCAAGTGGCGGACATCACCGCCAACCTCAGTCCGGCAGTGCTGGAAACCGTGGTCGAGCGGGCCAGCATGATTTCGATCCAGGAAGGCAAAGTCATCGATACCGACATGATGTTCCGCGCATTCGAGCGCGCCACCATCGGCTTGACGGACCGCGCCACGACCGCCGAAAAAGCCCGCCAGCGCGAACGCATCGCCTTGCACGAACTGGGCCACTTCTTCATGCAGATCGATCCCTACCTGCGCGCTGGCATGGCGCTGGCGGACATCAAGGCTAAGTCGCACCTGCTGAAAATCAGCACGGAATCGGTCTCGAAACTCGGTGCCCTGGGCTATGTGCTGTCGGCCGGCGACGACCTGTCGCTGCGCACGCTGGAAGAACTGGAACGCGACGTGATCGGGCTGTATGGCGGGGTGGCGGCGGAAGAATTGTTTTATGGCGCGCGCGGCATTTCCGTGGGCAGCCAGAACGATATCGAGAAGGCCACGTCGATGCTGAACACCATGGTCAACCGCCTGTCGATGTATTCGCGCTGCAAGCTTGACTACAGCCAGTTCAAGCAGGAAGCCGGCGGCGAACACACCTTGCTGCAAGTGGAAAGCAAGGCCGACGAACTGTACACCTACACCTTGCGCGCCATCGGCGACTACCGCGCCGCCATGGCGGACATCAAGGACGTGCTGCTGGAGCGCTATGTGCTGTCGAAGGACGATATCTTTGCGCTGCTGGCGCAGCGCGACGACCTGCAGCCGGCGCTGCCGGCCGCCGCCTGACAGCACGCGCCCGATGGATGGCGGGCGCGCGCTCCACGCTTAGCGCTTCGCCATCACGATGGTCTCGGCGCGGTTCTTGACCGCCAGCTTTTCCACATCGCGGATCGATACCGTCTCGCCGTAGTCGCGGAACTGGATGCGGGCGCCATTGGCGGTCTTGAACACGCCAGGCGCTTGCGGGATCAGTTGCATCCTGATGCCATGTTCCTGCTTCACGAAATACTTGCCGGCATGCTCAGTGAATGCAACGCGGGTGCCATCTTCCAGCACAAACTGTTTAGCGTAGTCATTGAATTCATTGACGGCCAACACATAAGGCACGGACGCTGACGCGGCAGGGTTCGACGCGACGGCGGTCTGGGCCTGGGCCGAGGCGGCGCCGATGGTGGCGAGGCTGAACATCACTGCGTAGATTGCTTTTTTCATTGCGGTTTCCTGTCATATCGTGAGGTGGGCGCGCTGCACGGCGCAGGCGCGCGACTGCACCGCCGCGCACTGCGGCACAGTCATCCAAGTAAGTTTTTTTAAAGCCGGTACGCCGACTTCTGGCGTCAGGGCGGTCCGCCCCCGGGCTGCTGCCCGTTAGCGGCTCGCGATGTAGACGCGATCAGAAGAGACCGGCACCAACCCTGTGTAGGGGATGCGGTCCAGGTGGGTCACGGCGATTGTGTCGCCTTCATCCATGAATTCAACTTTCGCTCCTTGCGCGGTAGTGAATTTACCGGGCGCCTGGGGCAAGAGTTCAACGGGTGCTTCGTGGTACATCTGTGTGAAGTACTGGCGGCGCCGCTGGAAAAAATGAATCACGATGCCGTTATCGAGCAAGTACGGGCGGGCATAACTGTCAAACTCCTGCGGCGCCAGTCGGTAAGCCGGTGCTGCGGTTGCCCTGCTAATCTGTACCTGCGGTGGCGCGTCATGCGCTGCAGCCTGTTGCTGCGCCAGCGCGGTGCTGCAGCACCCTGCCAGCAAGGCCGCAGCCATCACGCCGATGGCCGAAGGTTTCATGCTTGCCTCCATTGATCAACCCGCACCATCGCGCCAATGCGACGGCGATCGTTTCATACTAGCAGCCTGAAGTACAAACAACAGGGCGGCTGTGGCTGATAATTTCTATGCGAGGATGGAACCCCATAGCCAGGTTGTAACGGCTATTCAGTATGGCGCGGCGCGGTGCGCGAATAAGGGGGACTGAAGGCGACAGCGGAAACCGCTGCGATGGACGGGTTGAACATGGTACGTCTCCTAAGGGTGGGCCTGGTTGCCCCCGGCACCTTCTGTAATGTGCGGGGACAAGGTCAAGATAACAAAGTGCGCCAAGGCTTGCGCGCGACGCGCGACAAACGGCGATTTTGGGGGGACAGAATGCGTGCTGAACGGACGAACTGCATGACAGAAAGCAGACCAAAAACGACGCCGCATCAATCTGATACAGGCTCGATTTACACGGCAGCCGTCATATCCGCCCGCACTGACAAGCCGGTACGTGGCGAGTAAGATAAGGTGATGCTGATCCGACCCTATTCCACCGGCGAAGAAGCGCAGTTACACGCGATCTTTCATTCGGCTGTGCATGGCCTGGCGTGCCGTGATTACACCGCCGCGCAATTGCACGCCTGGGCACCGCAAGACTATGACGGCGCGCTGTGGTCGCAGCGCATGCGCGCCAACCAGACACTGGTGGCGGAACTGGACGGGCGCGCCGTCGCATTTACGGACTTGCAGCCGTCCGGCTATATCGACATGTTTTTTGTGGCGGCGCCGTATGCGCGGCGCGGTGTCGGCGGCGCGCTGCTGCGCCATATCATGGAGATGGCACACACCCGCGCCATCGGCGTGCTGCGCTCCGATGTCAGCCTGACGGCGGAGCCGTTCTTCGCCCGCCACGGCTTCCGGGTCGAGACGCGCAACCTGGTGCCGGTGCGTGGCGTGGCGTTGGAGAATGCCACCATGAGCCGGATGCTGGCGCTGTAGCCGTACCGGACCTGATCACACCTTCATCGGTAGGATCACCATCTGCAACCCTTCCAGGTGCAGCCGGCGCTGCACCGCCAGCGCGGCCTGGTTGTGCAGCACGCGGCTTAGCCAGTTATCGCTGGCGAAGATCAGCTTACTGGTGAAGAAAATCGCGTTCGGGAATTCATTGCTGATCTCTTCGCACATGCGCGTGACTTCATCAACCGCGTCGGTGCCAAAGCCCAGGTACGACGACGACGCCATATGGTGGCTGTGGCAAAAATCGACGAAATATTCCAGCGTGCCTTCGGCATCGCGCCGCATCGCTTCCAGCGCGCCCTCGCCGCCGTAGGCGTGGGAATCGACGGTGCGGGCATTGACGAAGATGAAGTTCTTGAAGTGGCCTGGGAACATGCGCTGCACCCACAGCAATGCATGCAGGCCGCCGCCTTTGGAGGAACCGACGATGAAGACGGCGGTCTGGTTGTCCGGGTCCGGTTCCACCGCATCCGGATGGGGGCCGAACGGCTGGCTGGCAAACACCTCGTCCACCGAGTGGATCGCCTGCTTGGTCTGGCGGTAATGGTTGCGGACCCATACGCAGACTGCGGCAATGACGCCAATGATGAGCGCCGTCGCCCAGCCGCCATCCATGAATTTTTCCACCAGCAGCACGCCAAGAATGCCGGCGCAAATGGTGAAACCGACCGACGACAGCAGCAAGCGGCCGATCCATTTGCCACCCGCGTCGCGGTTGCGCACCCAGTACAGGCACAGGCCGAACAGGGCGATGGCAAAGGTCAGGAACACGGAAATCGAATACAGCACCACCAGCAGCGTTACGCTGCCCTCGGTCCAGAACAGGATCGCCAGCGCCGCCACGCCCATTACGAGGATGCCGTTTTGCGTCACCAGGCGCGTCGACAGGTAGCGGAACTTGTGCGGCACCCACGAATCACCGGCCATGTTCGACAGCACCGACGGGCCGCCCAGGAAGCCGGTATTGGCCGCCACGAACAGCAGGCCCGCTTCAAACGCCAGCACCACCGCCAGCATGACCTGGTTGGCCAGCGGCGAATCGGGATTCAGGTGGCCGATGATGCTGGCAAAGGTCGACGCGTTCAAGGTCTGCCCCTCGATCGGGCGGGCGTCCCACAGCAAGTACAGCATGATGATGCCGCCCGCCGTAAACGCCAGCGACAGCGCCATGTACAGCATGGTCATCTTGCCGGTGCGTACGCGCGGCTCGGCCAGCAGGTTGACGTTGTTCGAAACCGCTTCCAGCCCGGTGTACGTGCCGCCGCCCTGCGAATACGCCAGCAGCAGCATGCTGGCCACGCCGGTCCAGCCGATGCTGCCGGCCAGGCTGACGGTTTCATTGATGGTCCCCGGCACCAGTCCCGGCAGGTTTTCCGCATGCGCGACGATCCCATACACGATCAGGAACAGGTGCGTGATGACGAAGCCGATAAAGATCGGCAGCAGGATCTGGATCGCCTCCTTCAAGCCCCGCAAATTCATCACGATCAAGAGCCCGATAAAGAAGGCCTCGGCCCATAATTTATAGGGCTGGAAGCCGAGCGGCAGGAACGACGCCAGCGCATCGACCCCGGACGCGATCGAAATCGCGATGGTCAGCACATAGTCGAGCACCAGCGCGCAGCCGGATATCAGTCCCATATACGGTCCCACCAGCTTGGTGGCGACGCGGTAGCCGCCACCACCGGTGGGAAACAGTTCAATCACCTGGTTATAAGCGAGCGCAATAATAAAGACCGTGACGGCGGTGGCGATCGCCATGTACAGGCCCAGGTGCGTATGCGTGCCCAGCGCCTTGAAGGTTTCTTCAGGACCATACGCGGATGACGACAAACCGTCGGCGCCCAGGCCCACCCAGGCCAGGAATGCCACCAGGGCCATCGAATGGCGTGTTTCGCTTTTCATGGGGTCCAGGGCCTTGCCCAGGATGATTTCGCGGATTTTCTTGTACTTCATGCGGAGAGTCGGCGTTCGGCGGGGGGGACAATCATGACACAAATGCTAGTGACCAACATCAACCAGGGCAGCGTAATGGATATTAAATGCGTTTGAGGCATTACAATTTTGTTTGGAGTGCACTATAATGTGGCTCTTGCACGAACATACCTGCCTCGGTGGTGGAATTGGTAGACGCAGCGGACTCAAAATCCGCCGCCGCAAGGCGTGCCGGTTCGATTCCGGCCCGGGGCACCAAACACCTGCATTGCATTGAACCCGCATCTCCTTCACGGTATGCGGGTTTTTTGTTATCGGGCCGACCACCGGCATGCTCTACAATGAGCGCCATTTCCCGTCCTACGCGCACGTCAATGGTTTTCAGCTCCGTCACTTTCCTGTTTTACTTCCTGCCCGCTTTCCTGCTGCTGTACTACCTG
>JAIENA010000171.1 GCA_019751755.1 Burkholderiaceae bacterium | reverse complement strand
AGTTCGGCGACTTTCTCTTTGGCCTTGGCGTTGTTGGCCAATTGCTGGTTGCGGGCCTGGGTCGACGCCAGCATGTAGTCGTCGTAATTGCCCGGATAGATCTTCAGCGTGCCGTAATCCATGTCGGCCACGTGGGTGCAGACCTGGTTCAGGAAGTGGCGGTCGTGGGAAATGATGATCATGGTGGAATTGCGCTCATTGAGCACTTCTTCCAGCCAGCGGATGGTATTGATGTCCAGGTTATTGGTCGGCTCGTCGAGCAGCAGAATGTCCGGATCCGAGAACAGCGCCTGCGCCAGCAGCACCCGCAATTTCCAACCTGGCGCCACCGCGCTCATCGGGCCCTGGTGCAGGTCGATGCTGACACCGACACCCAGCAACAGTTCACCGGCGCGCGCTTCGGCGGTATAGCCGTCGTATTCGGCGACTTTGCCTTCCAGTTCGGCCGCTTGCATGTAGTCGTCGTCGGTGGCGTCCGGGTTCGCGTAAATCGCGTCGCGCTTGGAGATCGCATCCCACATTTCCGTGTGGCCCATCATCACCACGTCCAGCACGCGCATGTCTTCATACGCGAATTGATCCTGGCGCAGTTTGCCGAGGCGTTCGTTGACATCGAGCGAGACGTTGCCGCCCGATGGCTCCAGGTCGCCGCCCAGGATTTTCATGAAGGTCGACTTGCCGCAGCCATTCGCGCCGATCAGGCCATAGCGGTTGCCGTCGCCGAACTTGACGGAAATGTTTTCAAACAGCGGCTTGGCGCCGAATTGCATGGTGATGTTGGCAGTGGATAACATTGTATCTTTGAGTTCCGTATGCGGTGGATTCAGTAACCTTACATTTTACCACGCAACGGCTCAAGTACTCCGGCAGAATGCCACCCAGTGCGAGCAACGCGCCGCAGGCATCAGTCATCGATTGATGCCTGCGGCGGCAGGACCGGATTGCCGCGCCCGGCCAGCGCCGCCAGCGTCGGATAGCCGGATACCGTCAGCGCAAACCCGTCGGCATCGGACACCAGACGTGCCTGCGCGCCGAACGGCAAGGTGCAGCGCTGCTTGATATGGCCAAACGGCAGCCCGGTCAAGACCGGCACCGGCAAGCGTTCGCGCAGGTAGGCCAGCATCGCATCGACATCATAGCCATTGTCGTTGGCACCCAGCCGGTAGCCGGAAAAATCGCCCAACACCACCGCCTGCTGCCGGTCCAGCACACCGGCTTGCTGCAGTTGCAGCAACATGCGCTCGACCCGGTACGGGTGTTCGCCAATGTCCTCCAGGAACAAGATGCCGTTGTCGATGTTGGCGAAATACGGTGTGCCGAGCAGACTCACGAGCATGGCGAGGTTGCCGCCCCACAGCGTCCCCTGCAAGTCCACCTGGGGATTGCCCTGCGCCACGCCGCGCACCGTGTGCAGCGGGCCGCGCAGGCAATCCCACAACTGGTTCAGTGTGTAGGCGACCGGTTCGGCGCGGATCACATCGTCGCACACCATCGGCCCGGCAAAGCTGATGGCGCCGGTGGCGGCATACAAGCCCATATGGAAGGCCGTGATATCGCTGTAGCCGACAAACAGCTTGCCGCTGGCGGCCATGGCGTGAAAATCGATGTCCGGCAAAATGCGGGTCATGCCATACGAGCCGCGCAACATCAGCACGATTTGCGCATCGGGGTCGTTCGCGGCCGCATTCAACTGGGCCAGCCGCTCCGCGTCGGTGGCGGCGAAGCGCTGGTGCACGCGGTCCGGGTCATAGTAATTGTGGACGGTGACGCCCTGCGCCCGCAGGCGCGCAACGCCGCGCTCGAACTGCGCGCGGTCCAGCGCGTGACCGCCCGGGGCGGCAATGGCAATACAAAGAGGATGTTCAGTCACGTGCCGCAAAGCTCCAATCAGGAAGCCGCGGCGGCGCGCACCATGCGTCAGCCGGCCTCGGCCTTGGTCACAATCTTACTCAACAGGAAAGGCTTGAGCAAGGCAAGCAGGCGTGGAATCAGTTGCGGCGGCAAGTCGTGGCCCATACCATCGATCACGTGCAGCACGGCGCCGGAAATCCGCTTGGCGGTATCGATGCCGCACGCCACCGGCACCAAAGGATCGGCCGCGCCGTGGATCACCAGCGCGGGGCGGATGATTTGCCGCAGCAGCGGCGAGCGGTCGCCGCTGGCGGCAATCGCCACCAGTTGGCGCGCCACGCCGCCAGGACACAGACTGCGGTCGATCGAGCGGGCGATCCGGTCGCGCAGCACCGGTTCCGGCATCGGGAATCCAGGACTGCCGATCACGCGGAAGGTTTGCGCCATCTGATCGATCAGGTGCTCGCGCCGGGCCCCGGCCGGCGCCGGCCGCATCAGCGCGCGCCGTGCGGCGCGGGTCGGCCCGGGCAGGCCGCGGCGGCCGCTGCTGGACATGATCGACGTCAGGCTCAGCGTGCGCTCCGGGTACTCGGCCGCGAAAATCTGCGCGATCATGCCGCCCATCGACACGCCAATCACGTGTGCCCGGCCAACCCCAAGCGCATCGAGCAGGCCGCAGGCATCGCGCGCCATGTCCGACAGCAGGTAGGCCGCGCGCAGCGGCCAACCGACTACGCTTTTCACATACGACAACGGTAAATTCGGCACGCCGGCCGAATCGAACTTCGATGACAGCCCGCTATCGCGGTTGTCGAAGCGGATCACGAAGCAGCCCTGCCGCTCCAGGCCCTGCACGAATTCCGCCGGCCAGGACACCAACTGCATGCCCAGCCCCATGATCAGCAAGACCGGCGGCCCATCGGGATTGCCGCTGGTCTCATACGCGAGGTCGATGCCGTTGGCGGTGATGATGGGCATGGTGGTGCGCCTTTGTCAGTAGAATCAGTAGAATCAGTACAGTCCGAACAGATGCTGGAAAAAGGGCGTGCGCTGGGGATCCCAGTACAGCAGTTTCTTGATGCCGGTATGGGCGTCGTGGTCAAAGCGGCGCCACTGCCCTTCCGGCTGCGCCAGGCGGTCGGCGATGGCGAATAGCGCCGTGGGATTGGCGCCCATGCCGATATGACTGGCGTGCACTTCGATATTTTCCGACAACACGGTTTCTTCTTCCATGCTGCATTGCCACGCCACCACGCCATCGGTGCGGCTGAAGATCGACGTCGTCGGCACCGGCGGACGCACGGCAAACTGCTCAAAGCCCATGTCGTCGATCTTGTCGCCGGACACTAATTCGTACAGCCGCCACGCGTTATTCGAGCGGGGACTGCCGGTAAATGGCGTCCCCAGCGACACCACCACGCGCGCCGATTCCGGCAGCATCTTGGCGATCTCACGGGCAAACACGCCGCCCAGACTCCAGCCCACCAGACTGACAGTGCGGCCGGTGCGGCGGTGGATGTCACGCACGCGCGCCACGCACGCTTCGAGCGAACCGTTATTGGGTCCGAAATTGAGCCCCTGCTCCCACGCGTACGTGTCGAATCCGCGCTCGGCAAGGAATTTACGGATCACGACGGTGGTCATGTCACCCGACGCGAGGCCGGGAAAGACCATGACAGGGTGGCCATCGCCAGGCGCTGCCAGATGGGCAAAGGGATAGGCCACGAGCGCCGCGCCCAACTCCCACGGGGCGCGCAATTCGAGAGCCAGGCGCACCACACCGGGGGCGCCGTGAGTTTTCTTGCTGGACCGCATTTGCTCTCCTACTGCTTGCAACTTGCTAATCTGTTTTTCCCCAGCATAACATCCGGGGTCGCCCATGCGTCAAGCGTGCGGGCCGAGCGGGGCCTCTACTTTGGCGTATTGGCAACAGCGGCTTGCGCGGTCCGGCGCGCCTCCTGCGCGGCCGCGCGGCGTGCGGCAAAAAAGCTTTTCAGCATGCCGGCACAATCGTCCGCCAGCAAGCCGCCTTCGGTTCGGGCGTGGTGATTCAACTGTTCCTGGGCGAACACGTCAATCACGGAACCGCAAGCGCCGGTTTTCGGGTCCGGCGCGCCATACACGATGCGGGAAATGCGCGCGTGCATCATGGCGCCGGAACACATCAGGCACGGTTCCAGCGTCACATACAGCTCGCAACCGGGCAGGCGGTAATTGCCCAGGGTCTCGGCGGCCTGGCGCATGGCGACGATTTCGGCGTGCGCCGTCGGGTCATGGCATCCGATCGGCTGATTGTAGCCACGTCCGATGATGACACCATCCTTGACCACCACCGCACCGACCGGCACTTCGCCTTCCTGCCACGCCAGTTGCGCCTGCTCCAGCGCGGCGCGCATATAGCTTTCAGGGGCGGGCGCGACCGTTTCAGTCATCCGTGATCTCGGCCCAGCAATTCGGGGTTTCATGCAGCACCAGCTTGTGCAGGTGCAGGCCGGTGCCGTAGCGGTCCTTGTAGGCGGCCTTGAGGATGTCGAAGGCCACTTTCGCCAGGTTTTCCACGGTCGGAATGCGGTCGATGACGACCGTCTTGTGGCTTGGCAGCGACGCCAGGAAATCCTTGACCGCCAGATCCTTTTCATAGACCAGGAACGCATGGTCCCAGACGTCGACCAGGTGTTCCTTGGCCAGCGCCTTGACGTCGGAAAAGTCCATGATCATGCCATTGTCGGAATTGCCCTCGGAGTCGATGACATTGCCGACCAGGGTGATTTCCAGCGTATAGCGGTGGCCGTGCAGGTTGCGGCACTGGCTCTTGTGGTCGGGGATACGGTGGCCGGCGTCGAATTCCAGCTTGCGGGTAATAGTCAGCATTGAATCAGTCTTTTAAGGTATTTGCAGCAGCTTGTGGGTTTGCAGGCTCAGTTTCCATTTCGGATTGCGCTTGCAGGTTTCAATGGCCAAGGTGGTGTTGAACGCCGCCAGCGGGCCGTCCATCGGCTGCACGAAGAAATTGTCGAACGCCAGCCCTTCATATGCGGCCAGGTCCTGGTCTTTTTGCGGAATCACGACCTTGATTTCATTCCCTTGATGAACCACCAGTTGCGAACCGATTTTGGGACTGACGCAAATCCAGTCCACGCCCGGCGGCACCGGCAAGGTGCCATTGGTTTCAATCGCAATGGTAAAACCGACCGCATGCATCGCGGCAATCAGCGCCTCATCGAGTTGCAGCAAAGGTTCGCCGCCGGTGAACACCACGTATTTGCTGGCGCTGTGCGCCTGCGGCCACAGGCTGTCGATTTCCGCCGCCAGCGCTTGCGGCGTGTTGAATTTGCCGCCACGCTCGCCATCGGTACCAACAAAGTCGGTGTCGCAAAACTGGCACACGGCGCTGGCACGGTCGCTTTCACGCCCGGTCCACAGGTTGCAACCGGCAAAGCGGCAAAACACGGCGGGACGCCCGGCATGGGCGCCTTCGCCCTGCAAGGTGTAAAAAATCTCTTTGATGCTGTAGGTCACAGTGGCTCACTCGTCAGGGAACCCTCTATTTTACACCCGAACATTCAAACCGCACCAGTATTCGCCAATGGAATCAATATGTTGGGCGCGTTATAACAGGTATGCTTCGCAATGAAGTTTCCAAGTGACAATGTGCGTATTTTTTGGGTGATCTTTCCGGCTATATTGGCGTTCCCTTCATGCGCCAGAGAAAGGAATACCATGTCCGCTTCCAGCCAGGCCGCGCCCGCCGACACCACCATCGTCAAAGCCGCAATTTATCCCCCGATTGGCGTTGCCCGGGTCGGCAACAGCGTCAGCGACTATTATCTCGGACCGGAAGTCACCGCCCCCGCCGCCGAAGCGCCCGGCTATTACCGCGACCAGAGTGGCGCGATCAAGCGCCAGGCCGCCCGCTTTCGCGTCTATGGTTTGAACGCGGCAGGCCAACCGGTGGCGGAACTGACCACGGCCAACGCCAACATCGAATGGCATGTGGCGCTGGCCAATACCAAGGCGGCGTGGTACCAGTTCCAGATTGCGCTCGACATCCCGGAGGCGGCCAACGCACAGCCCTCCTTCCTGCGCAACATGGCCGTGGCCGACCGCTCGCTGCTGGCGATCACGCCCGGCGAGCGCTGCGTCAGCGGCCCCGCAACCGAAGGCCCCCGCTTCGACAGCGGCAGCTTTATGGGAACCAAGGTCTACCTGGGCGAATTGCGCACCGACGACATGGGCCGCCTGATCGTGCTGGGCGGACACGGCAAGTCCGCGTCGTGGAATGGCGCTCGCGCCATCACCTTCGCCAACAACGAAGGCTGGCATGACGACACCTCCGACGGTCCGGTGCGCGCTACCGTGCATTACCAGGGGCAGGCGTTGCCGGTCGATCCGGCATGGGTCATCGTGGCGCCGCCCGATTACGCACCACTGCAAAAGTCGGTGCGCACCATGTGGGATTTGATGCGCGATCTGTTCGTCTCAAGCGGCAAACTGGCCCGACCGGAGCAGCCATCGTTTGAAAACGACATCCGTCCGATCTTCGAGCGTTTGTCCGGCCTGCAATGGGTGAACGCCGGTTTCGCGGCCGCTTTCGGCTGGGATGGCGTCACGCCATTCAGCCGCGCCGAGTGGATGCGGCAACTGGCCAGCGCCGACGACAGCCGCAAGGAATGGCGCAAGGTGATTTACAACCAGTTCCGCCAGTTCGAGCGCGACGCCTGGGCGCCGTCGCCATGGCCGTGGTTGTATGGCGACGCCATGGCGGTGCCGCCGGCCGACACGCCGCGCCAGAATGCGGCACTGAGCGACTTGCAACTGCGCTTCCTGGGCCAATGGGCGGACGGCGACTTCATCGCCGACTATGCGCCCGACGCCACGCCGGCACGCACCATCGACGAGGTGCCGCTGGCGCAGCAGCCCGACATGCTGCTGCGCGCAGCCATGGAATTCTGCCTGGCCGACGCCTTCCATCCCGGCTGTGAAATGACCTGGCCGATGCGCCAGGACAGCATGTATATGGCGCCGTTTCGCCTGGCACACCAGCCGCCTGGCTGGGTCGAACCCGATTATGGCGCGGTTCTGACACCGGACAATATTGGCGGCCCATGCTCGGCCCAGATCGCCGGCGGCGTCACGCGCTGGATGGCCGTGCCCTGGCAGACCGATACCGCAAGCTGCCGCTCCGGCTACCAGAAAAGCTACGATCCGTATGTGCCGACGTTCTGGCCGGCGCGCGTCCCCAATCAGGTGATGAGCCGGCAAGCTTATGAGACGGTGATGAACCCGGAACTGCCGATCGACACGCGGCTGGCCGCGTTTGCCCGGCGCGCATCGTGGCTGCGCCCGTTGGGCAATACCAGCTACGAAGACCAGATCAATAACCTGATCGACGATATTGCCCAGATGGGCGTGGTCGAGACACGTCCGGGCCCCAAGGATGTCAGCGCCTTCCCGTCCGAACTGCAGGTTGAGCAGTTGCCGCCGCCGGTCTCCGCCCACGGCGTGCTGAAAGCCGCTCCGGCGGCCTTGCCGGAGGCGTTTGAGGACATTGATCTGGAAGGTACGGAAAAGGCCCGCCACCTGCGCCGGCACCGCTCTTGAGCATGCTGGAAGCCGATATCCTGATTGCCGGCGCCGGCCCGGCCGGCGCGACGGCGGCACTCAACCTGGCTGCCAGCCACCGCGTGCTGCTGGTGGACCGGCTTGCCGCGCCGGCGCAGCGCATCGGTGAATCGCTGCCGCCAGCGGCGGGGCGGCTGCTGGCCGACATGGGGCTGCTCGACGCTTTTATTGGCCAGCGCCATGCGCGCTATGTCGGCAACCGGGCGCTGTGGAACGGCGAGCAGACCGAGCACCACTTTTTACGCGATCCGGATGGCCATGGCTGGCACCTGGCGCGTGCACAATTCGACACCTTGCTGCGGGCCGAGGCGCGCCGGCGCGGCGCCGCGCTGCTGGCGCCGGCCAGTGTCCATGCCATCGCTGCGACGGACGACGGCTGGCACGTGACGCTGCGCATGGCGCATGGCGAGGTTGCCGCCCGCGCCCGCATCGTCATCGACGCCAGCGGACGTGGCGCGCTGCTGGCCCGCAAACTCGGGGCGCGGCGGCAGCGCCTGGACCGCCTCGCCTGCACCTGGCTGTACGGCCAGGACCAGCAGGATACCGAAACGGGCTTTTCAAGGATCGAGGCCTGTGAACATGGCTGGTGGTATAGCGCGCCGTTGCCGGAACAGCGCCGTGTCCTGGCGTTTCACACCGACGCGGATCTGGCGCCCTCGATCGGCTTGCGCGACGCCGCAGCACTGCTCGATGCGGCGCGCGCCCTGCCCGCTCTTGGCCCGCTGCTGGCGCGCAGCGGCTTCACCACCGAGGCACAGGCCAGCGCCACGACCGCGCATTCGGCCATGCTGGAGCGGCCCGCCGGCGCCGGCTGGCTGACCGCCGGCGACGCCGCCATCAGCTTCGACCCACTGTCGTCGCAAGGTATTTTCAACGCCTTGTATACGGGATTGGCCGCCGCCGAGGCGGCCGAGCGCATGCTGGGCGGCGACACTGCCGCCGCCGACGGCTATTGCCAGGAGGTGGCCGCTATCGGCGCCGCCTACCAGCGCCACCTGGCGTATTGCTATGGACAGGAGCGACGCTGGCCGAACGCCGAGTTTTGGCGGCGGCGCCATGCCACCGCCTGAGTGGGCGTCTTACTTCTTGCTTATAGATTAATTGATAATTGGCAAGCCTTCCTAGCGGCAACAGTAATAAATTCCTCATTGCCACTTGTTACTGTCGAGTTCGCCAAGGAGGTGCCCGTGCGGGCCTGCCACGTGCCGATGCTGTCCGGTGCGGCACGACGTCAACGGTGGTGGTCGCGGCGCCCAATGCGCCAGGTCTTGCTCAGCATCAAACCCGCAGATGATTCCAAAAAGCAAAATATTTCCAGTGCTTATTACCAGTGCTTATTACCATTGCTTAACGCCCTCTCTTACGCAAAGGAACGCCATGCCACAGGAACAGAATGTGATGCCCCTGCCCCCGTCCGAACCGGACGACCAACCGCAGCAGGGACTGGCGCTGCAACTGATGGAATTACTGGCCATACCCACCTTTGTCCTCGATGGCGCCGGGCAGGTCTTGATCTGGAACCGCGCCTGCGAGCGCCTGACCGGCGTGCCCGCCGTCAGCGTGCTGGGCACCGACCAGCACTGGCGCTGCTTTTATTCACTGCCGCGCCCCACGCTGGCCGACCTGGTGCTGCGCGCGCGCGAGTTCGACGTGCCGCAATTGTATGACCAGCACGTGCGGCGCAGTGCCGACGGCGCCGGGCTGACCGCACAAAACTGGTGCGATATGCCGCGCCTGGGGTTGCGGCGCTACCTGGCGGCCGACGCCAGCCCGATCCGGGACGCCGCCGGCACGCTGGTGGCCGTGATTGAAACCCTGCGGGACATGACCGATGAAAAGCAGGCCCAGTTGGCGCTGGAACAACTGGCGACCCGCGATGGCTTGACCGGCCTGGCCAACCGCCGCTGCTTCGACACCACCTTGCAGGCCGAATGGCAACGCGCCTTGCGCCAGCAACAGCCGCTGTCGCTGCTGATGGTCGATGTCGACAATTTCAAGCAATACAACGATGCCTATGGCCACCTCGGCGGCGACGAATGCCTGCAGCGCATTGCGGCGGCCGTGGCCAGTGAAATGCGCGCCAATGACCTGGTGGCGCGCTATGGCGGTGAGGAATTTGCCGTGATCCTGCCGAACCAGGCGTTGAAAGGCGCCGCCATCGTGGCCGAACGGATACGCTGCCGGGTCGAGCAGCTGCAATTGCCCAACACGGCGTCGCACGTCACCGTCAGTATCGGCGCCGCCACCGCCTTGCCGGCGCCCCACAATGAAATCAGCCAATTGATCGGCACGGCCGACGCCGCGCTGTACCGCGCCAAGCACATGGGACGCAACCGTATCAGCCTGACGGAAGCGTGGGACTGGACCGAGAAAAAACTGGCGCAGTCGTAGTGCGCATCGGGCAATGCCGCGTCAGGACAGCCAGGGCTGATAACTGATGCCGTTGGCAATCAGCGTCGCCACCGCGCCGCTATTCTCATTTCCTTCGGAGAAGAACGCCAGCGTATCTTCACGTGGTTGGCCGCCGTCCAGCACACCCACCCAGTAAGCGGCGCCGGCGCTGTCCGGCGCGCGGTGCAGCACGTTCAGGTACAGCAGGTCGACAAAGGCGGCGTTGCTGGGGGTGGCGCCATACAGCCCCTTGAATTCATTGCCGGCGATAAAGCTGCGCGCCACATCGCGCAGCGCCACACCCTTATCCATTTCAGCTAGCCAGTAACCGAGCCCGCCTTCATCCGGCGTGCGGTTGAAGGCGGCGCGGTAAAGCCGGTAGGCCTGCGCGGCAATGCCAGCGGTGTCGAACGCCAGGGCGCCGTCGGCAAACAGCACGCGCTCGATCGACAACAAGGTATCGGTGCCGGAACCATCGGTCACCTGCAGCATTTCACCATTCTTGATCCCGTAGGCGGCCCGGGCGCCGCTGTACAGCACGGTGTCGAGACCGGCGCCGCCATCGATGGCTTCGCTGCCGGTTTGCGCCACGAAACGATCATTACCGGTGGTGCCGGCCAACGACTGCACGATCTCGGCGACCATGACGGTGCGGTCGGCAAATTGCAGCATTTCGACGCCCGTCAGGGTATCGGCGCCCTGCCCAGTAACCACCACCTTGTCGCCGGAACGCAGCAACTGATAGCTTGCATAGGCGCCGGCAAACGACACGGTGTCGACGCCACCGCCGCCGTGGACGGTATCGTCGCCGGCGCCGACCAGCACCAGATCCGCGCCTTCGCCGCCAATGACGGTATTGCCCGCATCGTTCAGGCGCACGCTGGAACCGCCGCCGCCAGTGATCACGCCCTGGATGGTGACGTTGTAGGCGATCGAGACATTGCCGAGTGCCAGGCGGGTGCTGCTGAAGGCGCCCGCGTGCAGGTCGATGGTGGTCAAGCCGGTGCAGTCGGAAAAATCAAACGTGTTGTAACCGCCCGCGTCCCAGATGCACTGCGACGCCTCGGCATTGCTGAATTTATAGACATCGTCGCCGGCCCGGTACGTCATGTTCGCGCCATACAGGTACTGCATCGCCTGAATGTCGTACAGCATCGGCGTGACCGGGTAGTTGCCACGGTTGCCAACCGACTGGCGGTAGGACATTTGCGTGTAATCGAGGTTGTCGGTCGATGTCGGCAGGAACGGGCCATCGACGGCGTCGCCGGTCGAGTTGTAGTCGCCCGGGTGCTTCAGGCCCAGCGTATGGCCGATCTCGTGCAACATCACCGACGGTCCGAAGGTGCCGGGCGTGTAATCGGTGTTGTAGTTGCCGCTATTGTTCAGGTAAAGCTCGACCTGGCGGATGCCCGGTTCCGGCAGGTAGGAATAACCACTACTGCTGTTGCCCTGGTTATTGGTGCCCAGGCGGATGTTGGCGTTACTGGACAATTCGACAAAAGTGATGTTCGCGACCGCCGAAAACAAGCTAAACGCGTCGCGCGCGGCCTGCTGCTGGGTGGCGCTCATCGGCTTGAAACCATTGCGGTCGCCGGCGTCGGCGCCGCTGGGCGGCGCGGTCAGGAACTGGTACGTCACCGTGGCGGGCACGCCCGCCAGGCCGGTCCAGCTGTTATAGACAAGGGAATCGATGGCGTTGATACCGGAGGCTAAGCTCATTGCACTGTCACAGAGGGTGGTTGGACAGCGCCATGGTAGCACGGGGGTTCGCGGCGACGATAGGCGCGCCGTGTGAACAGTGGTAACCTTGCGGCCGGCTTGCCGTCACGCCATGTCGCTATGCCGCTACCCGCGGTGATGACGCCATTCATACACCCCAATTAATCAAAAATTAATCAACAATTATAAAAGGAGCCCACGTGTCCCGACTGACCCAGTCCCTCGCGCCTTGTTTCATGCTTGCCGTCGCCGCCCCGGCGGCGCTGGCCGCCCCGGCAGCCAACACGGACCTGCTGCCGTTCAAAGCCACCGAAAAAACCCTGGCCAACGGCCTGAAAATCATCGTGGTGCCGACCGGCTTCCCGAACATCGTATCGCTGCAGATCCCGGTGCAAACCGGCTCGCGCAATGAAATCGAGCCAGGCAAATCGGGCTTCGCGCACTTCTTCGAGCACATGATGTTCCGCGGCACGCCGACCTACCCACCGGAAAAATACCAGGACATTATCACCCGCGCCGGCGCCCGCCAGAACGCCTACACCAGCGATGACCTGACCAATTACTACACCACGTTTGCCAAGGAAGACCTGGACACCGTGCTGAAGGTCGAGGCCGACCGCTTCCAGCACCTGTCGTACAGCGAAGACGTGTTTAAGACCGAATCGCGCGCCGTGCTGGGTGAATACAACAAGAACAGCGCCAACCCGATCTCCAAGCTGTTCGAGGTCATGCGCGAAGCCGCCTACGACAAGCATACGTACAAGCACACCACGATGGGCTTCCTGAAAGACATCGAAGACATGCCGAACCAGTATGCCTACTCGAAAGTCTTCTTTGACCGCTGGTACCGCCCGGAACGCACCACCATCATCGTGGCCGGCGACGTTGAACCGCAAAAAGCCATCGCCATGGTGGAAAAGTACTGGAGCAAATGGCAGCGCGGCAGCTATCAGGCCGAAGTCCCGGCCGAACCGGCGCGCACCGGCAAGGGCGCGCTGTACCGCCACGTGCCGTGGGCCACGCCAACGCTGCCGATGGTGATGGTGGCCTTCCACGCCCCGGCGTTTTCCGAGAAAAACCGCGAACAGGCCGCCCTGTCGCTGGCGCTGTCGCTGTCGTTCGGCCGTACCTCGCCGCTGTTCAAGCGCCTGGTGCAGGATGAACAAAAGGTCGATCAATTATTCGACAACACGCCGAACCGGGTCGATCCGACGCTGGCCTTCATCGGCGCGCGCGTCAAGAAAGCCGACGACGCGGTCTATGTGCGCGACCAGATTCTGCAAACGGTGGCCAAATTGCGCACCGAAGCGGTCAGCGACAAGGCGCTGGCTGAAGCCAAGTCGGCGCTGAAGTATGGCGCGGTGCGCTCGCTCGACAACACCGAGCAGATCGCCGGCACGCTGGCGTCGTATGTGCACTTCAACCGCTCGTATGGCACCATCAATAATTACTACCGCGTTATCGACTCGCTGACGCCGGCCGACCTGCTGGCGGCCGCCCGCAAGTTCCTCACCGATGACGGCATGGTGGTCAGCACCTTGTCGCACGCGGCGCTGCCGGCCGGCATCGATGCGCTGCCAAAACTGGCCAGCCTGGAACCGCAAACCGGCACCGCCAACGTGGCCGTGACCGTGCAAAAGTCGGCGCTGCCGCAAATCCGCTACAAGCTGCTGTTCTCGGCCGGTTCCGCCCATGACCCGGCCGGCAAGGAAGGCCTGGCGGCACTGACCGCCGCGATGGTGGCATCGGCCGGCTCGTCCGAGCGCAAGATCGATGACATCAGCAAAGCCTTGTTCCCGATGGCCGGCAGTTTTACCGAGCAGACCGACAAGGAAATGACGACGTTTACCGGCTCGATCCACAAGGATAACTGGAAGGCGTTCAACCAGATCGCGCTGCCGATGCTGCTGTCGCCGGGCTTCCGCGAAGAAGATTTCCGCCGCCTCAAGGACGCGCAGCGCAACGCCCTGCAAACCGACCTCAAAGACAACAACGAGGAAGAGCTGGGCAAGGAGCGCCTGCAGGTGAACGTGTTTGCCGGCACGCCATACGGCCATCCAGTGCTGGGCACGGCCAAGGGTCTGGAATCGATCACGCTAGCCGATGTGCGCCAGTTCTACGCCAGCGCCTATGCGCAAGGGGCGCTGAAGGTCGGCATTTCGGGCGACGTGTCGGACGACATGGTGGCCTCGCTGAAACAGGCGCTGGCCAAGCTGCCGCAGGGTGCGGGCCTGCCCGCCACTGCCACGCCGCAAGGGCGCCAGCCAAACGGACTGGAAGTGGAAATCGTCGAGAAAAACACCCGTGCCACGGCGATTTCGTTTGGCTTGCCGCTGACCGTGACCCGTTCGCATCCGGACTTCGCGTCGCTGTGGATGGTGAAAACCTGGCTCGGTGAACACCGCGCCTCGAGCGCCGTGCTGTACCAGCGCATCCGCGAATTGCGCGGCATGAACTACGGCGACTATGCGTACATCGAGGCGTTCCCGCGCGGGATGTTCCAATTCTTCCCGAACCCGAACCTGGGACGCAAGGCCCAACTGTTCGAAGTGTGGGTGCGCCCGGTGGCGCCGGAAAACGCGCATTTTGCGCTGCGCATCGCGTTGTCGGAACTGGGCAAGGCCATCAAGAACGGCATGACCAAGGAACAGTTCGAGACCACCCGTGGCTACCTGATGAAAAACGTGTTCGTTATGACGTCGACGCAGGACCAGCAACTGGGCTATGCGCTCGATTCACAGTGGTACGGCACGCCGGAATTCACGACATTGATGCGCGACGCCCTGGCCAAGCTGACGGTGGACGACGTCAACGCGGCCATGCGCAAGCACTTGTCGGCGCAAAACCTGTCGGTGGTGATGATCACCAAGGACGCGGCGGGCCTCAAGGACAAGCTGCTGACCGATGCGCCGTCGCCGATCAAGTATGACGGCAACAAACCGCAAGCCGTGCTCGATGAAGATGCGGTGATCGGCAACATGAAGCTCAACATCAAGCCGGAGGCGGTGAAAATCACGCCAGCGGCGCAGGTGTTCGCTGATTAATCAGTTGATCGCATGGCAAAGCGTGGGGCGGCCAGCGCCCCACGCTTTTACACCGCGGCGATAATCGAAAAATAAATCGCCCGGCGTACCGTAAATCCCAGCTTCTGATATACCGCCTTGGCGCCGCCGTTCTCTGTCTTCACATGCAGGAACGGCGTTTTTCCTTCCGCCACAATCCGCTCCATCAATTCCGTCATCAGCGGCGCCGTCAAGCCCCGTCCGCGCGCGTCCGGGTGACTGCACACGGCGCTGATTTCCCGGTAGTGCGTCAAGTTCATGCGCTGGCCGGACATCGCCACCAGCTTACCGTCCGCCTCGCGCACGCCGAGGTAGGCCCCCATGTCACGCGTGTGTGCTTCAAACGGCCCCGGTTTCGTCAGTTCCACCAGCGCCGCCATGTCGGCCACATCGGCGTCGCCCAGCTCCAAGTAGCCAGTGTTGCTGCGGGAAACGGACGGTGCGCCCGTACTCACCATCTGGTCGATATAACGGGCCCGCACTTCGCGCCAGCACGGTGGTAGTGCCAGCGGGCCGTCGGACAACAGCCACAATTGTTCGCCGGGCGCCGCCAGCGCCCGCAAATCCTCCAGCGCCTGAGTGGTCGGCTCGCGCAAGCCAGCCAGCGGCGAAATGTCGGCACGGAAGCGCGCGGCCAGGCCGTGCAGTTGTGCCATGCCGCGCTGTGCCGAGACCAGCGCATGCCAAACCGGGTTGTCCAGCACCGCGTCCGATGGCGGCAAGATACGGTAGTAATAGGTGGTATCGCACAAGCCGCCTTCCGGCAACAGCGCATAGCCGGGAATCACGCCGAGCCGGGTCCAGCCCATGCGTTGATATAAACGCTCGGCATCGGCGCTGGCGGTGTCAAGCACCAGCAAAGTCTTGCCGCAGGCGCGCGCGGTGGTTTCCGCCGCCGCCATCAGCCGCGCGCCCACGCCATGGCGGCGCGCGGCGCGCGCGACCAGCATCTTGGACACGTCGCCCCGGTGCGGCTGGTTGTCGGGTTGCCCCAGCACCACCTGCACCGTGCCAACAATGCGCCCCGCGTTTTCCGCCACCAGCAGCGCGCGTTCACCATGCGCCACCGAGACCGACACACCACGCCAATAGTGCAGCGCCTGTTCCAACGAAAACGGTTGCATGAAACTGACGGACGCGCCGCCGGCGACGCAATCGCACAGGACGTCCGATAAGGCCAGCAATTCCGGTTCCGAGACGGAAAGCAGGCGGCGTACAGTGATGGCTTCTGGCATGGCAAGTCCCTCTGGATGATGGATGGTGATGGGTGGTGATGGATGGTGAGGAGAGGTAACGAGTGAAAATCAGGGGTGATCGGTGGTCAGCACCACCGCGTAACGCGCCGGCGTGTCGGCCGGGTTATGGAAACTGCTGGGGCGGTCCAGCCGCATGGCCAGACAGTCGCCCGCCTGCAAGGTATACAACTGGTCGCCATGGGTGATTTCCATCACGCCCTCCAGCATCCAGACAAACTGGTGTACCAGTGACGGCCGTGGACCGGACTCATAGGCGACACGGGCATGGGGCGGAAAGCTGACGTCGACGATTTGCGCGGGGCTGGCGGCGATGGCCGGCGAGACATTGCGCCGCACATAGCCGGAATGCGGATCGCGCCACGCCACCTGGCTGGCCAGGCGCGACACCGGACCGGCGGCCGGTTCGGGCGGATCGAACAGCGAGGCCAGCGCCACGCCGAGGCCGCCGGCCAGCTTTTCCAGCACCACGGCGGTGGGACTGCTTTCGCCGCGTTCGATCAGCGACAGCATCGAGCGGCTGACGCCACACTGCGTGGCTAATGCGTCGAGCGACATGCCGCGCGCGGCGCGCAAGTCGCGCACGCGGCGGGCAATACGATCATGGATGGATTCTTCTGTCATAGTGGAATTAGTATCCAATATACTGGAGTCGCAGTCAAGCCATCTCAGACCGTGTTCAGACCATTTCAGACCATTGACTAAAACCGCAACGGTTGCAGATCCGGTTCAACCCAATGCCGCCGTGCCGCCACCGAGAACAGCAGGTCGCGCGTCCAGTGCGCCAGCAGCCAGTGCGGGTCGCCCAGCGGCGAGACAAACAGCGCGTTGCAGGCCGCAGACAGCGACATTGCTTGCGGCTGGCCGGACAGGAACGCCGCCACCGCCTGCACTGACGCCAGCGTAATGGTTTCATGGTAGCCACCGGTGTCGGTGTTGGCGGTGCCGCTGGCCACGTTATAGGCCCGTATCATGTCCGGCATATCGCGCGCCGCGACCAGGTCGGGCCGCGCGCCGATCACCCACGCCGCCACGGCCAGATGGGCGCGGTGCGTCCATCTGGCTTTCGGCAAGGTGCCGTCCAGCACTTGACGGCCCAACTCGGCCAATTCGGCGTCGCTGGCGAGGATCAACAGCGACGGCGGACTACCGGCCAACGCGCCCTGCCCGCCATGCGCCACATCACTCCGGGTCGCCCCGTCAACGGTCGTCATGATGCACCTGCCCCAGCCAGCCCGGTCAAGCCGGTCAAGCCGGTCACCAGCGACCAGCCGGCGAAGGCCAGCAGCGCCACGCCGGACACCGCTTCGATCCAGCGGATCGCATTGGGCGAAATCGCCTTGCGGCTGGCGGACACGCCGCCGACCAGGATCATCCACCACGCGATCGACCCGGTGAACACGCCGACCACCAGCAGCAAGCCCCCAGCGAGGCTGCCATCCGGCGGTGACAGCGCGGCCAGCAGGCCGGCAAACGACAGGATCGTCATCGGGCTCGACGCGGTCAGCGCGAAGGTGCTGCCGAAGGCGCCCAGCAAGCCGGCGGGTGTCGCCGCCCTGGCCACGCCAGGGCCCGCGCCAGCCGGCCGGCGCGCACGCCGCAGCGACGCGACGCCGAGCAGCACCATCAGCATGCCGCCCACCATGCGCAAGGTCGATGCGTGTTCCAGCAGCAGCGAGGCCAGTGCGCCGACGCCGAGGGCGGCGACCAGCCCATACATGGCGTCAGCCGCCGCCGCACCCAATCCCGTGGCCAGCCCGGTGCCTGCGCCGTGCGCAAAGGTGCGGCGGATGCACAGCAATCCAACCGGCCCGACCGGCGCGGCGATGGCAAAGCCCACCAGCGCCCCGCGCGCCAGCGTCATCGCGATCTCACTCATGGCAGCCCTCCGCCAAGGAAGACGCCCGGCATAACGGAAACTGACTCATGGTGCCCCGCCCTCGTGCAGCGCACCCGGCACCGACAACGCCAGCTCAGAGGTTTCCTTGGCGGTATCGAGCGCGATGATGGTTTCCGTGCGCAGCACGCCCGGCACTATTTTTAGATGGCGGGTCAGGAACACTTGTAATGCGGCGGTATCGCGGGTGCGCACTTTGACCAGCCACGAATGCGGACCGGTGATATGGTGGGCTTCCTGCACTTCAGGAAAACCGCGCAGGGCGGCGGCAAACAGCGCCTCGTCGGCGCGCGGCTCCAGATCGACAAAAATAAAGGCGCAGGCAGTCATGCCCACCCGCGCCGGATCGATGGCGGCGCGGTTGGCGGCAATCACGCCGGAAGCGTTCAGGCGCCGCAGCCGGTCGCTGACGGCGGAAACCGATAAACCGATTGCCTGCCCGATGTCGGCGGCGGCGCGCCGGTTGTCGGACTGGATCAGCTGTAAGATTTGCAGGTCGTGAGTATCCATGCGATAAATATGCCGCATTCGCACAGTGGGCGCAAGCAAATTTATCGATTACATGTCATCAAGCAGTAATATTTACGACCCTGATCAACATTGAGCGGCATTGTGACGCTACACAACACCATCAATCGAGCCGGTACACCTGGAAGTCGCTGATGTCCTGGCGCGACTGCGTGGTGCGAAAACCAAAATGCCCACTGCGCAGCGGTTGCGGGTCGCGGTAGGAAAACAGCACCGCGCCATCGAGCGCGACCTGGGTGCAACCGCGCACCACCGCCACTTCCACCAGATAATCGCGGTTGGCCTGCAGCAGGTGACGCGCCTCGCTCAAATCGCTCAGCAACACTCGTTCACCGTTGCCGCCATAGCGCCGCAAGCGCGTCGTGGTATTGCCGTTGCCGCCGATCCCGGCGTAATACAGGCGCAAGCTATCATAGTGCTCAAAAGTGCCGTCACGCGTATATAAATTGGCGCTGGCCGGATCCTGCGCCATCCAGAACTGGTTCAAGTCGGACAAACGATCATTGCGACCGCCCGCCAGCACCACCTTGCGCCGGTAGCGCACCAGGTAGTCGCCGGTCAGCACGGGCTTGAACCACACGGTGGCGCCACCCGCCACATCGACGGTCAGTTTGCCGCCAGCCGCCGTCACCGCCGATTGCGCAGGAACGAATTCGGCCACCCAGTTCGCCAGCCCTTGCTTAAAGTCGTCGGCATGCAGCAAGCGGCGGGTTCGGCCAGCCACATCACAGTGTGGATGAACGTCGCCGGTGACACCGGTAACGCTGGTGCCGCTGGTGCTGCTGCTAACGCTAAGCGCAGCCGACGCCGGCGCCACCGCCCGCCCCTGCTCCGACAACCAGCCGGCCACCGGGCTAGCCTGTAACCCCTTCAGCAGCGCCAGCACCCGCTCGGCATTAAAACGGGCACCGGCGTCATTGGTGTGGGTGCGCGCATCGGAAAAGAAGCCGTCCACCTGTTGCGCGCCGACGCCACGGTAGCCATCGGCCACGGCCAGGGTCAGGTCGGCGAAATGCGCGCCGCCGGCCCGCGCCACCTCGGCGTCCCACTGGGCAAACTGTTCAAAATCGCGTCCCTGCTGCCAGCGGTCCTTGTGCGGCACTGGCGACAGCAACACCACCTGCGCGCCCTTGGCACGCGCGCTGTCGACATAGCGCGCCATGTACCAGCCAAAGGTGTGGACTTGTTCACGCGACCCGTCCGGTTTCGCCTCTTCCACGGTTTCGGGGCCGGTGCCGGGGCCGGACGCGCGGTTTTTCATGGCGGGATCACCTATGCGCCCACCGTCATTGTGACCAAACTGGATCAACACCACGTCGCCCGCCTTCAGTTGCGCCAGCACCTTGTTCCAGCGCCCCTCGGTATAAAACGTCCGACTGCTGCGCCCGCCGATGGCATGGTTGACGACATTAACGCGGCCGGGATCGAAGTAACGCGCGATCCGTTCGCCCCAGCCGACCGCGCCATTGGCGCCGCCGCTGCGCACTGTGGAGTCGCCGACAATCCACAGCGACGGCAACGCCGCATTGCGCGGCATTTCCTGCGGCACGGCGGCGCCGTCCACCACTGGACGTTCATCGTCGGCGGGAGTGCGAACACTCGGGCCACGGTCGGTCGGACCGTTTTCGTTCGGACGGCTGTCGGTCGAATCGGTCGCGGCAGGGGCAATCGCGGCGGCCTGCTCCGACAGCGCGGCCATCAGCGCCGGCACCCGCAGCGCCTTGATGCCGGCCAGCGCCGTGCGCGCATTCAATTGCGCGCCAGCCCAGTTGGTATGGGTGTTTTCCTCGGGCGAGGTTTGCGGGAACAGCCGCATCACGGCGTCGCGCCCCAGCGCATCGTACTGGCGCGCCACATTGCCGGCCAGGTCGATCAGGCCGACTTTTTCCTCGCGCGCCACCTGCGCCGCCCAGGCCGGATAACTGTTGGCGCCGCGGGCGATCCGGCCCTGCGCATCCCAGCGCTTGCGCGGCACCGGCGTACAAATCAGTGGCACGGCGCCACGGGCGCGCACTTGCGCGATGTAGTGGCGCAGGTACCAGCCGTAACTGTGGACGGTTTCGTGTTTGCCGGTCAGCAGGTTGTCGATTTCCTGCGCCTCGTTGCCAGTGCCGGCGATGGTGCCACGTGCGCGACTGGTGTCGTTGACGGGACCGGCGTCGTTATGGCCAAACTGCATGATGACGACGTCGCCCGCCTTCACCAACGCCAGCGTGCGCTCCCAATGTCCGCCCGTCAGGTAGGTGCGACTGCTCAAGCCGCCGATCGCGCGGTTGACCACATTGATCTTGCTGTGATCGAAATAGGCGGCCACCGGATTGCCCCAGCCCCATTGGCCGGCGGGCCCCTGGCCCTGGCCGTCATCACGTCCGTTGCGCACCGTCGAGTCGCCAATCAGGATCAGCGACGGCAGCGCGGGATTGGCCGGCTCCGGCAACACCAGGTTGCGCGCCGTCACGCTGGGGTCGGTATTGACGGCGGCCGGCAATGCGGAGGCCGGCTGTTGTGGTTCGGGCGCGGCGCACCCGGCCAGCATGGCCGAGGTTAACGTCAACGCGCAAGCGATCGTCGTATAAGCGTTCATGCCGGCCATTCTATGACAGCCTCAATACCCGGCGGCGCCATCAAAATAAAGAATCAGCGCGTTGAGCAGACCACCAGCCCGAAAGCCACGACAATCAAGTTCCCGATCCACCAAGACGCCAGACACTATGCCTTTGATGACCATGCGCTCAGCGCTGTTGCCCCTCTCCATCTCGCTGGCACTGGCCTGCGGCACGGCCCAGGCGCAGATCGGTAAACGCTTTCCGTCCGAACGCAAGGTCGTCAAGGACCCGGTCACCGGCACCGTACTGACCTTCTTGACCAGCAAGCCGCACGGCGACTCAAAAATCTACCCCACCCACCCGCAATGGACCGCCGACGGCAAGTGGCTGGTGTTCCGCTCCAAGCTGGCCGGTGGCGAAGCGCTGGCCGTCAATGAAGTCAGCGGCGACATCGTGCAAGTGACGCAAGGCGGTTATACCGGCATGCTGAACCTGGCCCGCAAGACCAATAAGCTGTACTTCATGCGCCCGGATGCGCAAGCGAAGCGCCAGCAAATCGTCGAAGTGAACCTCGACACGCTATTTGCGGACAGCCAGGCCGGCACGCTGAAAGGCGCCGACGCCTACCAGCGCATCACCGGCGTCACGCCGGCCGCGATCGACGCCGGCGGCGACATGGCGCTCGACGCCGATGAACAGTGGGTGTATTTCCGCACCGGCCGCGAGGAAGCGGCGCGCCATATGGCGCCCGGCGCAAAAATCGAACCCGCCTTCGGCCCGCGCAACATGGGCGCCGGCCCGGCCGGCATCGCGCGCATGCACCTGCACAGCGGCGAAATCCGCCATGTGATTTCAGTGCCGTTCCAGGTCGGCCATATCCAGGCCAACCTGTGGCAACCTGGGGAAATCGTGTTTTGCTGGGAAACCGGCGGCAAGTCGCCGCAGCGCACCTGGACCGTGCAAGCCGATGGCAGCGGCTTGCGCCCGCTATACCCGGAAGCGCCGTATGAATGGGTCACGCACGAAGCGGTGATCTCGAAGGATGAAGTGGCGATGGCGATCATGGGCCACCGGCCGATTCCGGATGGCGCCGCCAGTGTCGCCGCGCCCGGCACGGCGGTGGAAGGCGCCAATCCGGGCCAGGATGCGGCCTGGGGCCAGGCCGGCACCCGCGAAAAACCGACCGGGCTGGCGATCGTCAACCTGCGCACCCGGCAAGTCGAACTGGCCGGGCAGATTCCGACCGGCAGCGGGTTCTGGCACGTACACGGTTCGAGTGACGGACGCTGGGCCGTGGGCGACGATTTTTCGCGCAACCTGTACCTGATCGACCGCCGCACGCGGGAAATGATGTTGCTGACCACCGGCCACAAGACCACGGCCGCCGACCACCCGCACCCGACCTTCAATGCGGATGGCAGCAAAATCGAAATCCAGTCGGCCATGCTGTCCGACGATGGCCGCACCATGAACATCGCGATCGTGCCCGTGCCGGACGCATGGCTGCAACGACGCTGATGGCCAGCGGCGGGTTCGGCGCGGCCGGCTGGAACCATATTCCGGCTGTCACCACATTTTTTGCGCTCTCTGTTGCGCTCTCTGTTGCGCCGGCGGCAGCGCCGGTATCCGGGACTGGGCGACCCCTATTATTCGAGCCGCTCCAGTTGCACGTTGCGCAACTCATACGGCGCACCTTCCAACTGGAACCCGATCCGCCCGCTGTCCGGCTTGCCCTGGCTGATGCGGTTTTGCGGCACGCCATTGATCGACACTTCGACCACGCCGTCGCGGCTGACGATATCGGCGCTATTCCACTCGCCGGCCGGCAATTCGCTGTCGGGCGCCGTATGCGCCTTGATCACCGGTTGCGCGCCGGGCGCGCTGGTCGGCGCTTCCGTAAAGGCGTAGCTCGACATCGGCAGCAAGTCGCCGCTGCTGCCATGCTTGGTTTGCACTTGCAGGCTGAGCGGCCAGACCCGGTCCATTGGCCCCGGCGAGATGTGCAGCAAGACCCCGCCATTGCCCGGCTTGCCCGGCCAGCGCCATTCCACATGCAAGCGGTAATTGCGGTAGCTGGCGGTGGTGGCCAGAAAGCCCGACGGCTGGCCGGACGACGCGATGACGCCACCGGCCAGCACGGTAAAAGCCCCCTCGGGCGACATGTCCTTGCCGGCCAACAGCTCCCAGCCCTGAAAGTCACGGCCATTGAACAGCGCTTCGGGCTTGCCCGCCGCGTGGGTAGCGGCGTCCCTATCCGCTCCCCTATCCGCTTCCATACCCGCCGAAGCCCCCGCCCATGCCACCAGCATCGCCGTCGCCAGCACCACCTGTTTGCCTGATTTCCTGTAACCTGCCATGGTCCACCCTTATGAAAAAACGCCTGGTTTCACTCTTACTGATTGCCCTGATGATCCCTGTCACCGCCACCGCCAACAGCGCTGAACCGCTGTGGCCCGAAGGTGTGCCCAACGCCAAACCGCAGTTGGGCCCCGAACAAGTACAAGATGGCCGCATTGCCAATGTGTCGATGCCCACCCTGACCATGGTGGCGCCGCCGCCGGGCAAGGCCAACGGCACGTCCGCCATTATCTGTCCTGGCGGCGGATACGTGCGTCTGTCCGCCGAGCGCGAAGGCTTGCGCTATGCCGAATGGCTGGCCAGCCTGGGCGTGACCAGCTTTGTCTTGAAATACCGCCTGGCCGAATTCGGCCATCCAGCGCCGCTGCAAGACGTGCTGCGCGCGGTACGCCTGCTGCGTTCGAAGGCGCCGGCGCTGGGCATCGATCCGCGGCGCATCGGCGTGATCGGCAGTTCGGCCGGCGGCCACCTGGCGGCCAGCGCGGGCACCCTGTTCGACCATCCGGACGGCCGCAGCGGCGGCGGCGGGGTGGACGCGAAATTGGACGCTATTAGCGCCCGCCCGGACTTTATGATCCTGCTGTACCCGGTCATCACCATGCAAGGGCCGGCGGTCCACGCCGGATCGCGCAAAGCACTGCTGGGTGAGCATCCCACGCCGGAACTGGTGCAGCGCATGTCGCTGGAAACGCAAGTGACCAGCAATACGCCGCCCACCTTGCTGTTCCATACCCAGGGCGACGCCGCCGTCCCGGTTGAGAACAGCATCGGCTTCTACCAGGCGCTGACGCGCGCCAAAGTACCGGCCGAATTGCATGTGTTTGAACAGGGTGGCCATGGCGTCGGCATGACGGCAGGACTTGGCACCACGTCGGCGTGGCCCAAGCGCGCCGAGGAGTGGCTGCGCATGCGCGGCCTGCTGGAGCGCTAAGCGCGCCGCGCCGCCGGTCACGCGAAGTGGAACACCGGCGTCAACGGCCACTGGCACGGCCGGTTGCCCGGTTCCACTTCCATCAATGGCGCCATGTAATCCCACCAGCGCTGCATGACGGGATGGTCAGGCAACGCATCGAGTCGATGGTCCGGGGTCAGCTTCAGCACGCCGAACAGGTGCAGCGTCTCCGGGTCGAGGAAAATCGAATAATCGTAAATGCCCGCCTCGCCCAGCGCCTGCGCCAACTCTGGCCACAAGGCATCATGGCGGCGCTGATATTCGGCCTCATGGCCGGGTTTGAGTTTCATCCGGAAGGCACGGACCAGTGCCGGATCGTGCGCAGTCTTCTGACCACCGTTCATATTGTCACCTTTCATTTCACTGCCATTGATTTCACTGCCACATTTTGGCCTTCGGCCAGACGCTTGACTTCGGCCGCCGCCAGCAGGAAACCGCCCACGCCATAGTTATAGCTGGAAGCGGGACGGTAAAACGCTGGCTCCGCCCCGGTTTGCTGGATGCCACCCAGCCGGCCATCGGCGTACACATGTTGAAGCAGTCCGGCCCAGGCTTTTTCAATCACGGGGCGATAGCTTGCCTGATCCAGGTAGCCCCGGTTGACACCATACGCCATGCCATAGACGAACAGCGCGGAGCCGGACGTTTCCGCCAGCGGATAGGTGGCGGGATCGAGCAGCCCGGCGTGCCACAAGCCTTGCGGGTTTTGCAGCGTGGCGATTCTTGCCGCCATGTCACGCAATTGCCGCAAGTAGAACGGCCGCTGCGGATCATCGGGGGGAATAAAATCGATGGTGCGCGCCAGGCCGCCCAGCACCCAGCCTTCGCCGCGCGACCAGAAGATTTTCTGGCCGTTGGGCTCAGTCTGGTCAATATAGCTGGTGTCACGCGCATATAAATGTTCGTCCTCGTCGTAGAGCAAGTCGGACGTGATGCGCCACTGTTCATGGACATAATCGAGGTACTTGCGCTCACCGGTGGCCCGGTACATCTTGGCCCATACCGGCGGCGCCATGAACAGCGCGTCACACCACCACCATGGCACGCGGCGATCATTCGGGGTCAGCGTTTTCAGGCCAATCAGCTGGTCCAGATGCGCCTTGACCGGCAGCAGCTTGTCCGGCGATGGGTCGAGCGCATGCAGCTCGAGGTAAGTCTGGGCCACGCTAAGGTCGTCCGCGTTCGGGTACGGCCCCTTCACGTCCCAGTTAAAGCCCTGGCTCATGGCCAGCATGGCGTCACGGTATTTGGCATCGCCGGTGGCGTCGCTGGCGGCCATGAAACCGGTATACAGCACGGCGGAAGTCCAGATGCGGTCGATATGGCGCTGCGTGCGGCCCAACTGCCAGTCTGCCACCTTGCGCAGCGCGTGCTCGATTGCCGCCGGTTGCAGCGCCGGTGACAAGTCGGTGGCCAGTGGACCGCCATCGGCCGGCGCGTCGCCAAAGTGGCGGCGGGTGTCCTTATCGACAATCGCTTGCATGGCCGGCGTCGGCAACGGGTACGAGCTCACCGACGGCGGCGCCAGCGCGCAGCCGGCCAGGCTGGCCATGGCGGACAACAGCGCAGCCATCCTGCTACTGCGTTGTAAGCTCATGTTTTATCCTGCTCTTCAAAACTTTTCTTCAGTGGATCGGCCTTCGGTGGCGCGGGGCGCACCTGCACCGCATCGGCCGGCAAGCCGCGCACGGCGGCCGCGTCTTCAATGCCGACCGGCTGGCCCAGCGCCAGCTTCACATCGTCGAAGCGCCAGTCTTGCGCATCGTGGATATAGCCGCCGTGCCGGGCTTCGATATCGAGTCCGCTGAAACTGAAGCGTAGCAGCGGCGCTTCCTTGTAGGCGTCGACTTCAAACGCCGTGGTGGCGCCGGTGGCGCGGATATTCCAGATCTTGACGTCCTTAAAACGCGCCATCCCCTTGTCACGCGGCACCGGCGTGGCCAGCACCTGCCACACCGGCGGCACCGGCTTGATGTCGGCCGGAATCTGGGCGTAGCTGTAACTGGGGTTCCAGTTCATCGTCACGCGCAGCACCACCGGAATATTGGTCATCGTGATGTCGTGCAGGCGCAGGTTTTCACCAAAGCCGCCGCGCGTATGGGCCGACTTGAACAGGATCCCGACCGGCACATTGCCAATGACGTTCAGGTTGTAGGCTTCGATATTGCGAAAACCACCGGCGGTCTCGGAACCAAAGGTAATGCCGGCCGCCGCGTCGCGGATCACGGAGTCGCGGATCACCACGTCCTCGGTGGGCCGCGCCACGCGCTGGCCATCGGCATCGCGCCCGGCTTTCAGGCACAGCGCATCGTCATTGACGGCGATATCGGCGCGCTGCACCAGCACCCGCTTCGACGAATCAATGTCGATACCGTCGGTGGAGGGTCCACGGCCGCCTTCGTTGTTGCGGATCGTGACATCTTCCACCGTCACATCTTCCGAATAGCAGATATGCACGGTCCAGAAGCCGGCGCGGCGCAGCAGCAGGCCGCCGCCTATCCGCGCATGTGACGACTTGAACACCTGCACCAGCCGGGGGCGCTGCGCATCGTAATCAGAGGCCCAGCGCAAGCCACGCGGCTCGTAGGCCTTGCGCAGGCTCCAGTAACTGTCCCAGAACACCTTGCCGTCGCCATCGATGGTGCCCTCGCCTTCGATGGCGGCATGGTCCTCACCGACGATGTTGACCAGCGCCGCCGGCCAGCGCATCTCGATCCCGGCGATGCGGGTCGGCATCACGGGGTAATCGGCCAGTTGCTGCGATCCCAGCAAGGTCGCCCCCTTCGCGATGTGCAAGGTCACGCCGCTTTTGACAAACACGGAACCGGACAAGTACGTGCCGCCGGACAGCACCACCCGGTGAGCGCCACCGGCCTTGGCCGCCGCGTCGATGGCCGCTTGAATGGCGCGGGTGTCCATCGTCACGCCATCGGCCCTGGCGCCATAGGCGGCGGGGTCGAAGTCCCTGGCACTGGCGCCCGCCGCCGCGCAGGCCAGCGTCAGCAACAATATCCACGGCGCCAGCCATCGTTGTTTCAAATTCATTCTGACTCCCTGTTCTGCGACACCAGTTGCACCGGCCCCAGCATGCCGGACGGCTTCGGTGCGATCAATTGGGTATCCTGCGGCACGAAGCGCTGGCCATAGCGCGCCCACAGCAGGCGATAATCGGGCCGCTCCTGGCCGGCCAGCGCGTTCAGCGCCAGGTTGGCCACCTGCACTTCGATCCGGTTGCGGCCCGGCCGCAGCAGCGCCGTCACATCAACCTTGTACGGCGGACACCATGCGGCACCGGCACGCTGCCCATTCACCAGCACCACCGCCGCCTCACGCACCGGCCCTTCGAGCATGGCACGCATGCCGGCCGGCACTTTTGCCGTACTCGCCAACGGCGTGCCCGGGCCAAAGTCCAGCGTGATGCGCTTGCCGGCCAAGGCCGCGCCTTCCAGCGTCACGTCACGGCTGTAGACGCCGATGCCCGAGTAATAACGGGTCGCGTCATCATCGGTCCAGGAGCGCAGCGCCGCCACCGGTTGCGCCGCCTGTTTCAGGCCGGGGAAGGTCAGTTGCCAGCCGGTGTCGAGCCGCGCAACGACAGTCGGCTCGCCCTCCGCCGCTGGCCGCACGGAGGGCAATGGCGTATCCGACAGCACCAGTACCGTCGATTCATACGGTGCTAACGCCAACGCCAGCTCCGGTGACGACTCCAGCGTCTGTTTCGACGCCACATCCCTAGCCTGGTTCAGCCCGGGCTGGGTAGCGCCCGACCAGCTGACGGCACGCGCGCTGCCGTCATGTGGGTTGACCCACGCGGCATGGCGCCGTTGCTGCGCAATGGCGGCCGAGGTGCGCACCGGCTGATTGCCGGTGTTGGCGATAAAATAAATATCGGCATCGGCCAGCTGGCGCCGGATAAATCCAACGTCACCGTTTTGCCCGCGCACCAGCAAGTCGGGACGCACGGCCCGCGCCAGCGCCGCACCGAGCGCGCCATCGTCGGGCACCACCTGCACCGTGCTGCGCGTGGCCAGCGCCTGCGAGGCGGCCCGGACCTGTTCACCAACCGCCTGCGCATCAAGGAAGCCCGGCGCCGCCGACGGCAGCGCACCGACGGCGATGACCTGGCCGCCGCGTTGCGCATAAGCGTCGATCCTGGCCAGCACCTGCGGCGCCAGCCGGGTTACGTGCGGCAGCACCAGTACCGGTTGCGCAATGCCCTGCGCCAGCACGGCATCGGCATCGGTGTAATCGAGGTTGTGACCGGCGTCGAGGATCTGCGCCGTCAGTTCCGGCGTCACATGATGGTGCATTTCCGCCGACAGCGACACCTTGCCCGGGTTCAGCGCGGCATAGACGTCATCGTTCGGCAGCAGCACCGCCACCGTGTTGGCGGGACGGCCCTGACGCATCAGGTAGCTGATGCGCTGCAAATAGCGGTTCACGTCCGGCATTACGGTCCACCAGGGCTGGTGGTCATTGAACACGGCGGCGGCATAAAACGCGTACCCCGGTTCCTGCGCGCCCGGCGGCGTGTAGGGCCAGCCGTGGCCGATAAACTGGTTGACACCCTGCAGCAGCATGCGGTCCGCTTCGGCTTTCATGTCGAGCGGGCTGGCGTTGAACGCGGGCGAATTAAGCCAGGTCCAGGTTTCAGCGGAAATCACGTTGCGGCCAAACAGGTGGCCGCCGGACGTTGCCAGCCGGGTGAACGAAAACGCGCGGTGCTGCGGGCCCTCGCCTTCGGGTAAATCGACCAGCCGCGTGCTCGACAGCGACACCGCCGGTTCGCCATAGGTCTGGGACCGGAAGCGCGTGCCATGGGCGCGGGCCCAGGCGTTGATCGGGGCCAGGAAGCGTTCATTGACCAGCTCGGTCTGGGTCAGCGCCCAGTCCCGGCGCAACGCGGGGGCGTCGGGTCCCTGGCCGCTGTAGACCTGCGGCAGATAGGGCGTTAAATCATAGCCACGGCGGCGACGGAACTGCGCCAGAAAATCTCCGGTCCAGTCGCTGCCATACACTTCCAGGCTGTCGGAAAACACGGCGCTCGGCGGCTGCTGGCCAAAAGCTTTCAATTGGGGCGCCGCCACCTGGTCAAGGTGACGCTGCACGGCATCGGCGTCCATATGGTCCAGCACAAAGCCCTCGGCGCCCAGCGCCGGGCGTTTGACTTGCTGGCCGGTGCGGCTGGCAATATAAAACACGGCCACGCGCTCGTGCGCGGCCGGCGTGACCAGGGCGCGCCCGGTCGTCGGCGCCGGCGCGGGAGCGTCTTCGGTCAGCCTCAGTTGCGTGACATCATATTCCTTGGCCGTGCCGGCGCCGATAAAACTCGCCACCAGCGCCTCACCGCTCATCACGGCCGGCAGCATATAGGACGTGGCGCCCGGCGCCACCGTGCTGGTGGCGACCCGCATGCGGCTGGCCGCGTGCTGCGCACTGATGTGCGGCCCGCCATACGGCCAGCCGGAACCCAGGGTCAGGTCCACCCGCAGGCCCAGTTCCCTGCCCTTGCGATTGGCAAACGCCAGCGATTGCAGGAAGTCGGGCGACAGGTACGGCACATTGCGAATGCCGCGCGCCGGGTCATCGAGTGCCATCGGATACACCGGCTGGATTTCAAAGCCGCCGTAGCCGCCCGCCTTCATCGCGCGCATTTCGCGTTCCAGCTGGTGATTGACCACGGCCGGTCCGAACCACCACCAGCGCACCATGGCGCGCGCGTTGTCCGGCGGCGCGGCCAGGTGCGCCGCCACCTCGGCGATGCGCAGCGCCGCGGTGTCGCCAATGCCAGCGCCATGGTTAACGCCAGCAGCGGTGCGCGCGGCGGCGGCGCCACTGGCCGGCGCAGCGCCAGCGGCGAGTGGCACTGCCGACAGCAGTGCGGTCGACAGTATTGCGGTCGACAGTAGCGAACTCGACAGTAGAACTGCGCCACGCCGCGCCATGATGGGCACCGCTGTGCATTGGACAGCGGCGCCATGCGCCGCGCCGGCGGAAACGGGTGACCCCGTTCCGCACACCTTACGACTGCATAACATCAGGGGCAGCGCCGCTTAGACGATGCCGCTGCTGGACGCACCGGCCTTGGCCGGACGCAGTTCCGCCGCCTGCGCACGGTAGCCCGACGCGCGGTAGCACGCCACCGGATCGGCGGCGCCACCGGCGCGCACGCGCGCCATGGCCAGGATCGCCGACACATCGGTACGGAACGCATGCTTCAGGGTTTGCGCCGCCTGCAGCACATCATTGCCGTCCTGGTACTGCTGGAGTGCCGCGCGGTCCACCAGCGCCGCCTGCACGAATGCGCGCTGTACTTCGACCGCGCTGCTCATCAGGCTTTCAATCGGGTCCGTCACATTGTGCGACTGGTCCAGCATGTTGGCGGTCTGGAAACCGGCGCCGGCGCGCGCCGCCGCATCGGCCAGTTCGTTAAACACCAGGAACAGCTGGAACGGATTGATGGAACCGGAATCGAGGTCGTCATCGCCATACTTGCTGTCATTGAAGTGGAAGCCGCCCAGCTTGCCGAACTGCGCCAGACGCGCCACGATCATTTCAATATTGGTGTTCGGCGCATGGTGCCCCAGGTCCACCAGGCACTTGGCTTTCGGGCCCAGTTGCTGCGCGCAAGCGAAGCTGGTGCCCCAGTCGGCGATGGTGGTGGCATAGAACGCCGGTTCAAACAGTTTATGTTCGATCAGCACGTTCCAGTCGTCCGGCAGCGCGCTGTAGATGCTGCGCATGCTGTCGAGGTAACGCTCCAGCGCGCCGCGCAGGTTGCTCTGGCCGGGGAAATTGGCGCCATCGCCGACCCATACCGTCAGCGCTTTCGAACCCAGCGCGCGGCCCAGCTCGATGCATTCGATATTGTGCGCCACGGCCTGTTCGCGCGCGGCGGCGCTGATATTGGTCAGGCTGCCGTATTTATACGACTCCTGCTGGCCCAACTGATCCTGGAAGGTGTTCGAGTTGACGGCGTCGAAGCCCAGGCCATAGGCGGCGGCGTGTTCGCGCAGCGCGGCAGGATCATCGGTTTTATCCCACGGGAAGTGCAGCGACACGGTCGGGGTGGCGCGCGTCAACTGGTGGATCACGCCGCAATCGTCGATTTTTTCAAACACGTTGCGCGGCTCGCCCTTGCCCGGGAAACGGGCAAAACGGGTGCCGCCAGTACCGGCGCCCCAGCTGGGCAGCGCCACCGCGAAGGTTTGCGCGTGCGCCGTGATGGTCTCGATATCGATGCCGCGACGCTCCAGCATGCCGCCCAGCGCGGCGTAATCGGCTGCCAGATTGGCGGCGCGCTGCGCGTTATGGTCGGCCACCTGGCCTGCTGCGATTTTGTATGCTTCAGTCATTATTGTCTCCCTAACTCAATTCGTAGGGCGGATTAGCCGAAGGCGTAATCCGCCATGCATGCGGCGTCAGTGACGCCTGGCGGATGACGCTATGCGCATCCGCCCTGCAGCGACAGCCGCGAATAACTTAACGGGTGAACGCACCCGCGTTACCGGCATCCACGTTCAGCACGTTGCCGGTGCTCTTGCCGGCCTTGTCGCTGGACAGGAAGTACACCGCTTCGGCGATATCTTCCGGCAGCACCGAGCGTTTCAGCATGCTGCGCTGGCGGTAGAACTCTTCGATATCATCGGCGCCGATCTTGTTCGAGGCGGCGCGCTCTTCCTTCCACTTGCCGTCCCAGATCCGCGACCCCTTGATGACGGCGTCCGGATTGACCACGTTGACGCGGATGCCGTGCGGCGCGCCTTCGAGCGCGATGCAGCGCGCCAGATGGATTTCGGCGGCCTTGGCGGTGCAGTAGGCCGATGCGCCAGCTGATGCCACCAGGCCGTTTTTCGACGCCACAAACACCATCGAGCCGCCCAGTTGCTGCGTCTTCATCATGCGGAAGGCGGCACGCGACACCAGGAAGTAACCGGTGACCAGGATGTCCTGGTTGCGGTTCCAGATCTCCAGCGTGGTGTCTTCCAGCGGCGCGGAAGAAGCGATGCCGGCATTGGACACCAGCAAATCGACGCCACCAAAGCGCAGCGCGGCTTCGCCCAGCACGCCATCGACCGCCGTTTCGCTGGTGATATTGCCAACGATGGTGGCCACGTTATCCTTGCCGGCCACCTTGGCCAGCGACTTCCTCGCCTCTTCCAGCGCTTCGGCGTCGATATCGGTCAGCAGCACGCAAGCGCCTTCCTGCAGCATCTGGCGCGCCACGGCCTGGCCGATGCCGCCGGCGCCGCCGGTGATCAGCGCGATACGGCCGGCCAGCGATTTCGGTTTCGGCATGCGCTGCAGTTTCGCCTCTTCCAGCAGCCAGTATTCGATATCAAACGCTTCCTGCTCCGGCAGGCCGACATATTCATCAACGCCATTGGCGCCGCGCATCACGTTAATCGCATTGACATAGAATTCGCCGGCAATGCGGGCGGTGGCCTTGTCTTTGGCAAACGACAGCATGCCGACGCCCGGGATCAGGTAAATGATCGGGTTGGCGTCGCGAACCGCCGGGCTGTTGGCGCGCTTGCAACGCTCATAGTAGGCGGTGTAATCGGCGCGGTAGGCTGCCAGGCCGGCGTCCAGGCTGGCCGCCAGTGCGTCAAAGTCCGGATTGGCCGGATCGAACGCCACCACGTACGGACGGATCTTGGTGCGCAGGAAGTGGTCCGGGCATGACGTGCCCAGCGCGGCCAACGGCGCCAGGTCGCGGGCGCAGACGAATTCCAGCACGGCGGCGCTGTCGTCAAAGTGGCCCAGTTTGTATTCCTGCTGGCTGATCTTGCCGCGCAACAGCGGCATCAGTTGCGCGGCCAGCGCGGCGCGCGCTTCCGGGGCCAGCGGCTGCACGGTCTGGCCGCCAAACACCGGCTGCTGGATGTTCGACGCCAGCCATTCCTCGGCGCGCTTGATGATGGCGACCGTGGTTTCGTAGCACGACTTGGCGGTATCGCCCCAGGTAAACAGGCCGTGACCTTCGAGGATGATGCCTTTCAGTTGCGGCTGCGATTGCGACAGCGCTTCCAGTTTCAAGCCCAGGTCATAGCCGGGACGCTGCCATGGCAGCCAGCCCAACTCGCCCTCGAAAATCTTTTGCGTCAGTTCTTTGCTGTTCTTGCAGGCGGCGATCGCGATGCACGAATCGGGGTGCATGTGGTCGACATGCTTGCGATTGATATAGGCGTGCAGCGGGGTGTCGATCGAGGCGGCGCGTGGATTCAGGTTAAAGGTGCAGTGCGGCAGGTAAGCGACCATTTCATCTTCGTTTTCCAGGCCACGGTAGCGGCCTTTGAGCGCCTGCAGCTTGTCCATGTACAGGGTGGAAAAGCCATCCATCTTGATGCTGCCCAGGTCACCGCCCGAGCCTTTGACCCACAGCACTTCGGCTTGTTGGCCGGTCAGTGGATCGGTCATGGTCACTTTGGCCGAGGTGTTGCCGCCGCCGAAATTGGTGATGCGCAGGTCGGAACCGAGCAGGTTGGAACGGTACAGCAGCAGTTCTGGCTCGCTCATGCTGGCGGCCACGCTGTCATTCCACTGCGAGGTGATCGGTTCTTGCTGCTTCGGGTCATTCATTGCTGTTCTCCGTCGTTGGTTTGTGCTTGCGGTCAGTGCCTGTTCGGCATACGGAGCCAGTAGAAACCGGGGCGGCATGGGGTGTCAACGCGCCACCGATCAACATCGTGAGCAAGTTCGGAATAATCATAATGATGATCGAATTGCGCATTTACGTGGGCGCAGGATGAAAAATAATCAATTGGTTGATCATTCCATGATTGACGCTAACGGCCAGAGTGATTAGTCTTTCCGCTAACAAAAACGCTAACAAAGCGATCACCCAGCTCCCGCGCCGCATCACACCGTGTCGGGAACATTGGAGTAGGTACAACAAAAGGAGACAAAGATGGTTAACCACAAACGCCGTAAACGTTTGCTGAAGCTGCTCGCCGAACATGAAACGGCCACCGTGCCGCAACTGGTCGACTGGCTCAATGCATCCCCCGCCACCGTACGGCGCGACATCAGCTGGCTCGCCATGCGCAACCTGCTGACCCGCACCCGCGGCGGCGCCGCCAACCTGCCGCAGAAAAAGCGCAGTTTCCCACTCACCAGCGAATCGTTCCAGAATAATATCCGGGCCCACGCGGAAAGCAAGCGCGCCATTGCCCGCCAGGCCGCCGGCATGTGCCGCGATGGCGAGACCATCATCATCAACGGCGGCACGACCACCTTCATGATGGCGGAGTTCCTGGTCGACCAGCACCTGAAAATCCTGACCAATTCCTTCCTGATGGCCGAGCGCCTGCTGGTCACCAGCGAAAATGAAATCATTGTCCCCGGCGGCAAGGTCTACCGCGAACAAAATGTCATTCTCAGTCCCTTTGACAACGACATCACGCAGCACCACTACGCCGCCAAGATGTTCATGAGCGTGTACGGCCTGTCCTTGCTGGGCCTGATGGAAGCGGACCCGCTGCTGATCCAGGCCGAGAAGCGCCTGATCAGCCAGGCCGAGGAATTGATCGTACTGGCCGACAGCTCCAAGTTTGCCAAGAAAGCTGGCTTGATCCTGTGCGGCTTGAACCGCGTGTCGACGGTGATCACCGATACCTACGCGTCGGATTCGGCCGTGCAGCTGCTGGAGCAGTCGGGTATCAAGGTGCTGACCGTGGAACCGGAACCCTTGCCGCCGCAGGCGCCGCCATCGCCCTTCCCTCATATCTACGACCTTGCCTCACCCGCCATGTTCCAGACGGAGACTGCACATTGAACCAGCACGCACAACCCACCAAGTCCAGCACACGCCGCAGCGTCCTGAAAGCCATCGCCACAAGCGCCGTCGCCGGCGGCCTGTTGATGAGCGCCGGTTGCAGCAAGCCGCCTGAAAAGATCCGCATCGCGCTGGTGGTAAAAAACCTTGGCAATGGTTTCTTCGACGCCGCCCACAGCGGCGCCAAGGAGGCCGCCGCCCAGTTGAAGGACGTGGAAATCATTTATACCGGTCCCACCACGCCGTCGGCCGAAGGCCAGATTGAAATCATTAATTCGCTGATCAGCCAAAAGGTCAGCGCCATCGTGATCTCCGCCAACGACCCGAACGCGCTGGTGCCGATTGCCAAAAAAGCCATGCAGCGCGGCATCAAGGTGGTGTCGTTTGACAGCGGCCTGGCCCAGGATGGCCGCCTGATGCAACTCAACCCGTCGAATGCGCAACTGATCGGCCAGAAGCAGCTGCAAATGGCGTCCGACGCGATCGGCGGCGCCGGCGAGGTCGCCATCCTGTCGGCATCGGCCCAGGCCACCAACCAGAACATCTGGATCAATGTCATGAAGGATGAACTGGCGAAGCCGGCCTTCTCGCGCCTCAAGCTGGTGGCGACCGTGTATGGCGACGACCAGTCGGACAAAAGTTACCGCGAAGCGATCGGCCTGTTGCGCAGCAACCCGAACCTGAAAGCCATCATCGCCCCGACCACGGTCGGCATCAACGCCGCCAGCAAGGCCGTGGTCGACGAAAAACTGGTGGGCAAAGTATTTGTCACCGGCCTCGGACTGCCATCGGAAATGGCGGGCCACGTGAAAAGCGGCGCGGTGCGCGAATTCGCGATCTGGAACCCGATCGACCTCGGTTATGCGGCAACCTATGCGGCCTATCAGTTCGTCAAGGGCGCGCCGGAAGCCAAGGTGGGTGGCGCGCTCCCGGTTGGACGCATGGGCACCATTGCCATTGATGCCAACGGCGAAGCCGCGATGGCCGCGCCTTTCGTCTACAACAAAGAGAACGTCGAGCAGTTCTCCAAGATCTTCTGACAGGACGCCGTATGCAAGTCAATAACGCAGGCGCCGCCACAACGGTGGCGCCGGTGCTGGAAATGCGCGGCATTTGCAAGCGTTTCGCCGGCATCGTTGCGCTCAACAAGGTAGCGCTCACAGTGCGCGCCGGGGAAGTCATGGCGCTGCTGGGGGAAAACGGCGCCGGCAAGTCCACGCTGGTGAAAACCCTGACCGGTATCTACCAACCGGACGACGGCAGCATCTTGCTGGACGGCCAGGCGGTGACGTTCCACGGACCGCAGCAAGCGATGCGTCAAGGGATCACGGCGGTGCACCAGGAAACCGTGATGTTCGATGAGTTGACGGTGGCGGAAAACATTTTTGTCGGCCGCCAGCCCTGCAAGGGTAAAGCGGGCCGGATCGACTGGAGCCGCATCGAGCAGGAAGCGGAAAAACTGTTTGCGCGGCTGGAAGTGGCGATCCCTGTGCGCGCCCGGGTTCGCGACCTGTCCGTGGCGCAGCGCCACTTCGTGGAAATCGCGCGCGCGCTGTCGCAGGACGCCAAGGTGGTGATTCTCGACGAACCGACGGCGTCGCTGTCGCAGCGGGAAATCGTCGAACTGTACCGCATCATCGGCCAGTTGAAGGCGGCCGGTACCGCGATCATCTTCATTTCGCACAAGTTTGATGAAATCTTCGCCGTGGCCGACCGCTACACGGTGCTGCGCGACGGCCAGTTTGTCGCCGACGGCGCCATGGCCGACATCAGCGAGCCACAACTGGTGGCGTTGATGGTGGGCCGCGCGGTGCATCAGGCTTATCCGAAGGCCGACGTGACGCCGGGCGCCACCTTGCTGGAAGTGGAAGGCTTTTGCCATCCGACGGAATTCGACGGCATCAGTTTCAGCCTGCGCAAGGGTGAAATCCTCGGTTTTTACGGGCTGGTGGGCGCGGGCCGCTCGGAAGTCATGCAAGCGCTGTTTGGCCTGACGCCGAACGTGCGCGGCAGCGTGAAAATCGGGGGCGCCCCGGTGCGCATCACCTGTCCGGACGACGCCGTCAAGCATGGCATCGCCTATGTGCCGGAAGACCGCCAGCACCACGGCGCGCATCTGTCGCTGCCGATTCTGCACAATATGACGTTGCCGGTGCTGAACCGCCTGGGCTTTTTCCTGCGCCGCAAGCGACAGCAGGAAGCCGCGCTGGCGCGCCACTTCGCGCAGCAGCTGGAATTGAAGGCGCACCACCTGATGCAAAACGTATCGGAGCTGTCCGGCGGCAACCAGCAAAAGGTGGTGCTCGGCAAATGGCTGGCCACCGATCCCAAGGTCATCATCCTCGATGAACCGACCAAGGGCATCGACATCGGCTCCAAAGCCGCCGTGCATCGCTTTATCAGCCGGCTGGTGGAACAAGGTTTATCGGTGATCCTGGTGTCGTCTGAATTGCCGGAAGTGCTGGGCTTGTCCGACCGGGTGGTGGTGATGCACCACGGCCGCATGGTGCGTGAATTCTCCCGGCAGGAGGCCACCCCGGAAAGCGTGGTGGCGGCGGCCTCCGGGATTGCCGTAGCAAAGGAAGCAGCGTAATGAAAAATTTATTGAAGCAGCGCGAGGCGATTCTGGCGCTGATGGTGGTGGCGTTGATCTTGCTGGTGGGCCTGCGCGCGCCAGTGTTTATGTCGCCCGCCAGTCTGGGCAACGTGCTCACCGACAGCACCTTGCTGATCATGCTGGCGCTGGCGCAAATGCTGGTGATCGTCACACGCGGGATTGACTTGTCGGTGGCGTCGACGTTGGCGCTGTGCGGCATGGTGGCCGCCATGCTGGCGGCGGCCAACCCTGACTTGCCGCTGGTGGTGGTGATGCTGGCCGCCACCGTGGCGGGCCTGCTGCTGGGCCTCGTCAACGGCGCCCTGATCGGCTATCTGGACTTGCCTCCCATCGTCGTCACGCTCGGCACCATGAGTGTGTACCGGGGCCTGGTGTTCGTGCTGTCCGGCGGCGCCTGGGTCAATTCGCACCAGATGCCGACCCATTTCATCGCCTTTCCGCTCGACACCCTGCTGGGCGCGACGCACCTGGTGTGGATCGCCGCCCTGTCGGTGCTGGCGTGCTGGTATGGCGCGCGCCACACGCGCTTTGGCCGCGACCTGTTCGCGATCGGCAATGCGCCGGCCTCGGCGCGCTATGTCGGTATTCCGATCGCGCAGCGCCTGTTCTGGACCTATGGCATTTCCGGCATGGTGGCCGGACTGGCCGGTTACCTGTGGGTGGCGCGCTATGCGGTGGCGTACACCGAAATCGCCTATGGCTTTGAATTTACCGTGATTGCCGCCTGCGTGATCGGCGGCATCAGCATCGCCGGCGGCGCCGGCACGGTGGCCGGCGCGGTGCTGGGATCACTGTTCCTGGGCGTGATCGGCAATGCCCTGCCGGTAGTCAAGGTGTCGCCATTCTGGCAAAGCGCGCTGACCGGCCTCGTTATCCTCGCCGCGGTGCTGATCAATGCCCGTGGCAACAAGCAAGGCGGGCGTCAGATCCTGCCGCTGCACCAGATTCAATCCGGGAGCCACGTTTAAATGAATGCACAACTTTCCGCCGGCGGGTCGCCGCAGCCGGCTAATGCAGCCAATGCCGCCAATGCCGCCGATATTGGCGGCCATACTTCACGCTATACGGTGCTGGACCAGGCGCCGGTGACGCTCAAAGCCCTGCTGGCGCGGCGTGAAGCCCTGCTGGTACTGATGCTGCTGCTGGTGTTCGCCGTCAATGGCGCGCTGCTGCCAGCCTTCCTCGATCCGTATAATCTGATGGACGGCACCTTTAACTTCAGTGAAAAGGCGCTGATTGCGCTGCCAATGGCGCTGTTGATCATTTGCCGCGAAATCGACATCTCGGTGTCCGGCATCCTGGCGCTGGCCTCGGTCGCCATGGGCCTGGCGATGAACGCGGGGTGGCCGCCGGAAAGCCTGCTGCTGGTCGGCGTCGCCACCGGCGCGGCGTGCGGCTTCCTCAATGGCTACCTGGTCACCGTACACGCCCTGCCGTCGATTGTCGTCACGATCGGCGCGGTGTCGCTGTATCGCGGCCTGGCCAGCGTGGTGCTGGGCGACAAGGCCTTTACCGGCTACCCGCAAGTCATGATGGACTGGGGTCAAGGGTATTTCTTCGACGTGATTCCGCGCGAATTCGTGGTGCTGCTGGTGATGGCGGCGCTGTTTGCCTTTGTGCTGCATGCCACCACGTGGGGCCGCCGTATCTATGCGATTGGCAACAACCCGGAAGCGGCGCGTTTTTCCGGGATCGCCGTCGACCGCTATCGTTTGGTGCTGTTCGTGCTGACGGGCGCCATGGCGGGACTGGCTGCCTGGCTGCTGACGGGGCGGATCGGCAGCACGCGCCCGAATATCGCGATGGGCTGGGAGCTCGAAGCCATCACCATGGTGATCCTGGGCGGGGTCGGCATTGCCGGCGGCACCGGCACCATCGGCGGCGTGATGCTGTCGGTGCTGACGCTGGGCGCGCTGACCTATGGCCTGTCGCTGGCCAATGTGCCGGGAATTTACATGACCATCGTGGTCGGCTTGCTGCTGCTGGCGACCATCGCGGTGCCGCGCCTGCTGGCGGGAAAAAAGGTGGCGAAATGACACCATTGCCAGAAGCGACGGCAATCCTCGATATCGGCAAGACCAATGTCAAGCTGGTGCTGCTCGATGCCGAGGGCGGCGTGCTGGGCGAAGCACGCCGGGCCAACACCATCGTCACCGACGGTCCCTACCCGCACCACGATACCGAAGGCATCCGGGGCTGGCTGCTGGCGGCCTTGCGCCAATTTTCATCGCAGGCGCGCATCACCGCGATCGTCCCGGTCACGCATGGCGCCACGGCGGCGCTGGTCGATGACAAGGGATTGGTGCTGCCGGTGCCGGACTACGAGTACACGCTGCCCGGTGGCGGCGCGCAGTATGACGCGGTGCGCCCCACCTTTGCCACGACGTTGTCGCCGGCGCTGCCGGCCGGCCTGAACCTGGGCCGCCAGTTGCACTGGCTGGCCAGCGCCTATCCTGTCGAAGTCGCACGGGCACGGCATATTTTGATGTATCCGCAATACTGGGCCTGGCTGCTGTCCGGCGTGGCCGCGACCGAAGTGACGTCGCTGGGCTGCCATACGGACCTGTGGCAACCGGGCCGCCGCCAGTATTCGGCGCTGGTGGACAAGATGGGGTGGCACGGGCAATTGCCCGCCATGCGCCATGCATGGGACATCCTCGGCACCATCAAGCCCGGTCTGGCGCGCCAGACCGGGGTGCCGGAGGAATGCGTGATCGTGTGCGGCATCCATGACAGCAACGCGTCGCTGCTGCGGCATTTGCCGGTGGCGGGCAGTGGCGTTGACAAGGAACAGTGCACGGTGCTGTCGACCGGCACCTGGGTCATTGCGGCGGCGCTGCAGCGCCCACTTGATCGTTTACAGGAAACGGCGGACATGCTGGCCAACGTCAATGCGCTGGGCGACCCGGTGGCCTGCATCCGCTTTATGGGCGGACGCGAGTTTGCCGAACTGGCCGGCGAATCACCGCAAACCTGCACGCTGGACGACATCGCCACGCTGATCGACCAAGGCACGCTGGCGCTGCCGGCATTCGCCGCCGGCGGTCCGTTCGCCGCCAAGGCGGACGCGATATCCGGCGCGATCAGCGGCCCCGCGCCACAATCGGCCCGTGCGCGCTATGCGCTGGCGACCTTGTATAGCGTCTTGATGAGCGACTATTGCCTGGAATTATTGGGGGCGGACACCGGCCCGGTAATCGTGGAAGGCAGCTTTACCGGCAACCCGCACTTCGCCGCGCTGCTGGCAGCGTTGCGCCCCGGCCAGCCGGTGCAAGTGTCCGCCGACACCAGCGGCACCACCTGCGGCGGCTGGATGCTGCGCCACTGGGGCCGCGCCCCCGCTGGCGCCAACACGACCGCGCCGCCAGCGCACCTCCCCACCCTGCCAGCCTACCGCACCCGCTGGCGCGCCGCGCTGCCCAAATAGACGCCCAACACCGCCGCAGCCCCAACCACCTTGGGGTCAGGCGTGCGTTGATGCATTCATCTATTGGAAAACCATGGGGTCAGGCATGCAATGATGCATTCCCGATTTGAATATG
>JAIENA010000061.1 GCA_019751755.1 Burkholderiaceae bacterium | reverse complement strand
GCGTGATACCAGTCGATGTTGTGGTTCAGGATGGTATTGAAGTTGGCTTTTTGCGGGTCTGCGTCGGGGGTGATGTAGGCCGCTTGCGCCAGTGTCCGCAGGCTCCAGCCCTGGCCGCGCACCTGATCGGATTTGAACAGGCCTTTGCCGGCGTCGCGGTAGCCCGGATTCGATGAGAACGTGCTGAAGTTGGCCCAGAACTGCAACTCTTCCAGGTGGTAATAGTCACCCGTGACCACGTAGGGCAGGTAAGCGAACGCGGGCTGGTGCGACGTGTCGGCCGCCAGCGGGGACGTGCATTTCGTGGTCGGGCAATCCGGGAAGACTTCCTTCAGCTTGGTCGCCGGGTTATAGGTGTCGTTCGGGTTGCCCAGTCGTGTCATGTACGGGTATTCCGCCAGCGTGACCGGGCGGCCGCTGATCTTGTTACGATAGTGCGCAGACCAGCTGCCGGCCTGTTCCGACATGCCCAGCGCAACGGTTTTCAGGCGCGGGTCCATGCTGAGCAGGTACATGGCGTTCCAGCGCGGCAGCAAGCCCAGATCGATGCGACCGCCGGTCGTCATCATGTAGGGCTCGGCGATGCCCGATTCCATCGGGCCATTCTTGCTGGCCAGCCAGCGCTTGCTCATGCTGTCGAGTGTGGCTTCCTTGATGGTCAGCAACTCATAGTTGGGCAATGCCTTGGTGGCAATCAGGTAGGCGGCGTTGTGGCGCACATCCAGTTGTGGCGCGTTGCCCCACCAGAACGTTTCGCGCCAGCGTGCATGGTGGTAGTGCGTCAGTCCGGCTTTGGTGTAGACGGGTTTGCCGCCCACCAGCACTTGCGCGTCATAGGTGAAGTTCTGCGGCGCTGCTTCAAACGCCCAGGTGTTCTCGATCGTCACGTCGACCCGGGCCGTGCTGGTGCCATACGCACGGATGGCAAAACGTGCCGACAAGTGCGGGTGGACTTCGCCGGATGCGGTTTTCAGCGGCGCCGACACCAGCCATTCATTGACCAGTGGGCCAGCCAGCCAACTGGTCTGGCCGCCGGCCTTCAGCAAGCCGTCGGCCGATGCGCTGTAGACCTTGCCGTCGATGGTGGCGTTGAAGCTCGAGGTGAATCCGGCATTGAGCAATTGCGACGGCGCCATCCCGGTAGTGGTGCCAGTGGCGGCCGTGGCTGTGCCCTTGGTCAGGTAAATCGTCTGGGTTTGCTTGGGCATGCTGGTGGGCAGCACGGCCGTGATGACGGCGTGGCGTACCGAACCATCGGCATGGCGCGCCTTGACATCGACCTGCACCGGAATGGCGGCGCCGGCGGCAGTCCTGGCCAGTACGCTTTCTGTGCTCTTCACGTGGCCCTGGGAAAAGACCTGGCCAAACGTGAAGGGCGTATTGACTTGCGGCGCCGTCGCGGTACTGGTCAGTTGCACCGGCGTGATGTAGGTGAACCCCACGCCGGTAATGGGTCCGGGCGCCGCGCCGGTCGGCAGCAAGCCGACGACGGCACCGGCCGACAGCGTGGCGCCGCCTTGTACCGTCGACGCGGTGCTGGCCTGTTCCGCTGTGGCGGCAGTGGCCTGCTCGGTTGACGACGCGGTCGCCGTCGCGGTGGCGCCTTTGGGATCAATATTGGTGGCGCCGCCGGTAATGGCGGGACCGCCCATCGTCACGACGCTGGCGGGAGGCAGGCTGGAGGTGTCATCATTCCCACCACCGCATGCCACGAGCGTGGCGCACAGGACTGTGGCGAACATAGGTCGCAAGGAAGTGTTCAGGGGCGTACTCATATCTGATCTGTCCTAGAAAATTGCGGCGCCGAAATGATGCCGAATGGATAGAGTTCAGATTAGCGCGGAAATAGTTAGTCGCGGGGAAAATTTAACATTTCTCCGAGAAATAAATCGTAAAAACAACGCCTGATTTTCTTTTTGTTTAGCAAGTTTGTCAAGGGTAATTTTCAGGGAAACAACAGCTGATATGTATCGGATAAAATATGTGGCACGGATATCAATGTGAATAATTTTTGCCAAAATGGCATTGGTGTTGCGCTCAAATAGTGCCACAATGCCATTGCTCTTCAGTTCGAGTCGTTATAAAGCTTGCATTTAATTTTAAACTCAACGACGATAGCGGCTATCCCTCCAAACACAACCATAATGTCGCGGAACACCAACGCAAAGCTTGTGTTGAGTGGTATCCTCGCCGACACTTAGGTAATGCTGGCGAGCTATGCAGCTTGCGGCAAACTGACTCAATAGATGGATGCACTGATGAATGATCAATCCGAGCGCGGTGGCGCTTTTCCCCGCGTGGCGCAGCAATTGCGAACCGCCCGCTACCATTGGCTGGTAACCGGTGCTGCCGGGTTCATTGGTTCCAATCTGGTCGAAGCCCTGTTGAAGCTGGGGCAGCGCGTCACGGGCCTGGATAACTTCGCCACGGGCCACCAACACAACCTGGACCAGGTGGCCGCCGCGGTGGGCGACGAAGCCTGGTCCAACTTCCATTTCATCCGCGGCGATATCCGCCACCCTGCCGATTGCGCGCAGGCCTGCGAAGGGGTGGATTTCGTGTTGCACCAGGCTGCGCTGGGTTCGGTATCGCGTTCGCTGGCCGACCCGCAAACCACCAACGACACCAATGTCACGGGTTTCCTGAACATGCTGACGGCGGCCCGCGACGCCAAGGTCCGGCGCTTTGTGTATGCCGCGTCCAGCTCCACCTATGGCGACCATCCGGCGCTGCCGAAGGTGGAAGAGCGCATCGGCCAGCCGCTGTCGCCCTATGCCGTCACCAAATATGTGAATGAACTGTATGCCAACGTGTTTGCCCGCTGCTATGGCATGGAAAACATCGGTCTGCGTTATTTTAATGTGTTCGGTCCGCGCCAGGATCCGCATGGCGCCTACGCGGCAGTGATCCCGCAGTGGGTCTCCGCACTGATCAATAACCAGCCGCTGGCCATCAATGGCGATGGCGAAACCAGCCGCGACTTTTGCTACATCGAAAATGTCGTGCAGGCCAACCTGTTGGCGGCCATGGCCGATGCGCCGGACGCCGTCAACCAGGTCTACAACGTGGCGCTGAGCGGCCGCACCAGCCTCAACCAACTGTATGCCATGATGCTGACATTGCTGGAACCGCGTTTCCCGCACCTGTCCGGGCACCGTCCTCAGTACAAGGATTTCCGCCCCGGCGATGTGCGCCATTCGCAGGCCGACATCAGCAAGGCGGCTCAACTGCTGGGCTACGTGCCTACACATAATATCGAACAAGGGTTGGCGCTGGCGATGGATTGGTATGTTGCCAGCCTGACCCGTCCATAAAGACCGGGGATCAACCTGTCTCCTGCGGCGTCACGCGGCTTGCGGGATGGTCGGGCGGGGAGGGAACCATAAAAAATGTTGCGAATATCCAATCACTACGTATCTAAAGTCGCGTTCAGCCTGCTGCTCGTGGAAGTCCTTATCCTGATCGGCTCGTTCTATATCGGATCGGCCGTCCGGTTCTTCGATGGCGAAGATTTCGTCCTGCCGAAGCTGGAACACTTCCTGTTGTCGGCATGCCTCTTTGCCGGCGCCATCGTGTTCAGCATGAGCGCGCTGGGCATGTACCAGTTAAATTTTGCCGATGGCTTGCGCAACCCGTTTTTCCTGCGCCTGATGCCATCGTTCGCCATGGCGTTCGGCATCCTGACCCTGGTGTTTTATGTTGCCCCGGACCTGTACTTCGGCCGTGGCATTCTGTTGCTGGTGTTCGGGATTGCCGCGATCGGCATCCTGGCGGCGCGCGCTGTTTTCTTCACCACATCGGAATTCCGCTTCCTGGAATCGCGCATCATGTTCCTTGGCGTTGGCCCGTTGGCCAAGGAGTGCGGCGATCTGGCGCTGACCGCGTCCAGCTACCATAAATATGATGTGGCCGGTTACGTGGCGATGCCGGGCGAAGAGTGCCGCGTGTCCTCGTCCTCGGTGCTGCAAATGGAGCCGGGCATGTCGCTGGTGGCGCTGGCGCGCCAGCACAATGCCAGTGAAATCGTGGTGGCCGTGCAAAATCGCCGCGGCGGTGCGTTCCCCATTCGGGAACTGCTGGAATGCAAGTTGTATGGCATCCTGGTGACCGATGCCGCCACCTTCTTTGAGCGCGAAACCTACCAGATCCGGGTCGAGTCGCTGCAACCGAGCTGGCTGGTATTCGGCGGCGGCTTTGACCAGAGTTTCGTGCGCGTGTTCATGAAACGGACCTTCGATATCCTCGTCTCGCTGATTATCCTGGCGCTGACCATGCCGATCATGTTGCTGACGGCGCTGTTGATCCGCCTGGAAGACGGCGGTCCGGTGTTTTACAGTCAGGAGCGCACCGGCCGCGGTAATCGTCCCTTCAAGGTCCATAAGTTCCGCAGCATGGGCACCAATGCGGAAAAAGCGGGCAAGCCGATCTGGGCTCAGCAAAACGATCCGCGCGTCACGCGCGTTGGCGATTTCATCCGCAAGGTCCGTATTGATGAGCTGCCGCAGCTGTGGAATGTGTTCAAGGGGGAAATGAGCTTTGTCGGCCCGCGTCCGGAACGTCCGTTCTTCGTTGATCAATTGAACAACGATATTCCTTATTACAATGTGCGCCACAGCATCAAGCCCGGCATCACCGGCTGGGCCCAAGTCCGTTATGGCTATGGCGCTTCCGTGGAAGACGCGGTGCAAAAGCTGCAATATGACTTGTATTATGTGAAAAACAACAGTCTATTCCTCGATATCCTGGTACTGATTGATACGATGAAGGTGGTTTTGTTCGGCAGTGGCCGCTGATGCGGGAGGGCACGGCATGGTGAACGTGGTGGCGGCCAGCTATGGCTTGGCGGCGCTGGTGTTCCTGCTGTTGTTTGCACTGCTAGTCGGTGCGTGGTACCGCCGCGCCTTTGCACTGGCGTTGGCGGGCGCTGCGCTGGTCACCGCGTTGTGGGCCGGCCTGACGGCGTGGCATGGCTGGATTGGCTGGCTGCCGACGTTGCAGCCCAATGCGCTCGATGTCTTGCGCAATGCTGTCTGGGTCTATTTCATGCTATTGCTGTTGGGCTACTTCCAGCAGGGCAGCGATTGGCGCGTACAGCGCAACAGCCCCTTGCTGCGGCTGGTTGCGGCCGTGTATGGCGTGTATGCCGGCGTGACGGTGCTTGGTGTCTGGGCGCCGGAGCTGACCATGGGCCTGGGCGGCGTCCCGCTGCTGGCGGCGGTGCAGGCCGGTGTGGCCGTGCTGGGCCTGATCCTGGTCGAGCAGTTGTACCGAGGTAAAACGCCGCAAGAACGCTGGAGCTTCAAATTCGCGTGCCTGGGGATCGGCGGCATGTGGATCTTTGATTTTTACCTGTACAGCGACGCCATGCTGTTCCACCGCATCGACGTCGATATCTGGGCGGCGCGCGGCTTTGTCTTGGTGTTGACGGTGCCGCTGCTGGTGATCGCCTCGGCGCGCGGCGCGTCGTGGTCGACCCAACTGTCGGTGTCGCGCCGCGTCCTGTTCCATTCCGCAGCGCTGGCCGGATCCTCGCTGTATCTGCTGGCGATGAGCTCGGCCGGTTATTACCTGCGCTTTGTCGGTGGCGACTGGGGCTCGGTGATGCAACTGGCCTTCCTGTTCGGCGCTGCGGTCTTGCTGGTCGGAATCTTGTTTTCCGGCACGTTCCGGGCCTGGCTGAAAGTCTTCATCAGCAAACATTTTTATTCGTATAACTACGATTATCGCGAAGAGTGGCTGCGCTTTACGCGTCAGTTATCGCAGGAAGGGCCGGGCCTGGCCGACCGCACCATCCAGGCCGTGGCGGCGCTGGTGGAAAGCCATGGCGGCGCGGTCTGGATTTGCCGCGACAATGGCCAGTGCGAACAGCTGGCGCACTGGAATTGTCCCGCCATCACGGAAACCGAACCGCTGACATCGTCATTCTGCCGCTTCATGCAGGAGCGCCAATGGGTGGTCGACCTGGCCGAATACGAAAGCAACGGTGAAATGTATGGCGACATGGTCTTGCCGGGCTGGCTGCGCCAGATTCCCCGCGCCTGGATCGTCGTGCCGCTGACCTTGCAAGGCCGCCTGTATGGTTTCATGTTGCTGTTGCAACCGCGCAGCGCCATCCAGCTGAACTGGGAAGTCATTGATTTGCTGAAGATTGCCGGCAGCCAGGCCGCCAGCTACCTGGCGCAGCAGGAAGCCGTGACGGCGCTGATGCTGGCGCGCCAGTTCGAGTCGTTCAACCGCATGTCGACCTTTGTGGTGCATGATCTGAAGAACCTGGTGGCGCAACTGTCGCTGTTGATACCCAACGCGCACAAGCACCGGAATAATCCGGAATTCCAGCAGGATATGCTCGATACGGTGACCCATTCCGTGCAAAAAATGAAGCTGATGCTGCAAAAGCTCAGCCGCAACGATGCGCCGGAACGTCCCACGCCGCTGGCGATTGACCAGCTGTTGCGCCAGGCCGTATCCTTGAAAGCGGCGTTTGAACCGAAGCCGCAATTACGCGTGGAGCAGGGCGGCTTGCAGGTGGTGGCCGATGGCGAACGCCTGGAGCGCGTGCTGGGGCACTTGATTCAGAATGCCATCGAAGCCACGCCGCGCGATGGCAGCGTGATCATCACGCTGGGCGCCGATGGCGGTGCGGTGCGCATCGACATTGCCGACACCGGACAGGGCATGACGGAGGAATTCATCCGCGAGCGCCTGTACAAGCCGTTTGAATCCACCAAGCCTGCCGGCATGGGCATCGGCGCGTTTGAAAGTCGTGAATACATCCAAGAATTGGGTGGCCGGCTGGACGTGTGCAGCGCGCCGCAGCGGGGCACCACCTTCCAGGTCAGGTTGCCGCTGCATGCCCAGGAAGCACAGGACCGGGCGGCCTGACCAGGGCCGCCAACGATATCGCCAAAGGAATATTGTGAGCAAACCCAAGCTGTTGATCATTGAAGACGATCCAGGCCTGCAAAAACAATTGCGCTGGAGCTTCGACGCGTATGAGGTGCTGGTCGCGGGTGACCGCGAAAGCGCGCTGGCGCAGATACGCCGCCATGAGCCGGCCGTGGCGACCATGGACCTGGGTTTGCCGCCCGATCCGGACGGTGCCACCGAGGGCCTGGCCACGTTGCAGCAAATTCTGGCCATGGCGCCGGACACCAAGGTCATCGTCCTGACCGGCAACCAGGATCACGCACACGCGGTCAAGGCGATCGGCATGGGCGCCTACGACTTCCACCAGAAACCGGCCGATCCGGATATCCTGGGCCTGGTGGTGCAGCGTGCGTTTTACCTGCATGCGCTGCAGCAGGAAAACCGCCGCATGCTGCAAACCCAGGCCGATTCGCCGCTGTCGGGCGTGATTTCGCGCGACGCGGGCATGCAAAAAGTCTGCCGCAGCATTGAAAAGGTCGCGCCGACCTCGGCCTCCGTCATGCTGCTGGGCGAGAGCGGCACCGGCAAGGAAGTGCTGGCGCGCGCGCTGCACCAACTGAGTCCGCGCGCCAAAGAGCGCTTCATGGCCATCAATTGTGCGGCGATCCCGGAAAATCTGCTGGAATCCGAATTGTTCGGCTATGAGAAGGGGGCGTTCACGGGCGCCGCCAAGCAGACCAAGGGCAAGGTTGAACTGGCGCACGGCGGTACCTTCTTCCTCGATGAAGTGGGCGATTTGCCGATGGCGTTGCAAGCGAAATTGCTGCGCTTCCTGCAGGAGCGCGTGATCGAGCGGATCGGCGGCCATGAGGAAATCCCGGTCGACGTGCGCATCGTGTGCGCCACCCACCGCAATCTGAAAGACCTGGCCGCCGCCGGCCGCTTCCGCGAAGACTTGTATTACCGCCTGTCGGAAATCGTCGTCACGATTCCGCCGCTGCGGGTGCGGGTCGGCGATGCGGCGTTGTTGGCACATCACTTCAAGAACAAGTTCTGCGCCCAGGAAAGCCGCTCCACCCTGCACTTCAGCCAGGAAGCCATGAGCGTGATTGAAAACCACCCGTGGCCGGGCAATGTGCGGGAAATGGAAAACTGCATCAAGCGCGCCATCATCATGGCCGATGGCGCGCAAATCGTGCCGGACGACCTGGGGCTGGCGACCGACCCCGGACAGGACGAACCGCTGAACCTGCGCCAGGTGCGCGACGAGGCCGAGTACAAAGCCATCGTCAAAGTACTGGCGCGGGTGGACGGCAACATCGTCAAGGCCTCCGAACTGCTGGGCATCAGCCGCCCCACCATGTATGACTTGATGAGCCGCCACGGCATCAGCGCCAATGCATAAGCGCAGCCGCCGTCCCGGCGCGCCGCCGCGCCAGAGCCGCCGCTGGCTTTGGCTGGCGGGCACCGTGCTGACCCTGTCCGCAGCGGTGGCCGGTGGTGTCCTGTATTTCCTGAATGACCTGGGGATTACGCCGCGCTCGCTGGGGCCCTATATCGCGCGGCGCAGCGATGGCCATAATGCCGTGATCGGAGGCATTGGCCAGACGGCCCGCAAGGTGCTGTTGGCTGTCGACCGTGGCGACCCGCCGTACCGCCAGGCCGAATGGGCCAGCAGCATTGGCGTGCAGGCCGGCGGCTCACCCGACGCCGGCGCCGCCAACGGACAGGAGGTGCTGGTGTCGAACACGCCGGAACTGGTGCGTGCGATTGCCGCCGCCACGCCGGGCCAGGTCCTCACGCTGCTGCCCGGACGCTACCTGATCGAGCAGCGCATCACGGTCGTCAAACCCGGCGCCGCCGACGCGCCGATCATGGTGCGCGCACGCCAGCCGGGCAGCGTGCAGCTGCTGATCGATGCGGGTGAAGGCTTCAATATCCAGGCGCCCTACTGGCGCTTTGAAAACCTGTCGCTGCAGGGAAAGTGCGGCAAGAACACCTACTGCGAACACGCGTTTCACGTCGCGGGCGGCGCCCACCACTTTGCCGCGGTCAACAATACGATCGTCGATTTTGATGCGCACTTCAAGATCAATGGCGAGAAGGGGCGCTTCCCCGACCATGGCTTGATTGCCTCGAATACGCTGCGCAACAACACGATCCGCCCCACCACCAAGCCGGTGACGCCGGTCGACCTGGTGGCCGCCAGCCATTGGATCATTCGCCGCAACTTGATCAGTGATTTCATCAAGGGCGACAGCGACCTGATCAGCTATGGCGCATTTGTGAAGGGGGCCGGCAGCAACAATGTGCTGGAGCAAAATATCGTCATTTGCGAAGACAAGTTGCGCGGCGCGCCCGGACAGCGCATCGGCTTGTCGCTGGGTGGCGGCGGCACTGGCAAACCCTATTGCCGCGATGGCCGTTGCTTGACGGAACAAAACGGCAGTGTGTTGCGCGCCAATTTGATTACGTCCTGTTCGGATGACGGGATCTACATCAACGCCTCGGCGCAGAGCAAGCTGATCCACAATACGCTGGTCGATACGGGCGGTATCACGGTGCGCTTCCCGGAAAGCAGCGCCGATATCGAAGGCAACCTGGTCGACGGGATTATCCGCAGCCGCGACGGCGGCGTGCTGCGGCTGGCGGACAACCGCCATAATTCGGCAGCCCGCCTGTATGTTGGCGGCCATCCGCAGCGTGACTTGTTCCGCGATCCGCTGGCGCTCGATTTCCACTGGCGCACGCCGGCTGATCGCCGTGTCGCGGCGAGCGAGGCGGTGCCCGACCTGTGCGGCGCCGTCCGGCCGGGCCCACCCCGCTATGGTGCCTTCGAGGACTTTGCCGCATGCCTGGCGAAACGCTGATCCGCTGCGGCCGCAGTAAAATATTGCCTTTCTATACACTACAATGAAGCTGCATTCAGAAATCCTGCGCGGATTAAAGTGGACCGCCGGCGCCAAGCTGGGCGGTCAACTCATCACCTGGGGTGTCACGATTTACGTCATGCGCCTGTTGTCGCCCGCCGATTATGGCTTGATGGCGATGGCGACCGTGTTCCTGGCACTGCTGGGCATGTTTTCCGAAGTCGGGCTGGGACCGGCGCTGGTGCAAAGCGCCGATCTGTCGCCGCAAGTGCTGCGGCGCTCCTACGGCATCGTCTGGATGGTCAACCTGGCGCTGTTTGTGCTGGTGAACCTGCTGGCCGAGCCGATCGCCAGTTTCTATGCGGAACCCAAGCTGGTGCTGGTATTCCGGGCATTGACACTGCAATTCCTGATCATTCCACTGGGGGTCATCCCGGAAGTGCTGTTGCAGCGCAAGCTCGACTACAAACTCCGTTCGCTGAGCGAATTCACGTCCGCCATTGTCAGCAGCGTGGTCACGCTGGTGCTGGCGCTGGCCGACTTCGGTGTCTGGGCGCTGGTGTGGGGCATGCTGGCCACGCTGATCTGCAAGGTGACGATGTTGAACGTGCTGGCGCCCTTCCGCGTCCTGCCCAGCTTTTCGCTGCAAGGCATGCGCAAGCTGGTGCTCTTTGGCGGCAATGTCACGGCCTCGCGCCTGTTGTGGTTCTTTTTCACGCAGGCCGACGCCGTCATTGTCGGCCGCTTGCTGGGCGAGCATGTGCTGGGCCTGTATTCGGTGGCGCTGCACTTGGCGTCGTTGCCGGTTCAGCGCGTATCGGGCATCCTGAACCAGGTAGCCTTCCCGGCGGCCTCGCGCTTCCAGCATGACAAGGCGGCGATCCGCACCCAGTTGCTGAAAGCGATCGGCTATATCAGCCTGATTGCTTTCCCGCTCCTGTGGGGCATGTCGTGCATCGCCTATGAATTGATTCCCGTGCTGCTGGGCGCCGGCTGGGGCGACGCCATCCTGCCCTTCCAGATCCTGACACTGGTGATGCCGTTCCGTATGATCGTCAGCATCTTGCCCACCATTACCGATGCGCTGGGCCGTGCCGATGTCTCGATGCGGAACTCGCTGCTGGGCTGCGTCATCATGCCGATCTCGTTCTATGTCGGCAGCCAATGGGGCATTATCGGGGTGGCGTATGCGTGGCTGAGCGCTTATCCGGTGGTCTTGCTCATCAATTTGCTGCGCATGCTGGGTGTGATCGGTATCCCGCTGACGGACATGGTGCGCCAGGTGATGCCGGCGCTGGTGTCGGCGGCCGCCATGTACGGCGTGGTGTGGGGCGTGCGGACGGTGTGGTCCGCCAGCCAGGCGCCCGCTGTGGCGCTGGCGGTCGAAGTGGTCGTCGGCGTGGGCGCTTATGTGGCTTTCAGCCTGCTGTGCAACCGCGCGCTGGTGCTGGAATTGTTGCGCCAGATCCGGCCCAAGCGCCTCTCCCCGGAGGCGTGACCTGGATTGACACAGCGGCTTGAATGCTGACAGTATTCCAACGTTGTCGCGGCCGGGGCCGCAGCTTGACCAACTCGCTGTCCGGGATGGACAGCATTTCCACTCTCTCATAATCAGGACAACCGTGTTTCAATTGCTCAGGTCTATCAAGAATCAGCTTTCCCCGCAACCGCCATTGAGCGACATGGCCAAGGCCGAACTGGCGCTCGACAAGCGTGGCTTGTCCGCCGTGGATCCCGGCTGCGAGGCTGTCATTGCCGCGTGCACGCGCTGGCTGTGCGTGGCGCAAGACCAGTCCGCGTCCAATGATGGCGGCGTCGCGCGCGATTTCAGCTTGCAAAAAGGCTGGGCCACCTCGTATCCGGAAACCACCGGCTACATCATTCCGACCATGATCACCATGGCACACCGCAACAACGACAGCAGTTTGCATGAGCGCGCCCGCCGCATGCTGGACTGGTGCGTGGCGATCCAGTTCAAGGAAGGCGGCTTCCAGGGCGGCAAGATCGATTCGACCCCGGTGGTGCCCGTCACGTTCAACACCGGCCAGATCCTGATCGGCCTGGCCGCTGGCGCCGCTGCCTACCAGGACGCGCCCTATACCGACGCCATGCACCGCGCCGCCGCCTGGCTGCGTGACAGCCTGGACGACGATGGCTGCTGGCGCAAGTTCCCGACCCCGTTTGCCAAGGCGGGCGAGAAAGCCTATGAAACCCACGTGTCGTGGGGCTTGTTCGAAGCCGAACGCGTGGCCCCCGGCCATGGCTACGGCGCGGCGGGCCTGCGCCAGGTGGACTGGGCGATTTCCAAGCAACAGCCGAACGGCTGGTTCGCGTCGAACTGTCTGACCGATGCGGAGCATCCGCTGACCCACACCATCGGTTATGTCTTGCGCGGGGTGCTGGAAGGACACTTGCTGTCGGGCCGCGACGACCTGCTGCAGGCCGCGATCCGCACCGGCAACAGCCTGGTCGACGCCATCGGCCCGGACGGCTACCTGGGTGGCCGCCTGGACCGCAATTTCAAGCCGGCCGTCGATTATGTCTGCCTGACCGGCTCGGTGCAGATCGCCCATTGCCTGTTCCTGCTGTTCCGCCTGACGGGAGAAAGGCGCTACCTGGAAGCGGGCCGCCGCCTGACGTCGTTCGTGCGCCGCACGGTGCGCCTGGAAGGCGACCCTGGCATGGTGGGCGGCATCAAGGGCTCGTTCCCCGTCAGTGGCGATTATGGCCAGTGGGAATACCTGAACTGGGCCGCCAAGTTCTGCATCGATGCGAATTTGCTGGAAGTCGAGTTGGCCCATGCTTGAACCGCTCAAGCGCATCATCAAGGGCTGGCTGGAGGCGTCGCGTCGCCGTGGCAGTGAACAGCGGATCCGCCAGTCCAGCCGCACCGTGACGCGCGCCGCCCTGGCCGCCGACCTGGCGCGGCTGGGCATCGGGCCCGGCGACACGGTGTTCCTGCATTCGTCGCTGAAAAGCCTCGGCTATGTCGAGGGCGGCGCCTCGGCCGTGATTGGCGCGCTGCAGGATGTGGTGGGCGCGCAAGGCACGCTGCTGGTGCCGACGTATTACCTGCCCGGCGGCACCGTCAAGGCGACCTGCGAAATGAGCGGCTATGTGTTTGATCCGCGCGCGCACGGCACCAATATGGGGCGCTTGCCGGAAGCGTTCCTGAAGGAAGCCGCGACCCACCGCAGCGTGCATCCGACCCACTCGGTGTCGGCCTGGGGCCGCCACGCGGAATGGCTCACCAGCGGCCATCATCGCGCGCCGTCGATCTTTGGCGAGGGCTCGCCATGGCAGCGCTTCGTCGGCCTGGAGGGCGCCAAGGTGCTGGGACTGGGCGTTTCCATGGGGCCGGTGACGTTTTACCATGTGCTCGAAGATGCGCTGGGCGCCGCCTTCCCGGAACCGATCTGGGAAGCGCGTGAGTACCAGTTGCCGTGCCTGGACCAGTCGGGACAGCGGTGGGATGTGCCGATCCGGCCGTTTGCCCCGGCGGTGGCTGCGCGCCGGATCGATTACGCGGCGCGCGAAGACTTGCGCAATTACTTTGCGCAGGAATTCGACCGGGCCGGCTTGCGGGTCAAGGGCCAGGTGGGCGATGCCCAGGCCTGGTTTATTCCCGGCCAGGCCTTCTTTGACCATTTGAAGCAGCTGTCCGCCGAAGGCATCACGATCTACTCGACGCCGGAACAGCTGGCGGCGCGGCCGCTGGCGTAACGCGGGACAGGCGTCAGCGAGACGCCTGTCCGGCCTATTTGGCTGGTTGCACCTGTTCTTCCAGCACTTCGTTCAACAATTGCGCCAGTTGGTTGCTGCGTGAGCGGCGCGAATAATGCTGGCTGGCGTTTTCTGGCGGCAGTGGCGCTGTGCGCTGTTGCAGCAGCGTGATGAAGCGCATCACGCCTTCCATGATGTCTTCCTTGTTATCGAGCCGTGCAATGGTGTCGATGCCCGCCCCGCGCAGGGTGCTGGCGGTATCGCCGGCTGGATCGGTCAGCGCCAGGATCGGACGGCGCGCGCGCAGGTACTCGTACAGTTTGGCTGGAATTTGCGCATTGCAGTTGCTGGCCTGCATCACCAGCAAGCCGTCGGCATCGAGCATTTCCGCCAGGGCGGCGCGGTACGGGATATGCGGTTCCAGCACCACCAGGCCGCGCAGGCCGTACTTGTCGATCAGCGTGTTCAGCAAGTCTTCGTGCACGGCCGCGCGCAACACGATGCGCAGGCTGTCCGGGCTGATCTTGCCCTGCTGGCGCAAGGTCCCCAACGCGTCGAGCATCGGCGCGGGATCGCGTTCGAGCGGATAAATAATCCCGCTGTGCAGCAAGACCAGCGGGCCGCCGGCCGGCTTGACGGTCGGCTTGTAGCTGGCGGTTGCGCGCAGGAAGTCGTCTTCATCGTAGCCATTTTCAATCAGGCGGAAGCGCGATTCCGGGATCTCCGGATAGCGGGCGCGGTAGACGGCGCGCGCGCCCGGTGTGGTGAACACCAGCCGCGTGCAATTGCGCACGGTGAGCTTTTCGACCCAGCGGTAGGCCCGGAATACCAGCGGGTTGGACGGTGTATTCTGTTCCGTCATAGGGTCACGCATGTCGGCAATCCAGGGCAGCCCGGTATAGCGCTGCAGGCAATAGGCGATCAGGTGGGCGGTGGGAATCGGGTAGGTCGACCAGATCACGCGCGGCCGGTATTCGCGGATCAGCTTGAGACCGGCCGGGATGGCGCCGAACAGCCAGGTGATCCAGCGGTCCGGCAGCGCAGTGGCGCGGAAATAGCGTCCCCGTACCGCCAGGTGGCGGGCGGAATCAAGCGCAAACGCGCGGCGTACCACCGCATTGGCCGGCACGTCGCCCATCTGGTCATCGCTGCTGTCGGCATAGGCGCGGCGGTGCGCCGACAGCACCAGCGGCTGCCAGCCGAGGTTAGGCAAGTGCTGGGTAAATTTCAGCGTGCGCTGGATGCCGCTGCTGCCGCGCTGTGGCGGGAAGTGGAACGCCACCATCAGCACACTGGGATTGGCCGGTCCGGAATGACTGTCAACCATGGCAGGTTCCTGCGTTTCGCTGTGCGGCGCAGGTGGCGCCGACTGGTCGATGGTTTCGGTGGGGGGACATGGCGTGCTCCGGGTATGCATCTGCGGCTTTCGTTTCGTAGTATTTTGGTTGCATAAGGGTAACACGTATTGTTTCCCTTAAAAGTTCTGGGAGGCCGATATCGATCATGGCGGCGTTCCCGCGAGTATATTGCGCAACGCGCTGACGATGGCGTCAAGTTCCCGCGCGGACAGCGCCTGGTGGCACGGCAAGCCCAGGACCCGCTGCGCCAGGTCACGGGCGTTGGCGCAGGCATCGGCCGCCGCGCCCATCGGCTGGCCGAAGCGCACCAGCGGCACACCGGCGGCCTGCAAGCGTTCAAACACGGGTTCAGGATCATCCACCAGTAGCGGGAACACCCACGGCACGGCGTGTTCCGGCAGCGCCGCATGCAGCGGCCGGCAGCCGGGCAGGCCGTGTACGGCCTGTTCCAGCGCCAGGTAATTGCGGCGGCGGCGGCGGCACAGGTCCTGGCGCGAGGAGAGCGCCAGTAGCGCCCGCGAAAACCAGGCGCTGCGCTTGTCCAGCCATTGTGGATCATAGTCGAAACCGTTGTCCGACGCAGCCGGCGCGACTTGCTGCTGAGCCGGCGGCAGGCCGCGTTTGCGCCAGCGCCACAGCGCCTGCAGCGCCCGCTGCGGCAAGGCCAGCAGCAAGGCGGCAACGCGCAGCCGGCCATGCTCGACACTACGTTCGAGCGCGCGGTAAGCGGCCTTGGCTTCAAACAGCAGGCCTGCCGAGCGCAACCGCACCGAGTCCAGCCGATGGTGGGCGGAGGCGATGCAGCCGCCATCGAACGAGGGCAAGAATTTCATGGTGCTGGCGGCCGCATAGTCGCCCCAGGCGCCCAGCGGGCGGCCGCCGTGCGATCCAAACAGGCTGTGTGCGCAGTCTTCCAGCAGCGGCACGCCATGCAGGTCGCACAGCGTCCGGATCGGCGCCATCGACTGGGGGAAACCAAAGTAATGCGTCACCATCACGGCGCTGGCGCCCGGCAGGCGGGCGGCCAGGTCGTCGAGGTCCACCGCGGCATCGGCGCCGACGCGGTAAAACTCCGCTCGGGCCCCGAGGTGCAGCGCCGGCGGCACCATCGACGCGCTGTGGTAGGCGGGGATCAGCACGCGGCCGCCGGGCTGCACGCCCATGGCCTGCAGCGCCAGGCCGATCGCCATGCGGCCGCTGGTGACGAGGCGGCGCTGGCGCAGGTCGAGCACGCATGGCATGCAGGCGCCCCGGTGCGGCACGAAAGCGCGCCATTCCAGCACCGGCGCGAGCGGCGCCAGCCAGCGTGCAGGCCGGCGCGCCAGGTCAGCGGCAACCATGCTGCCGCTCCCCGCGATACCCTGATGCGATGTGCCGGAGCCGGGCCATGGTTATCCCGCCAGCCAGCGCAGCAAGCGCAGCATGTAAAAGAACGTGGTGGCGTCCCATGGCCGCGAACGGGGCACCATGTACAGGTCCTGCGACACGGTGACCGGGCCGGGCGCCGTGGTGAAGGCGGCGTCAAAGCCGGCCTGGCGGGCCATCATCACGTGGCGCTGGTCGAAGTCCAGTCCGGCCTTGCCGTTGGGGTAGGCAAAATAGCGCACGGGCGCGCCCGTGATGGCTTCCAGCGCCGTCTTGCTTTCCACCATTTCCCGCAGCGCCTCCTGGTCCGACAGGCTGGTCAGGATCGGATGCGAGACCGTGTGGGCGCCGATTTCAATGCCGGCATGGTGCAGCGCGCGCACCATGTCCGAGCTCAGCATCAATGGCTGGGTGCTGGCGCCGGTGGCGCTTTCCAGGCGCTCGATCAGCGCCATGCGCTCCGGCGGCGGCAGGTACTTGGCTTGTTGCGTCAATTCATGCACGGCGCCGCAGCGCTCCGCCACGCTGCCCAGCCGATACCGGCCGGCGCCGGCGTCGCGCATGTCGAGCGTGTCGCCCGACACCGAGCGCACAGCTTCCACGATGCGGTCATTCCACATGCTTTCGTGGTTATCCACATAGCCGCTGGTGACAAACACGGTGGCTGGCAAGTTGAATTCCTGCAGCACCGGCAGCGCCAGTTCGTAGGTCGAGCGGTAGCCATCGTCAAACGTGATGCAGACCGCGCGCGGCGGCATGCGGCGCTGCTGCAGCGCCTGCATGGCCTGGTGCAGCGGCAGCACGTTGAAGCAGTCCGCCAGCATTTTCATGTGTTCGCGGAATACCGCGACATCCGGTTCATTACCCACCAGCGGATCGTGTTTTTCCAGGATGCGGTGGTAATTGACGATGCACAGCCGTCCCTGGCCGGCCTGCCACAGTGAATAGCTGTTGCCGATGGCGCGCATCAGCGCCGGCAACGGCGCTGCGGATCGCTGGTAAGTGCTCATGCCGCGCTGCTCCACGGCGCCGGACGCGCGGCTGTCACTGTACGTGTTCCACGATGATTTTTTTAAAAAGCTCAATCTGGCCCCGGGTGGTAAAGTCCCAGCTGAATTGCTCGGCATAACGGCGCGCCGCCGCGCGGTCCGGATGGCGCGCGCGCAGCTTTAAAATAGCGTCGGCCACGCCGTCGCTGCTGTATTCGGACATCAACAGGCCGGCTTCCGGCGCCGCCACCACTTCCGGCGAACCGCCGACATTGCTGGCGACCACCGGCGTGCCGCAGGCCATCGACTCCAGCAAGACATTGGCCCAGCCTTCCCGGCTGGACGCCAGCACCATCAGGTCGGCCGCGTTGAAGACCTGTTTCAGTTCCGTGTTCGGCACGGAACCGAGGAAGCGTACCCGGTCGGCCACCCCCAGTTCGCGCGCCAGCGCTTCCAGTTTGGCCCGGTCCGGGCCATTTCCAGCAATCAACAGTAACACATCGGGCATGCGCTGCAGCGCCCGGATGATCAAGTGGTGGCCTTTCAATTCGATCAGGTTGCCCACCGAGACGATGGTATACCGGTCGACCGCCAGTTGGGCGCGCGCCGCGTCGCGGTCCAGCGGCGCGAAGCGCTGCAAGTCGACACCATTGCGCAGCGGCGTTACGGCCGCCGCCGGCACGCCCAGCTGCACCAGTTGTTGTTTCAGCGCCTGGCTGACAGTAATGATGCCCTTGGCCTGCTGCGCGGCCCACACGATCAGGCGGCGCGGTACAGGGAAGTGCTGGAACAGGTTGACGTCCGAGCCGCGCGCGGTGATCACCACCGGCTTGTTGAAATATTTGCCCAGCATGGCGGCCGCCACGCCATCCGGATAAAAATAATGGGCGTCGATCGCATCGAAGTCGTAGCCTTCGTCGAGCAGCCGGCCCACTTCCTGTTTTGCGCCGCGCGCCAGCAGCCACGGCGCGACGTTCATGCCGACCTTGGGGAGGGTCAGGTAGCGCGGATGGCTGATCTGCAGGCCGTTGCGGGTTTCATGCCGGGGCACGCCGGCATATTTGGCATACTGGCCGAAGCGCGGGTGGGCCGACGGAAACCACGGCACCGGCGCCACCACCCGCGACTGCACCTCGCCGCTGGCCACCAGGTGCGCCAGCCGGGTCTCGACGAAAATCCCGTGACCGGGCTGTTGCTGGTTGGGAAACAGGGTGCTGAACGTCAAAAGCTTCATGATCGGTCAAGCCTTGCCCTTGCTCAATGCCGCGTACACCGGACGGTAGCGCGCCACACTGGCGGCCCAGCTGCGCTCGGCTTCCACGAAATGGCGGCCCTGGGCGCGCATTTCCGGCCAGCGCTGCTGCGCCGCCAGCAGCGCCAGCACCTGGTCGGCCAGCGCGTTCGGGTCGCCGGCGGCAAACAGCATGCCGGTCTTGCCGTGCTCGATCAATTCCTTGTGGCCGCCGACGTCCGACGCCACCAGCACGCGGCCCTGCGCCATTGCTTCCAGCGGTTTCAACGGGGTGACGAGGTCGGTCAGGCGCATTTTCAGGCGCGGGTAGACCAGCACGTCGACCAGGTCGTAATAGCGCTGCACTTCATTGTGCGGCACCCGGCCCGTGAAGATCACCTGGTCTTGCACGCCCAGTTCCCGGGCCTGCGCTTTCAGCGCGGCGTCCTGCGGACCGCCGCCGACCAGCAGCACGCGGATCGCCGGGTCGCTCTTGAGCATGGCGGGCAGCGCCTGCAGCAGCACGTTCAAGCCTTCATAGGCGTAGAACGAGCCGATGAAGCCCAATACGGTCTTGCCCTCCAGTCCCAGTTTGGCGGCCAGCGCGTGGTCTTTTTCGCCGCCGACGCTGAAGTCGTCAATGTTGACCGCGTTCGGGATCACGGTCAGCTTGCTGGCCGGGATGCCGCGGGTGGCGATGATTTCACTGCGCAAGCCTTCGCAAATGGTGGTGGCGGCATCGGCGCGCCGCAGCACATAGGTTTCCATCGCGCGTGTCAGGCGGTAGCGCATGCCCCATTCCTTGGCGGTGCCATGGTCGACCGCCGCGTCTTCCCAGAAGGCGCGGATTTCATACACCACCGGGATGCCCAGTTTTTTACCCACGCGCAGCGCGGCCACGCCGTTCAGCGCGGGCGAATGGGCATGCAGGATATCGGGTTTGACTTCCTTTGCCACCTGCAGCAGGCGCGCGGCCAGCGTGTCGATGATGGCCAGCTGGCTCAGTATCGGCAGGCGCGCCATCAGGCCATCGGCGGCCTCGGTGCGGTAAAACGCCAGGCCGTCGACCTGTTCCAGCGGCTGCTGCGCGCCTTCATGCTTGGAGCTGGTGATATGGCAGGTTTCCCAGCCCAGTGCGCGCTGCTGGCGCAGGATCGAGCGGGTGCGGAAGGTGTAGCCGGTCTGCACCGGGATCGAATGGTCGAGCACGTGCAAAATGCGCAGGCCGTTTTTTTCTTGGACTTTCATGGATTTATGCTGCCATTTCTTTACGGAGGAAGGCTTCGAACATCAGCAGGGTCCAGATGAAGGCGGCATTGTCGCGCCGGCCGGACAGGTGGTGCTCCACCAGCTCTTGCAGGAAACCCTGGTTGAAAATGCCGGTATCGGCGAGCAGGGGGCCCAGCAGCGCATCGCGCATGCGTTGCTGCAGCGGGCCGCGCAGCCAGGCCGCCAGCGGGATGGAAAAGCCCATCTTCTTGCGGTACAGGATGTCGTGGGACAAATGCCCTTCCAGGCTTTTCTTGAAGATGTATTTGCCTTCGCCGCCTTTCAGCTTGATCGACGACGGCAGGCCGGACACCCATTCCACGAACGTGTGGTCCAGCAGCGGCACCCGCACTTCCAGCGAGTGCGCCATGCTGGCGCGGTCGACCTTGGTCAGGATGTCGCCCGGCAGGTAAGTCTTGAAGTCCACGTATTGCAGGATCGACAGCGGATCGTCGGTCGGGGCGTGCTTTGCGTGTTCCAGCATCACGCTGCTGGCGCTGTAGCCCTGCAGCCTGGCCTTGAAGCCATCGGAAAACAGTTGCGCGCGCATGCGGTCCGGCATGATCGACACGCCGTGGAAATAGCCTTCCACCAGGTCGCGCGCGATCGCTTCAAACGTGGTTTTCGCGCGGAACACGCGCGGCGCCCAGTCGGCCTTCGGGTACAGCTTGCCGAGCGTGCCGAACACCGGCTTGCGCAGGCTGGCGGGAATACGGTCGCGCACACTGTGCTCGGCCATCGCCATGCGATAGCGGCGGTAGCCGGCGAAGCTTTCGTCGCCGCCATCGCCCGACAGCGACACCGTCACGCGCTGGCGTGCCAGCTGGCACACGCGGTAGGTCGGGATGGCGGAACTGTCGGCATACGGTTCGTCGTACAGGTGCACCAGCTCATCGACCAGGCTGTAGTCGGATTCGCTGACGATCTGCGCGTGGTGGCGGGTGCCGTATTGCTGCGCCACCTGGTTGGCATACGCGGTTTCATCGAACTGCGGGTTGTCGAAGCCGATCGAGCAGGTGTTGACCGACGGCGCATCTTTTTGCGCCATCATGGCCACCACGGCTGACGAATCGACGCCGCCTGACAGGAACGCGCCCAGCGGCACTTCGGCCACCATCTGGCTGCGCACGGATTCTTGCACGCGTTCGAGCAGTTCGCGTCCGATATCGGCCTCGCTGCCGGCCTGCACCGGCTTGAACGGCAAGTCCCACCAGCGTTCCTGCGTCACTTGCGTATCGCCCACCTTCAGCACAATGCGATGGCCCGGCTGCAACTTGAAGGCGCCATTGAAAATGGTTTTGGGTTCCGGGATATAGCCGTAGGCGAAGTAATCCTCGATCGCCTGGGGATTGAGTTCGCGCGACAGTTCCGGGTGCGTCATGATCGATTTCAGTTCGGACCCGAACACGAAATAGCCGGTCGGCAGCAGCGAATAAAACATCGGCTTGACGCCGATGTGGTCGCGCGCCAGGAACAGGGTCTGCTGGTTGCGGTCCCAGATCGCAAACGCGAACATGCCGCGCAAGCGGTGTACGCAATCAGGGCCCCACGCTTCCCACGCGTGCAATACCACTTCGGTATCGGACTTGGTCTGGAATTGGTAGCCCATGCCTTTCAGCTCGGCCATCAGTTCGCGGTAATTATAGGTTTCGCCGTTGTAGACGATCACCACGCTGCGGTCGGCGTTGAACAGCGGTTGCTGGCCGGTGGCCAGGTCGATCACGGACAGGCGGCGGTGCCCCATGCCGAGCGCCTTTTCCAGGTACAGCTCGCCCTCGTCGGGGCCGCGATGATGCTGGCTCTCGTTCATGCGGTGCAGCGCCGCGCGGTCGATGTCGCGCTGGCCCTGCGTATCAAAGATTCCAACTATTCCACACATGATGTCATTCCTGATGATGGGCGGCCGCACCGCCCGGTGTTATGCAGCGTGTATCGTGTTGCGGCCGGTCTTGCGGGCGCATAATCCGTCGTACAGTGCGAGATAGGCCTCGAGCATGGCCGCCATGCTGTAGCGCTCGATCACGCGCTGGCGGCCGGCGGCGCCATGGACGCGGCACAGCGGCGCGTCGACAGCGTAGCGTGCCAGCGCCGCGGCCAGCGCGCCGACATCACCAACCGGCACCAGCGCGCCATGGACATTTTCCGTCACCACTTCCGGCATGCCGCCCACGTCCGACACCACGGCAGGCAGGCCGCACGCCATCGCTTCCAGCAGCGACACCGGGGTGCCTTCGGCAATCGACGGCAGGACAAACAGGGAAAAGCCTTGCAGCAGGGCGGGAATGTCGCTGCGCGAACCCGGCAGCCACACCACATCCCGCAGGCCAGCGGCCTCGACCTGGTCGCGTAGCGCCGGCAGCAGCGGGCCGTCGCCCACGATCGACAGGCGCAAGCGGTGCTGCTGGTCCGGCAGCAGCGCGCGCAGCGCAATGAAGCCTTCCACCAGGCCCTTGTGGTTTTTGACATCCTGGATGCGCGCCACGGTACCGATCACGAAATGGTCCGGGCCCCATGGCGAGGTATCGGCCGGCTGCGGGCCGGGACGGTACACCTCGGTATCGACGCCATTATTGATCAGGCACGCCTTGGCGGCGGGAATCCGCACCACCTGGTCCAGCCAGCGTTCCAGATCGGCCGACACCGTGATGTAGCGGTCGATGAATGGTGCCACCAGGCGGCGCAACAGGTTGTGTTTGGCATTGAGTCCCTGGGGGTCGCGCGCATCGCGTCCATGTTCGGCATGGATGCGCACCGGTACGCCGGCCAGCGCCGCGGCCGGCGCATATTCCAGCGTGGCGAAGTTATAGGTGTGCAGCACCATGGGCCGCAGGCGGCGCATCAGTTGCCACAATTCCCAGTGGAGATGCAGCGCCTTGCCGGGCGGTTTATTGAGGGCAAAGATTTGCACGCCCGGCTGGGTGATGCGCTGGGCGAATTCACCATAGGTTGTCAGGCACACCAGCGCATGCCGGTAGCGCTGCGGCGGCATGCGATTGATGCAGTCGACCAGCAGCTTTTCCAGGCCGCCCACGTCGAGTGCATAAATCAGGTGGACGATCAGGGGGCGCGTATCGTCGCGGAAGGGTGGCATGGCGTCCCTCATTTGCGCTGTGCCGCATCGAGCGCCGTGTCGATCGCCGCCCGGTGGCTGGCCAGGAACGCGCGCAGCGTCGCACGCGCCTGGCCGGCGTCCGGGCCCTGCACCGGCGTGGCCAGCATGACGGTGGCGCCATCGTCGCCCTGGCCGCTGAATTTTTGCCAGGCTTGCCAGGCTTTACCGGCGTAATCGTTGGCGGTGGCGTGCTGTCCCACGCGCAGCCAATGCCACACCAGCACGTCGCCGCCCGGACCGGACAGGCGTGCTTCGCGCACCTTGAACGCGCCGTCCAGCACATGCGCCGTGGTGGTGGTGATGTGGAAGGGGTTCTTTTCGTGGGCCAGCCGGTTGCTGGAGCTGATCAGGGCTTTTCCATTGTGCTGGTTGCGGTAATACAGGATGTTCAGCATCACCGGAGCGTCGCCCTGGTAAGTCTGGCTGAGCGCCGCGTCGCTTGGCATGTAGTCGGGTTTCCATTCGGTAAATGACGCGATCGCCGGCGCTGGCAATTGCAGTGCCAGTTGCGGCTGCTGCGGATTGGGACGGTCGGCAAAGGCGGCCCAGGCCGGCCAGACGGCCGCCAGGGCCACCGTCAGCGTGGCGACACCCGCCAGATAGGGCGTACTGGCGCGGGCTCCGGCCAGCACCGGGCCCGTGCTTTCCTGGTCCGGTGCGGCCTGCTGCCAATAGCCGCCAATCCAGAACATCAGTAGCATCACCAGGCCGAAGAACAGCCAGCCGTAAATCAGGTGGTCGACGCCGACCGCCAGGGTCATGCCGCTGTGGTGGCCGATCATGACGATCATGTAGGCGCGCAAGCCGTTGGCTATGATCGGCACGATCACGGACAGGGCAATGAATGCGGTACGGCGCCATACCGTGTGGTAGGTCAGGTAGGCGTACAGGCTGCCCAGCGTGATGGAGGAAATCAGGTAGCGCACGCCGCTGCAGGCTTCCACCACCGACCAGTTGCCGCTGGGAATTTCAAAATGGGTCCCGTTGCGCAGCACCGGCATGCCCGTCAATTGCAGCGCCCACACGGTGAAATCCGCCGTGAAGTCGATCAGCGGGCCGATAAACACTTCGCCAAACGGCACCGCGAACAGGATGAAGAACAGGGGGAAGGCCAGCGAGCGCGCCAGGCGCGTGCCGAACATGACCCAGGCCGCCAGCGGCAGCATGGCGACAAACGCATATTGCATGACCACCTGCACTGAGCCCATGCGACCCGCCAGCCAGCCCAGGCCGGCCAGCGCCAGCAGCGCCAGCGCGGGCAGGCAGGGTTGGGCCGGGATCGCCTGGAAATTTGCGCGCCGGCGCCAGATCAGCCATAAGCTGAGGGGCGCGATGACGTAGCCGTGTGCAAAGGTTTCCGAACTGTTCCACAGCGCCACGATGGTGGCGCTGGTGTTGAAATACAGCGCAATCAACGCCGCCATGACAGCGCACGTCAGCACCAGCAGGGGCATGGGATTGGTGTGCGCCGGCGTGGTGGCGCCGGCTGCTACCGGCGTGGTGGCGGTCAGTTGCATAGCTGATGCTCCAGGTTGGCCAGGTTGGCTTGCCAGCTGTAGCGCAGCGTCACGCGCTCGCGCGCCGCGCGCCCCATGGCGGCGCCATCGGTGCGCAGGGCGGCAATCACGGCATCGGCAAAGGCGGCGGCATCGTCGGCCAGCACCAGTTCGCTGCCGGGGGCCGCTTCGATGCCTTCCAGCGCTTGTGGCGACACCACGCACGGCTTGGCCATGGCCATCGCTTCGAGCACCTTGTTTTGTACCCCGCGCGCCACCCGCATCGGCGCCACCGAGACCGTGCAATGGGCCAGGTACGGTCGCACATCGGGCACCGTGCCGGTCACCACGATGGCGCCGGGCTGGGCCAGCGCCTGCACTTCGGCGGCCGGACGAGCGCCGACAATGTAGAACACGGCCTGCGGGTGCGCCTGCTTCACGCGCGGCAGCACGTGCTCGGCAAACCACTTGACCGCATCGATATTCGGCCAGTAATCCATGGCGCCGGTAAACACGATGCCTTGCTCACCCGCCGCATACGGCGACGGATAGGTATTGTCGGGGGTGAAGTACGCGGTATCGACACCGTTGTTGAAGTAGCCGATACGCGCCGCGCTTTCCGGCGCCAGGCGGGAGAACAGCGCCGCTTCCGGCGCTGAAACGAACAGCGACGCCGCAAACTCGGCCGCCACCTTGCGTTCGTAGCGCAGCAATTGCCGGGCTTCGTAGCGGAACAGCAGGCTGGCTGGCCACGGTTTTTTCTCGCCGTATTCGCGCCATTTTTCAGAATCGACGTCGATGAAATCGATCACGCGGTGCGCTTCAGGATAAGCGTCGGCATATTGCGCCATCGGCGACGAATACACCAGGATGCGGTCGATCGGATGGCGCCGCATGGTGTCGTCGACCCACGCGCGCAAGCCCTGGTTGCGGTAATAGTCGAGCGACAGCGAACGCTGGCCCAGCAGCGCGCCCAGGCTGCGCACGCGCGCCAGTTTCGGGTTGAGGCGGGCAAAGTGCGTGCTGGCGCACAGCGCCTGCACCGTGGGCACGTGTTGCCAGTCATCGTCGTCGTCGATGAACGTGGCCAAGTGCACGCGGTAGGTTTGTGCCAGGTGTTTCAGCAGGTGATATGAACGGATCTTGTCCCCCTTGTTGGGCGGATAAGGCATCCGGTGCACCAGCATCAATAAGTCTTTCATGTCGAGGCTATCCCAGGCTGCGCGCAAGATACGGACCGAGGAAATTGGCCACCGGGAGCGGCAGCTTTTTCCACACCGCGATGAACCGGCGGTACTTCGGGTTCAGCGGATTGTTGTCCGGCAACGCGGCTGCGTTGATGAGTTTGTATTCATACTGGAGCGGCGTCGGCGCGAAGCCCCAGTTTTTCTTGTAATCGAAGGCGCCGGTGCCCCGTTTGCTGCGGCCAAAATCAAAGATGCCGCAGCCCCGTTCCACGGCGGCCCGCATCAGGCTCCAGTAGGCGTAATCGCTGGCGCCGCAGGCGCGCGCGGCCGGCAGGGCGCCGAAGTAATAGGGCAACACTTCATCACGCCAGTAAAAGCTCATCAGCGAGGCCACGGCCTGTTGCTGTTGCACGATGGTGCGGATTTCACAGGCGTCGCCGAACACGTCCTTGAGCAGGCGGAAATAGCGGCGCGGAAACACCGGCGTGCCCAGCCGGTGTACGCTGGCCGCATACAGCGCGAAAAAGCGCTCGACCTGCGACTCGGTGTGCGCCGTCAGGCCGCTGGCCATGCCATGCCGGAGCACGGCCCGCTGCTTGCGCGGGATGGCCTGCAGATTGGTCTCGTCATCGTCGGCCAGGGGTTTGCGGAAGGTGGCGTACAGATCGCGGCTCTGCCAGGTGGCGTCGCCCTGGTGGCGCGCGCTGCCGCCACGGCTTTCCAGGTAGCCGACCCGGCGTTCGCGCGCCAGCACTTCGGCTGCCGCGTCGAGCATGGCGCGCGCGGTGTCGTCGCAGGTGGCGATGCCGCCCCGGACACAAAAGGGCAGTGAGCACAGCACATGGCCAAACAGGCGGCTGCGCACTTCGGCCAGCGGCAGCACGCCGATGATGTTGCCATCACGCTCGGCATAATAAAACCAGGTCCGGTGGCCATACGCGCGTTCAATCACGCGCTGCCAGCCGGCCCGGTGGAAAAAAGTCGCTTCTGGACAGGTGTCGACAAAAGCATCCCAGCGCTGTGCGTCGCCCGGCTGCAGCAAGCGCAGCACGGGGGCGCGCTGGCGCACGCCGGGATGATCTGCCGAAAACATTGTCATTATTTCAGAAAGATCCGATCCATCCGGTCCCACGCGAAGTCACGCGTGAGGGCGCGGATGCGGCCATCCATTTTTTCCATGTTGACGTAGTGGCGGAAGCGGGTCTTCAGGTTGATGCCGCTTGGCCGCGGTTGGCCGGGATCGATTTCCCACGGGTGGAAATAAAAGATCGCCGGCTGGCCGTCACGCTGGTTGACCTGCTGCATCAGCCAGCGCGACAGCGCGTACGGGAACAGGCGGAAGTAGCCACCGCCGCCGGCCGGCAAATTGCGCTGGCCCAGCCGCACCGTGGTGATCGGCACTTCCAGCAAGCCGTCGCTGCCGTTTGGATGCCAGGCAAAGCGCGGCGCGTCCGGCATGCCGTAATGGTCGTGCTGGACCGGATAGATACTGGAGCTGTAGCGGTAGCCGGCTTCGTGCAGCACTTCCAGCGCCCACAGGTTGCCGTGGCCGATCGAAAAGCTCGGCGCGCGGTAACCCAGCACCGCTTGGCCACCGAGATCTTCCAGGATTGCCTTGGCCGAACCAACATCTTCTTTGAACTGGGCGCGGTCCTGGTCGGAAGCGCGCAGGTGGCCATAGCCATGGCTGGCCAGTTCATGGCCACCGGCCACGATGCGCCTGACCAGCGCCGGGTAGCGCTCGGCGATCCAGCCCAGCGTAAAGAAGGTGGCTTTCACGCCGCCTTCGTCGAGGATGGCGAGAATGCGGTCGACATTGGCTTCGACCCGGCATTCGCGCTCGGGCCAGCTGTCGCGCGTGATGTACGGCGCGAACGCCGACACCTGGAAGTAATCTTCCACGTCGATGGTCATGGCGTTGCGGATCACGGACGCCTGGTGCAGGGCTTGCCCCTCCTGCGGGGACAGCGGCGCGTTCATGACGTCTGGCAGCCGGCCTGCATCCAGGCCTGCAGTTTGTCAGCGATGCGCACGGCGGCCTTGCCATCCCAGAAGTGCGGCACGCGGCCGGCTTTGCCGCCGCCGGCCATCACTTCGTTGTAGATCGCCATGATCTTGTCCGGATCCTGGCCGGCGATGGTGTTGGTGCCTTCGTCGACGGTGATCGGACGCTCGGTATTGTTGCGCAAGGTGATGCAGGGCGTGCCCAGCGCCGTGGTTTCTTCCTGGATGCCGCCGGAATCGGTCAGCACCACGCGCGCGCCTTTCATCAGGCCCAGCATTTCCAGGTAACCCATCGGCGGCAGCAGCAGGATGTTGCCGTTTTCCACCAAGTGGTTGAGGCCGGCTTTCTCGATCATGCCGCGGGTGCGCGGGTGCAGCGGGAAAATGATCGGCGTGCGTTCGCCGATGCGGTTGGCGGTCTCCAGCAGCGTGCGCAGCACGGCGAAGTCATCGACATTCGACGGGCGGTGCAGGGTCAATACCGCATAACCGTCGGCGCCGCTGGCAAAGCCCGGCTTGCCATGGTCGGCCACGATCTGCTCCGCCGCAATGGCGCGCGGCAGGTTGCGCACCAGGGTGTCGATCATGACGTTGCCGACAAAGTGGATGCGTTCCTGGGCGATGCCTTCGCGCAGCAGGTTGGCTTCACCACTTTCTTCGGTGGTGAACAGCAGGTCGGAAATCTGGTCGGTCAGGACCCGGTTGATTTCTTCCGGCATGGCGCGGTCGAAGCTGCGCAAGCCGGCTTCCACGTGGATCACCGGGATGCCTTTCTTGGCCGCCACCAGCGCGCAGGCGATGGTGGAGTTGACGTCGCCCACCACCAGCACGGCGGTCGGCTGCACCTGGTCCAGCGCCGGCTCGAATTTCTTCATCACGTCGGCGGTCTGGATCGCGTGGCTGCCGGAACCGACTTCCAGGTTGATGTCCGGATCGGGAATCCCGAGCGCGGCAAAATACTGGTGGTTCATCGCCACGTCATAGTGCTGGCCGGTGTGGACCAGTTGCACTTCGACTTGCGGACGCAGTTCAGCCAGCGCCGCCATGATCGGGGCCATCTTCATGAAGTTCGGACGGGCGCCGACGACGCACAGGATGCGGAAAGGAGCTTGGGCGGAGGTATTCATTCGTTATTGTCCAGCGTAGGGTTGGTGCTGGCCGGGGTGGCCACGATTTTTTTCAGGATGTTCAGTACCGACACGACCGACTTTTCCAGCCGCATCATGCGTTCGTCCATGCCATCCGGATAGCTCGCGATGGCAGCGGCCAGCTCGGCCTCGTCGGCCTGCCGCGAAGCGGGGGCGGCCGGCGGCGGCTGGAATTCGGTTTGGATGTCGCGGATCACCTCGTCGACATGCCGGTCCGTGAATTCCTGCAGTTCTTCCAGGAAGCCCATCAGCATCAGGCGGTCGCACAGGTGGTTGGTCATGCGCGGGATGCCGCCCGAATATTCATAAATCGCGGCATGGGCGGCCGGCGTAAACGACGGCTTGCCGGCCCAGCCGACCGTGTGCAGGCGGTGTTCGATATAGGCCTGGGTTTCCACCGCATCCATCGGTCCCAGGTGATAGGTGGCGATGACGCGCTGGCGCAACTGCTGCATGTCCGGGCTGTGCAGCGTGGTGCGGAACTCCGGCTGGCCCAGCAGGAAGGTTTGCAGCAGCGATTTATCGTCGGTCTGGAAATTCGACAGCATGCGCAACTCTTCGACCGTGCGCGGCGACAGGTTCTGCGCTTCATCGACCACCAGCAGCGCGCGTTTGCCCTCGGCGTCGCAGGTGCGCAGGAAGGTTTCCAGGCGGCTCAGCAGCGCGCTCTTGGTGGCGTCTTCGGCCGGCAGGCCGAACGCCGACACCACCATGCGCAACACGTCTTCCGGATTCAGGTGCGTGTTGACCAGGTGCGCGGCAACAATGTGCTGCGCTTCGAGCGTGCTGAGCATGTTGCGTACCAACGTGGTCTTGCCGGCCCCGACTTCCCCGGTGATGACAATAAAGCCCTCGCCCTGCGACAAGCCATATTCAAGGTACGCCATGGCCCGCTTGTGGCCCTTGCTGCCGAAAAAGAAATGAGGATCGGGGCGCAGACGGAACGGTTTGTCGCTGAGCCCATAATAACTTTCATACATCGTGCAGACTCCGCTAGAACTGTTTACTAATGGACGCCGCGATGGCGTTTTCCGTGTATTTCGCCACCCCCTGGCCGCCCGACAGGCGGCGCACATCGACCACCGCGCGCATCTGCTGCGGCAACTGGTGGCTCAGGCCGACACGCAGGCCGCGATTGGTGGTGCTGACATTGGCGGAATTGGAACGGATGCGCGTCAGGTCCGCCGTTGCCACGACACCGGTACGCGTTGACAGGCGCCAGTTCCACGTCACGTTGCCCCCGGTCTGGTGGGTATTGTCATTGAGCCGGGTCGACGTATTACCCAGCAGCCCGCCATCCACATCGGTGCTGGACAGGCCGTTGCGGCGCATGTCTTGCACGGTCAGCACTGTGGTGGTGAGGGGACCGTTGAACGCGACCGCCGCCTGGAATTGCTTTTGCAGGTAATAACGGTTGCTGAAGTAATTGATGTTATTGGCCAGCGACGCCGGCAAGCCGGTGGCCTGGATATAGGCCGCCACCGCTTGGCGGCGCGCATCGGCGTCCGGGATGGTCGCGGTAAACAGGCGGTCAATCAGGCTGAAGGTATCGACCGTCGATGGCAGCAGGAATTGCTGGCGCGTACTGGTCACGGAATCGTTGTAGCTGACCGTCCAGACGGACTGGCGGGCCCGATGCTGGGCCTGCAGCGAATAGGTATTGCCGTAATAGCGCTTGCCGGCGCTCGCTTGCAGGCGCGTGCGCGCACTGGGCTGCCAGTCCACGCCCAGTTGCCAGGCCTGGCCGCCATTGCTGCCGCCCAGCGACTGGTAGTCATAGCTGTCGTAGCCGCCCAGGGCGGTCAGGCTGAACTGGTCGGTGGCGGCCCAGCGCAAGTTCAGCGCATAGTTGCTGCTGTCCGATTCACCGCCAGCCGTGGTGGTGGCCACGCCTTTTTGTTTGCTTTGGTTGGCTTGCACGCTCCAGCCCAGCAGGCGGAATGCAGCGCCACTGGCCACATTGAGCGACAGGGTATTGCCGGTCGTATTGTTCAGTCCGGCGGCGGACGACGTCACCCTGTCATAGGTATAGCGCAATTCGGCATTGGCGTAGCTGCCATAGCGTTGCTTCAGGTAAGGACTGACGCGAGCGGTTTTGACTTCGTTGCTGTTGGCGGTGGCAAAACCATTGCCGTTGGTTTGCGACAGCGGGCCGAAAGCCGATGCGTCGCGCTGGCCGATGCTGGCGTTGGCATCGATGAACAGCAATTCATTGATGACTTTGGCTTTGGCGTTGGCGCTCAAGTCTTGCGTGGCACCACGGGTGCCATTGGTATTCTTGTTCGAATACTCATATATCCGCCGCGAGTAATTGGCGTCCAGTTGCAGGCTCGGGCCGGTATGGGCGATGCGCAACGAGGGCGCGAGCTCGGTTACCCAATTGGCTTCGCCATCGGCGCGCAGCGCCACGTTGTCCGTATACGTTTCGCGTACTTCGACTTGCGGTGTGAATTTCCAGTCTGCCCGGCAGGCTGGTGCCAGCGACAGCAGCGCCAGAGCGACCGCCGCCGCGACTGGCCGACGGTGCAGGTTAGCCATAGTGATAGTCATACGTTTCCGTACCGGGGAATTCGCGGGTCTTGTTATAAATGAGGTTGACGTTGGGCAGCCCTTCCAGCTGGCGCAGTGATTCCTTCACGGCGTGCTGGGTGGTGCGTTCGGCTTCCACCACGACGACGATCTGGCCCATGTGGCCGGCCAGCACGTGCGCTTCACTGGTCAGCAGCAACGGCGGTGAATCGAAAATCACGATCCGGTCTGGATAGCGGTTGGCGATTTCATGGACGAAGTTGGTCATGGTCTGGCTGGCCAGTAATTCCGTGGCGCGGGGCGAATTACTTCCTGCTGGCAAGATCGTCAACGTATCGACGTTGGTGCGCAGCAGCAAGTCGCCCATGTCCACCTTGTCTTCCAGCAGCAAGTCCATCAAGCCGCGCTGGGCTGGCAAGCCCAGCGTGCGCAGTACGGATGGACGGGCCACGTCGGCATCGACCAGCAACACGGTATGGTCCAGTTCCATGGCAATCGACATGGCCAGGTTGATCGAGCAGAAGGTTTTGCCTTCGCCCGGCAGCGAACTGGTTACCATGATCAGGTTGCCAGGGTTTTCACCCGGGCCACGCGGCGTGAAGGCACGCTTGATCAGCGGGCGCTTGATGATACGGAAGTCTTCGACCAGCATGGTGCGGCCGCCGGCGGCGGTCACCAGGCCGATGTCCTGCATGCGTTTCAAATCCAGTTCGACCCGCTTTGGGGGGCGGCCGGTGCGGGCGGAAGCGGCGCTTGCGCCGACTTCGGCTGGCGGCACCGGGGTTGACGCCGTATCCGGGGCCGCATCTGGCGCCACATTGGGCGCCACAGCGGCGGCGGCAACGGTGTCAGCTGCAACAGCGGCCTGCAGCGGCTCGCTGGCGGCGGGTTCTGCGGTGGCCAGCTCCACTGCCGGCGCGGCTTGCTCGACCGGCGCAGCGGGGGCAGCGGCGGACTGCTTTTGTTCCAGGCGGCTGGCCGCCCGTTCAATAATGCTCATTGTGTTCCCCGTGTATGGACTAGTTCTTCATCAGCAATGCGGCCATCACCCCGCCAAACGCTGTAAATAACAGCGCCACGGCAGCGGAGAAGGCATACAGGCGGCGGCGGCGGCGGATTTTCTGCTCGTCGGTCCAGTTCATGCTGATGCTGCCCAGAATCGGCAGGCCGGTCGCCTCGCGCAGGGCATTTTGCGTCACGAAGGTCGGACGTATTTGGCTCATCAACAGCGCCACACCCAGACCGGCAATCAACGCACCGCCAAACACAACCGACATCAGGCGTGGGCGGTGCGGGCCGGTGGGCACGGTCGGCGCTGTGGGTGGATCAATCACGCGGAAGCTCATCATGTCGGTGGCTGACGTCAGGTCGCCGGACAGGCGGGCCGCTTCGCGGCGTTCCACCAGCTTGGTATAGTTTTCCTTGTTCACCGTGTAATCGCGGTTCAACTGCGCCAGTTGGGCTTCGACTTCCGGCGCCTGATTGCTTTGCTGGCGGGCGGTACCCAGGCGCGAGGCATATTCATTGACGCGGGCCCGCAGCGACGCCACGCGCGCTTCTTCCACCGACAGCGCCACATTCATTTGCTGCATCATCGGGCTGTAATTGGCGCCAGGATCGCTCGAACGCACGCGTTTTTTCACTTCTTCCTTCTTGCGTGCCTGCAATTGCACCAGCAGGCGCTTGCTGGACACGATGTCCGGGTGTTCTTCCGTGTATTGCATGCGCAACTGGTCGAGGTTCTTTTCCAGCGTCTGGATGCGGCTTTCCAGTTCGGGATTGACAGACTCTTCCACCGTGTTGGCACCGGAGACGGGCGCCGGTTCTTCGCCGGTGATCTGACGCTTCAGGGCGTTGCGCGCCTGTTCGGCCTCCGCCAGTTCCAGTTTGGCCTGGTTCAGCTTGTCGGTCAGCTCTGTAATGATTGAACCGTAATCGCTGCCCTGGCGGGGCAGGACGTTCATGTGCTGGATTTTGAATTCCTTCAGCGAATTTTCGCCGGCGGCCAGCTTGTCTTCATAGGTCTTGATTTGTTCGTCGATGAAGCGTACGGCATTGTCGGATTCCTGCTTTTTCCCGCCAAACGAGCCTTCGACGAAGATCGTCAGCAGCGACTGGACAATTTCCTTGCCCTGCTTGGGATTGGGGTTGCTGTAGGAAATCGTGTAAATGTCGTCACGCTCGGTGCCGGTGATTTTGATGGCCGATGTCAGCTCGTCCACCATTTGTTCGTGGTCCTGGACGCTCTTGTTCTTGATGTCCAGGTCGACCATGCGCATGACACGCTCGACGTTCGGGCGGCTAATCAGCGTGCGGCGCATGAACTGCACTTGCTGTTCCACGTTCGGTACGGTGGTCATGGTGGACAGCAGCGGTTTCAGGATACTTTGCGTATCGACATACACGCGCGCGGAGGCTTGATACGAATCCGGCAACCGATAGACGACCGTCCATCCAATGACGGAGATCGCCCAGGTTATGCCAACTGCATACCAGCGGTATTTGCCTATCGCCTTCAGGAAGGTCAGGATAAGGGCCTGTAATTCTGCCATTTGGTCTATCTCACCTAAGGTGCTACGGCAAGCCTGTACTTGCCTAAAATACATCAAATCTGCTCTATGATACAGGAGAAATGATTGCTTGTTGCTACTAAATACACATACCTGTCAGAGCAGCGGTATCAAAAATACCATTGTTTTTTGACACAATCATTTCTGATAGAGCAATTTTGCCCAGACTATGATTGTGACAGGAACTGTGTCGTATGTGTGGGCATTCTCCTGTCGTAGAGCCAGGAAAATCTGATATCGTGGCGACGCTCCAACTAACTGGTTTCGCCATGCTTCGATTGTTCAGTCTGATCCTTTCCCTGTTGCTGGCGGTGCTGCCGGCGCGGGCCGCCGATCTCGCCGCCACCATCGCTGCCGTCAAACCATCGATCGTTGGCGTCGGCACATCACTGCCGACGCGCAGTCCGGCGGTGATCTTTTTTGGTACCGGCTGGGTCACGGGAGATGGCTACAGTGTGATTACCAATGCCCACGTGGTCAGCAATGCGATCAAGGCGGACCAGAAGGAAAGCCTGGGCATCGTGCTGGCCGGCGACGGCAATACCATCGCGTTTCGCTCGGCGACCTTGGTCGCGGTTGATGCCGAGCATGATTTGGCCCACCTGCGGGTCAGTGGCGGCGCACCGCTGCCGGCGCTGAAACTGGGCGACTCCGGGACCCTGCGCGAAGGACGCGAACTGGCATTGACGGGGTTTCCTTTGGGCATGGTTTTGGGCTTGCACCACGTGACGCACCGCGCCATGCTGTCGGCCATTACCCCGATTATCATTCCCTCGATCGGTGCGCGCCAGCTCGACGCGCGCGCCATCACGCAACTGGCGCGGCCGTTCGATATTTTCCAGTTGGACGGCACTGCCTATCCGGGTAACAGCGGCAGTCCGGTCTATGATCCGGCCGATGGCGTGGTGTATGCCGTGATTAATATGGGGTTTGTCAAAGGATTCAAGGAGTCGGCCATCACCAGCCCGAGCGGAATTTCCTATGCGATTCCCGGGCGCTACGTGCAGGCGCTGCTGCAAAGAACTGCCCAATAGTAAATATTCCTGCTAGCATTGCGCAGCAAACATATAACAGGCTGGTGCGTCTTGCTGCGCCGCAGACCCGCGAAGAGGAACCGAGTGAAAATAAGCAAACTGCAATCTTTCAAATGGCTGGCATGTGGCGCGGTTGCGCTGATGGGCCTGGTGCTGGGCGGATGCGCCGCCAAACCAACCTTGCCAATGGATCCAACGCCCGCCGGCGATTATCTGATCGGCGCCGGCGATACCGTCAATATCGTGGTGTGGCGCAACCCGGAAGTGTCGCAATCGGTGCCGGTGCGTCCGGATGGCAAGATCACCACCCCGCTGGTGGAAGATTTGCAGGCCAGCGGCAAGACCTCGACCGAGTTGGCGCGTGACATCGAGAAAGCCCTGTCGAAGTTCATCCAGCAACCGGTGGTGACGGTGGTGGTGACCAGTTTCGTGGGCACGTATGGCGAACAGATCCGCGTGATCGGCCAGGCCGCCAAGCCGCAGGCGCTGCCTTACCGGGTCGATATGTCGCTGATGGATGTGCTGATCGCCGTTGGTGGTGTGACTGAATTTGCTGCCGGCAACCGTGCCAGCGTGATTCGTGTCGTTGATGGCAAGCAACAGAAATTCAATGTGCGCCTGAATGACTTGATCAAGGATGGTGATATTTCGGCCAACGTGCCGATGCGCCCGGGCGACGTGTTGATTATCCCGGAAAGTTTCTTCTAATCACTAACTGTTTACCTGTCGAGAATTTTTACAGGTTTTGCGCTAGACTGAAGAAAGTCAGTATCTTAGCTGTATTTTTTTTACTAAGTCATTGATTTTTATCAGTGCAGTCTGCTGCAGGACTTTGTGGAATAGAACTTGCTTAACTTTAGGCAACTGAATTCGGGCTACTTTGTTGGCCCATCGATCGAGGACAAATATCGTGGTTAACCAAGAGCATCCAGAAGATGGCGGCAACGCCCCGTCGACGCCGGCCGCCGCGCCGGTGTTTACTGGTGCGGCACGGCGCCGCTTCACCAAAGCAGGCGCGGTCGCGGTAGGCACCGTGCTGACCCTGAAAAGTCAGCCAGGGATGGCCGCCAACTCATCAAGTTGTGTGTTTGCGGGCCCGTCGGCGGCTGGCTCGTTCACCATTAATACCAAACACAGCCACATGCCCAAGATGGGCTCTTGCCGGGCGGTGTCGCCGGGTTACTGGAAGACCCACAAGTCGGAGTGGCCGAAACAGCCTTGGGCGCCTACCTTGAGTATGTGGGACTGCACTTTCGAGAAGATTTTTCCGTGCTCGTCGTCGAACACCACCTACTATGGCAAGAAATTGGGTGCCGTGATTGGCTATACCGGCGGTGGTACCCAAGACGTGGCGCGCCACTTGATCGCGGCCTACCTGAACGCCATGAAAGGCTATACGTCACCATACCTGACGACCACCCTGGTGCAGAAAATCTGGTCCGACTACAACAGCTACGCCGGCTACAAGCCGGCCGGCAAAGTCTGGACGTCGACGCAGATTTCCGATTACATCAAAGGCACCTGGGGCGAAGGCACCTTTTGGGCCTAAGGCGTTAATCGATGTGGCGTCTGATGCCGGGATTGGCCTTGCGCTACCGTACCTGGGACAATGACACGTACGTCTTGTACAATAATTTGTCGGGTGACACACACCTGACGGATGCTGCTGCAATCGAAGTACTGGAACTGTTGCGCCAGTCGCCTGCCGCTGAGCAGGCGCTGGTTGTGGCCTTGCAACTGGATAACACTCCTGACAGCCTCGCGCATTTGGACAGCTTGCTGACCGAGTTGCGGGGGCAGGCGCTGATCGAGTCCCTTCCCGCATGCTGACGGTTGCTCACTTGACCCGGGCCGAGCTGGGCGCGCACCTGGCGGGCGACGGCATCGTGCTACAAACGGGCGGTTTCCGGTTCCACTTGCAGTCTACCGTCGCCGCGGTTGCCGATGGCATCGCGCTGATGTACCGCGACTATCCGGTACACCCGTCGGAGGCATTCGCCCACTTCCATTTAACGCTACACCCGCCTGCTTCGCTGCGGCGCTGGTACCGGCCGCAAGTCCATATGCTGTTTGATGGGGAAACCGTGTTCCAGCCGCTGCCGCTGGCGCATGCTTTTCCCATGCTGGAGTGGGGAATGAATTGGTGCGTGGCCAACCGGGCCCACCGTTACCTGATGATCCACGCAGCCGTGCTGGAGCGGGACGGGCGGGCCGTGATCCTGCCGGCGCCGCCGGGCTCCGGCAAAAGCACCCTGTGCGCCGCGCTGGCCTACCGTGGCTGGCGCCTGCTGTCGGATGAACTGACCTTGATCCGGCCGGAAGATGGCATGATTGAGCCGGTGCCACGGCCGGTCAGCCTGAAAAACGCGTCCATCGATGTCATGCGCCGTTACCTGGTCGGGAGCGACCAGGCCGTGTTCACCACACCGGTTGACACCACGGTCAAGGGCATGGTCGCGCATTTGCGCGCGCCGGGTGATGCCGTGGCGCGCAGTGGCGCATGCGCGCGCCCGGCCTGGATCGTCTTCCCCCGTTATCAGGCCGGCGCCCCGTCCACGCTGGCGGCCTTGCCATCGGCGCACACGCACATGGATCTGGCGAAAAACGCATTCAATTACAGCCTGCTGGGCGCCCGTGGCTTCGACATGTTGGCCGATATGGTCGGCAATGTGCGTGGCTTCCGTTATACCTATAGCGCGCTGGACGAGGCCATGGACGTGTTTGACCAGTTGGCGGCGCAACCATGATGCCGTCGTCTTCGCTGCCGATCGCCATTCGGGCGTTCCGTGAACCGCAATGCCTGACCGGCTTGACAATGGCGGAATGGCAATTGCTGTTGCGCCAGTGTTCCAAGGCCAACCTCGAGGTGCGCCTGTATTACCTGCTGCGGCAACGGGGTGAACTCGCCGCCATCCCGCCGCCGGCGCGCGAGATGCTGGAATGGGTGCATCCCATCGCCGAGCGCCACACGCAAGCGGTGCAGTGGGAAGTACGGCAAATCCTGGCGGCGCTGAAGGACACGGGCGGACCGCTGATCCTGTTGAAGGGCGCCGCATATACGATGGCGCAATTACCGTCGGGTCTCGGCCGCCTGTATTCCGATATCGACATCCTGGTCGATGAAGCGTTGCTGCCGGAGGTGGAAACTGCACTGATGATGGGGGGCTGGCATGCCACCCATCACGATGCGTATGACCAGCGCTATTACCGCGAATGGATGCATGAATTGCCGCCGATGCAGCATATCCATCGCCATACCGCCATCGATGTCCACCATGCGATCCTGCCGCGCACGGCCCCGGTACATCCCGACCCGCAGCAATTGCGCGCCGGCGCCGTGCCCGTGCCCGGCATCGATGGCGTGTTCGTGCTGGCGCCGGAAGACATGGTGCTGCACAGTGCGACGCACCTGTTCTTTGACGGCGAATGCGACCATGGCTTGCGTGATCTGGTCGACCTCGATGCGCTGCTGCGCCATTTCAGTGAGCGGCCCGGTTTTTGGGAAGGCCTGGCGACGCGCGCCGTGCAGTTGCAGCTGACGCGGCCACTGTTCTATGCGTTGCGGTATACGGAACGCTTGCTGGGCACGCCATTGCCGCCGCAAGCGGCGGCCGCGCGCGCGGCCGGACGGCCCAATCCAGTGCTGCTGGCGGTGATGGATCGCCTGTACCTGCGCGCGCTGATGCCGATGCACACCAGTTGTGATGACTGGTGGAGCGGGACGGCGCGCTTCATGATTTATTTGCGCGGCAACTGGCTGCGCATGCCCCCGCTGTTGCTGGCAAGGCATCTGTTCCATAAGGCTTTTCTGTCGCCGAAAGACAAGGCGGAAGACGCCGACACTGGCGCCGAAGCGGAGCTCGACCGGCCGTAGTCTTGCTAAAATTTATCCGGTGAATTGCATCAGTCAATGATGCCTGTCGGGGAGGGCTGATTCATGGAACGCGACCTGTGCATGACGATGGCCATGCTATGTTGTGCTGTCCCGCTGGCGCCGATATTCCACGTCGATCCGCTGCTGGTGCTGGCGATTATTGCCGTTGCATCCGGTTTGAATGCGCGCGCCGTATCGCCCAGGCAGGCGCAAAGGCTGATGCTGCTCATCCCGGAAACCGCGCAGCGCTTTCAAATACGCGATGTCTTCAATGAGGAACAAAACCTGCGCGGAGGAATGGCTTATCTGCGCTGCTTGCTGTCTTATTTCAAAGGCAATGTTACGCTAGTGACAGCGGCCTATAATGCTGGTGAGAAAGCAATAAACCGCTATGGCAGGGTGCCGCCTTACCCGGAAACCTGCGATTACGTGAAGAAGATTTCTAGCTTGTACCATCAAACCCTCCATCCATACCAACGCGACCTGTTGTCCGTAACGTCGCCTATCGCCGCAAAGTGAGCCACATGACCCCGCCACTCGACTCGACTCCCCTTGACCTTGCCTGCGCCGCCTGGCGCGCCATTCCCGGCGTGGCCGAGGTATTGACGCAGGACGCCGCCCAGCAAGCCTATGGCGCCGACACCGGCGGCAGCACCCGGATTATCCGTGCCGCTGTCCGTATCGTCGCCAATAACGCGGAAGATGACTGCGTGTCAGCCGTGATGCGGGTGGCACACCAGCATGGCGTGGCGGTGCATCCGATCAGCACCGGCCATAACTGGGGTTACGGCACGGCGCTGCCGGCCGGCGACGGCTGTGTGATCATTGACCTGGGCGGTTTGCGCGAGATGAGTCTGGATGCCGAGTTGGGCGTGGTGACGCTGCAGCCGGGCGTGACACAGGGTATGCTGGCCGAATTCCTGGACCGTCACCACCATCCGTATATGGTGCCGGTCACCGGCGCCGGCCCCACCTGCAGCCTGCTGTCCAATGCGCTCGAACGCGGCTATGGCGTGACGCCGTATACCGACCACTTTGCCGCCGTCACCGATATCGACGCGGTGCTGGCCGATGGCAGCCTGTACCGCACGACCTTGCGCGAAGCGGGCACGGAAGAATTGGCGCGCCTGTTCAAGTGGGGGCTGGGACCGCATTCGGTGCCGCTGTTTACCCAGAGCGGCCTGGGCATTGTCACGCGCATGAGCATCGTGCTGGCGCGCCGGCCGGAAACCGTCAAGGTGTGCCTGTTCAACGTCAACGACGATGCGTTGCTGGAAACCGCCGTCGAGCGGGTGCGCCAGATCCTGCGCTCATTGCCGGGTACCGTGGGCGGCATCAACTTGATGAACCGCCACCGCGTGCTGGCCATGAATGCGCCTTATCCGGATGCGCCGCCCGATGCCAACGGCCAGATCCCGCTGGACGTGATCGACAAGCTGGGGCGGCAATACCAAATCGCGCCGTGGACCGGTTTTTGCACGCTGTATGGCACCAAAACCATGGTGGCGGCCGCGCAAAAGGAAATCAAACGCGCCTTGGTGGGTGTTGGCAGCCGCATCCTGTTCCTCAGCCCCGGTAATGCCCGCACACTGGCCAAGCTGGCCAAGATGCTGCCGGGTGCGATGGGACAGCGCCTCGGCAGCACGGCCGGGACCCTGGCCAAATCGCTCGACCTGGTGGCGGGCCGGCCCAATGAAACCGCGCTGCCGCTGGCGTACTGGCGCAACCCCGGGCGCCAGCCGATCGACAACCGCGATCCGGGCCGTGATGGTTGCGGCTTGCTGTGGTATGCGCCGCTGGTGCCGATGCGGCCGCAATATGCGCGTGCCTATGTGAACCTGGTGACGCGGGTGGCGAAAAAGCATGGCATGGAGCCGCTGCTGACGTTTACGTCGGTCAATGAGCGTTTATTTGACAGCACGGTGCCGCTGCTGTTCGACCGCAGCGTGCCGGAAGCGGTGGCGCGGGCCCGCGCCTGCTATAAGGAATTACTGGAAGAGGGCCGCAAGATCGGCGTGTTCCCGTACCGGGTTGGCGTCGATACCATGGAGGCGATCAAAGTCCACCAGACCCATTCGCTGGCCTTCCACGCCAAACTCAAGCAGACGCTTGATCCGGCCAACTTGCTGTCGCCTGGGCGTTACCAGTGACAGCAGAAGGCCCAGCGGTAACGCTGGGCCCATAAAAAAACTGCCCGGCAATGCCGGGCAGTTTTCGTAGTGCGGGTCGAACCAGGCGATTAAGCCTTGTTGTTGCGGCGACGCAGCGCTGCGGCACCCAGCATGCCCAGGCCGAACAGGGCCAGCGAGCCTGGCTCAGGAATGGTG
>JAIENA010000255.1 GCA_019751755.1 Burkholderiaceae bacterium | reverse complement strand
CGTAGCGCGGTGCTTTGCGCTTAGTCTGGTCAACCGAGCTGTTGCAAGCTCCGGCCTTCAGGCCGGGGTAGTTGACGGAATGATTATAGCGGGGCGGACGACGGCAGCAACAGGGTAAAGCGGGTGCCCGCACCCGGCGTGCTGTCGACGTCGATCCGTCCGCCCAGCACGCCGGTGACGATATTATGCGCCACGTGCAAGCCCAGGCCGGAACCGCCGGCGCCCAGGCGGGTGGTAAAGAACGGGTCAAAAATGCGGCCCACATGTTCCGGCAAGATCCCGGCGCCATCGTCTTCAAACGTCAGCTGCGCGGTGTTGTCTGCCAGGCGGCGCGCGGCAATCTTGATGTGGCCGCCGTTGCGGCCGGCAAAGGCGTGCGTGATGCTGTTTTCAAACAGCACCTGAATCACCTGGCCCAGTTGGCCGGGGTAGCTGTCCATGTCGAAGTGGTGAGGAATGTCCTGCTGTACTTGCACCTGGGTGTGCTTGACCATGGCGTACAGCGGCAGCACCAGCTCGGAAAGGAAGTTATCGAGGAAGAAGCGGCGGCGCTGCGCGCTGTCGGTATCGACCGCGATTTGCTTGAAACTTTGCACCAGGTTGGCGGCGCGGCGCAAGTTGCGCACCACCAGCTCGTCGGCTTCGAGGGCTTGCTGCAGGTAGGAATCGAGTGCCGAGCGGCGCAGGGTGCCGGTTTCCATGCTGGTGCGCAGGGTGCGGCTGCGTTCGACCATGGTGCTGGCCACCATCAGGCTGTTGCCGATCGGCGTGTTCAATTCATGGGCCACGCCGGAGACCAGGGCGCCCAGCGCGGCCAGCTTGTCGCGCCGCACCAGTTCATCTTGCGTCATGCGCAGGTTTTCCAGCGCCTTTTGCAAGTCCTGGTTGGCCTGTTCCGCCGCATCCATCGCGCGCCGCATGTCCGCAGTGCGCGCTTCGACCAGTTCTTCCAGGTGGCCACGGTGCCGCAGCAATTCATTTTCATGGCGGGTGCGGGCAATCGCAATGCCGGCCAGGTGGGTCGCCACGCCGGTCAGGCGCAATTCCTCCGGACCGGGACTGCGTGGTTCGCGGTAATACATGGCAAAACTGCCCAGCACCGTGTCCTGGTCCAGCAAGATCGGCATCGACCAGCAGGCGCGCAGGCCGAATTGCTGTGCCAGTGCGGCGTAAGGCCGCCACAACGGATCGGTCGCGATGTCGCTGACGATCACGCCTTCCTTGCGGAACATGGCGGTGCCGCACGAACCGACATCGGGGCCAATGGCGATGCCCTCGAGCGCCGCCATGTATTCCGGCGGCAGGCTGGGGGCGGAGGCGGTGTGCATGGTGTGGTCGTTGGGATCGAGCAGCAGCGCGGAGCACAGCACGCCCGGCGACTGCGATTCAATCGACAGCATCAGGTTGTCGAGCGTTTGCTGTAGTGGTGCGCCGCGGGCGATCATTTCCAGCAGCTTGTTCTGGTCAATGCGCAGCGCCTCGGCCTGCTTGTGGCCCGTCACATCGACCATGCGCATATGGTACAGGCGCCGACCATCCTTGTTCAGGATCACCAGGCGCAAGTCACAGTCGATGCGGCGCCCGCTGCTGTGCTGGAATGTCAGCTGGAATACCCGGATTTCACCGGTCAGCACGCGGCGGATCAGATCCTGCACGGCGGACTCGGACGGCGTGCCGTCCGGTTGCAGGGGCGGGCACAGGCCTTCCAGCCGCAGTGCGCGCAGTTCTGCGCTGGTGCGCCCCAGCATGCGTTCGGCGCTGGCGTTGACGGCGACCGGGCGGCCGTGTTCGGCGTCGAACAGCATCACGCTGTCTGGCGTCGACAAGATCATCGAGAAATAATTGACTTCCAGCGCCTCGGCATCGAGTTTGGCGGAACCGGGGCGCGTCGGCCAGGCGTGGCGCACCGTCAGTTCCACCAGCACTTGCTCCACCACCTCCTCGACCGATTGCGGCAAGGGCAGATAGCCGCTGGCGCCCGCTTCGAGCGCGCGCTTGTGTTCATCGTCGTTGAGCGACGGCGACATCAGCAGGACCGGGGGCTTGCCGCTGTCGGCACCGGCCAGCAGGCGGGGCACCAGTTCAAAGCTGGCGCTGCCAGCCAGTGCCGCTTCCACCAGGACCAGCGAAATGCCGCCGGCGCGCATGGCCGCCAGGGCCGAATCCCCCCGATTGACGACCTGTACGCGGAAACCGTACTCGGCCAGTGCCGCCTCCAGCGCCGCAATGTCGTAGGCGGCGCCTGAAACGATCAAGATGGTTTGCGGCTCGGTCAGCGCCATTGATAGGACATCCGGGGAACGGTAAGTTATTCCAGTGTAGTACAAGGTGCTGCGCGGTAACAACACACTTGCAAATAAGGAGGGTAGCAGAAGTGATGATGAAATAAAAAACGCCGTCATCTGCACTGAACACGATCTTTGTCGTGTACAGGCCGATGACGGCGTTTCTTGCGGAATTCTGTGGTGCCCACGGAGGGACTCGAACCCCCACACCTCGCGGCACATGGACCTGAACCATGCGCGTCTACCAATTCCGCCACGTGGGCACTGGTACTACAGAGACATCGAAATCAGCGCTGGTGCCCACGGAGGGACTCGAACCCCCACACCTCGCGGCACATGGACCTGAACCATGCGCGTCTACCAATTCCGCCACGTGGGCGCTGCTTTCTTTGTCGCTCTGTTACGTTGTCGCTGCAACAGAGGCCCGAACTATACGGGGCTACCGCACATCGGTCAAGGGTAATTTGATGTTTTTCGGAAAATATTGCATTTCCCTGTTGGGGCCTGGCCCCAAAAGCACTATCGTGCTACGCGTTTCCGATAGCGGAAATGAAAAAAGCCTTCATCTGCGTTGCGCACGATCTGGATCGTATGCAGGCCGATGAAGGCTTTTTTGCGGAATTCTGTGGTGCCCACGGAGGGACTCGAACCCCCACACCTCGCGGCACATGGACCTGAACCATGCGCGTCTACCAATTCCGCCACGTGGGCACTGGTACTACAGAGACATCGAAATCAGCGCTGGTGCCCACGGAGGGACTCGAACCCCCACACCTTGCGGCACATGGACCTGAACCATGCGCGTCTACCAATTCCGCCACGTGGGCGCTGCTTTCTTTGTCATCCTGTTGCGTTGTTGCTGCAACAGAAGGCACGCATCTTAAGGGGGATGATGCCCTCGGTCAAGGGGTTTTTGTGATTATTGTGAAAGAGGTGCCGGTTATTTCTGGGTGAAGTTCAGGCGGGGCGGGTAAATCATGGCGCAAGGTTTGTCCGCGCACTTGGCTTGAATGGCTGACGCAGGATGATGGTGCGGGCAATTTCCCCAATCTCCTCGCCGGGTGCCTGAATGATCGAAGCCGACGCCGCCTTGCCGTCCGCATTGATCCGTGCGTTGAACTCCAGGTGGTCGACGGTTTTTTGCTCGTCTTGGCGGGGGTGTCGGTTGCTAATGCGGCAGTCAGGTGGTTCGATGACGAGTTGGTCCGGTGTATTGGCTTGCGCGCGTGCGGAGAGGGTTGCTGGCTGCGAGGTCTGAAATATGTATTTCATGTGCGCCGGATGTCGCGGATGAGTGACGTGGCAACCCGGCCAGTCGGGTGTAATGTGCTCAGGCAATGAAAAAAGCCGCAAACTCGTGAAAGTTTGCGGCTTTTTTACGGAATTTTTGGTGCCCACGGAGGGACTCGAACCCCCACACCTCGCGGCACATGGACCTGAACCATGCGCGTCTACCAATTCCGCCACGTGGGCAATATCTGCTATGATAGCAGTTTGGCCAGTCTCACGCCAGATGAGCGTTGCCGCTCCATGCTGCGTATCGACTTGCCACTCTTGCGGCATCGCTGCTGCAAGAGACACGAATTATAGAGCAATCTCAGCCGTTGTCAAATACCGGCGGCAAAGAAATTGAGTCTGTACAAATTGGCGCGACCTCCGGTACTCCGGTACACTACGCGCTATATATGTACCTTCATGAATAATAAGACCAAACACTTTTGAACCAATCTACCCACATCATTCCCAGCCGTGAGGAAATTCTCGGCATCTTCCGCAGCGCCAAGGCGCCGCTCGACCTGCGCGCCCTTGCGCTGTCGCTCAAAGTCAAGGCTGATTCCCACGCCGTCCTGACGCGTCGCCTGAACGCGATGGAACGCGATGGCCAGCTGGTGTCCGACGGCGCCGGCTTTTATGTGCTGGCCGACCATTCGGGCTTTATCGCGGGCCGCGTCAGCAGCCACCGCGACGGCTATGGCTTCGTGATCCCGGATCAACCCGGCGAAGACCTGTACCTGTCCGAGCGTGAAATGCAAAAAGTCATGCACGGCGACCGTGTCATGGCCAAAGTTGTTGGGCTGGACCGCCGCGGCCGCGCCGAAGGCACCATTGTGGAAGTGGTGCAGCGCGCCAATACCCACATCATTGGCCGCCTGCTGAAAGAAAACGGCGTGTGGCTGGTGGTGCCGGAAGACAAGCGCATTTCACACGACATCCTGATCGAGGGTCCGGTCGGCAAAGCCAAGGCGGACCAGATCGTCAGCGTCGAATTGACGTCGCAGCCGGGCCGTTTCAAGCAGCCGACCGGCCGCCTGGTCGAAGTACTGGGCGCGCTGGATGATCCTGGCATGGAAATCGAAATTGCCGTGCGCAAGTTCGGCGTGCCACATATCTTCTCGGATAAAGCGTTGAACCAGGCCAAAAAGCTGGCCGACTTCGTGCGCGATGAAGACATGGTCGAGCGCGTCGATTTGCGCGACGTGCCGCTGGTGACGATCGACGGCGAAGATGCGCGCGACTTTGATGACGCCGTGTATTGCGAACCCGTCAAGATCGGCCGCGCCAAGGGTTTCCGCCTGATTGTCGCGATTGCCGACGTCAGCCATTACGTGAAACCCAACGATGGCCTCGATGGCGATGCGCTGGAGCGCAGCACGTCGGTGTATTTCCCGCGCCGCGTGATCCCGATGCTGCCGGAAAAATTGTCGAACGGCCTGTGCTCGCTGAATCCGAACGTTGACCGTTTGTGCCTGGTGTGCGACGCCGTGATCAGCGCCGACGGTGACATCAAGGCTTACCAGTTCTATCCGGCCGTGATGCACTCGGCGGCGCGCTTCACGTACAACGAAGTGGCGGCCATCCTGGGCAACACCAAGGGACCGGAGGCTGCGCGTCGCGCACCGCTGGTGCCGCACCTGCAAAACCTGTACGCCGTGTTCCACGCGTTACAAAAAGCCCGCCAGCTGCGCGGTGCGATTGATTTCGAGACCACGGAAACCTACATCGTTTGCAATCCGTCGGGCAAGATCGAGAAAATCATTCCCCGCACCCGCAACGATGCGCACAAGGTGATCGAAGAGTGCATGCTGGCCGCCAACGTCTGCGCGGCAGACCTGCTGTTGCGCCACAAGCATCCGGGCACCTACCGCATCCACGCCGGTCCGACCAAGGAAAAGCTGACCCAGGTCCGCAATTTCCTGAAACAGGCGGGCCTGAGCCTGGCCGGCGGCGATACGCCGGCCGCGTCCGACTATGCGGAACTGATGGGCAAGATCAAGGAGCGTCCCGATGCGTCGCTGCTGCAAACCATGCTGCTGCGCTCGATGCAGCAGGCGGTCTACAGCCCGGACAACATCGGCCACTTTGGCCTGGCCTATGAAGCGTATGCGCACTTCACCAGCCCGATCCGCCGCTATCCGGACTTGCTGACGCACCGCGCCATCAAGGCGATCTTGCTGGGCAAAAAATACGAGCCGAAAATCGGCGACACGAGCGTGCTCAACACCGCCGTGTCGAACGCCACGCGCCGCCAGCAACTGAAAGACAAGCAGGAAGGCAAGGCGCCTAAAGCCGCCGGCGACCTGACCGTGTGGGATGCGCTCGGGGTGCACTGCTCGGCCAACGAGCGCCGCGCCGATGAAGCGTCGCGCGACGTCGAACAGTGGCTCAAGTGCTACTTCATGCAAGACAAGCTGGGTGAGGAATTCACCGGCATGATCACCGGCGTGACCACCTTCGGTGTGTTCGTGCAGTTGGAAGAATTGTTTGTCGAAGGCCTGGTGCACATCACCGACCTCGGCGCCGATTACTTCCAGTACGACGACGCGCGCCACGAATTGCGCGGCGAGCGTACCGGCAAGCGTTATCAGCTGACCGACAAGGTCAAGGTGCAGGTGGTGCGGGTCGACCTCGATTCGCGCAAGATCGACTTGCGCCTGGCCGCTTCGGAAACCGCCGGTATCGGCGTGCGCCAGAACGACAAAAATGGCGGCCCGCGCATCACGCCGCTGTCTGAGGCAGGGCTGGAAGAGGACACCGAACAGGACGCGCCACGCGGCCGCCGCAAACCGGCCGGCAAAGGTGCATCTGCCGGCAAAGGCGGCAAGTCTGGCGGCCGCGTGGCTGGTTCCGCGCCGGCAAGCGCTGCGCCAGCGCAGCCGGGCGTCCGGACTGGTGCCCGGACCGGCGCCAAAGTTGACGTGAAGGCCGGCGCGACGCCGGCCGGCGGCAAGTTGCCGGCCTATTTCGACCTCGAGCCGTTGCCCGAACCACTGGTGCCGCCGCCGCGTTCGCGCAACAGCGCCGGCGCCAAGGCAGCCCGTCCAGCCGCCAACGCGGCCGGCAAGCCGGCTGTCAAACCCCAAGCCAAGGCCGTCAAAGCCAAGGCTGCAAAACCCAAGCGCTCGAAAGTTGCCACCGCGGCCAAGAGCAAGAAGAAACGATAAGCAATGTCTAAAAATAAAATGATTTTCGGCTTCCACGCCGTTACCTCGCGCCTGCGTCACGAAGCGTCGTCCGTGGAAGAAATTTTCGTCGATATCGCGCGTAACGACCGCCGCATGACCGACCTGGTGGCCAACGCCAAGTCGCTCGGCGTGCGCGTCATGCCAGTCGAATCGTCCCGCCTCGACAAGATCGTCGGCACCCACCGTCACCAGGGCGTGATCGCCTTTGCCCAGCAGATTTCGCTGGCGCGCAACCTTGATGAATTGCTCGATGCGATTGAAGGCCCGCCGCTGTTGCTGGTGCTCGACGGCATTACCGACCCGCACAACCTGGGCGCCTGCCTGCGTGTGGCCGATGGCGCCGGCGCGCACGCGGTGATCGTGCCGAAAGACCGTGCCGTGGGCTTGAACGCGACGGCCGCCAAGGTCGCCAGCGGCGCGGCCGAAAACGTCCCGTACATCACGGTGACGAACCTGGCGCGCACGCTGCGCGACTTGAAAGACCGCGACATCTGGCTGATCGGCACCACCGATGACGGCGACAAGACCTTGTACCAGTCCGACTTCTCGGGCCCGACCGCGCTGGTCATGGGTTCGGAAGGCGAGGGCATGCGCCGCCTGACCCGCGAAACCTGCGACATGCTGGTCAGCATCCCCATGTTCGGCAGCGTCGAAAGTCTGAACGTCTCGGTCGCCTCCGGCGTCTGTCTGTACGAGGCGCGCCGCCAGCGCCTCGCCAAAGAAGCCTAAACAGGCACAGGCGGATGACGCGGGCTGCGCCCGCTCATCCGCCCTACGGGCCGATGTAGGGCGGATGAGCGCGAAGCGCGTAATCCGCCGCCCCGCCGGCACCACAATCCCATATCAAGCACTTCCCGAATGCGCTACGATGCGCCTATCGGTCATCACCTTATGCGTTTTATGTTCCGTCGCCTGAGAGAAGACATCCGCAGCATCATCGACCGTGATCCCGCCGCCCGCAACGGCTGGGAGGTCCTGACCTGCTATCCCGGCTTGCACGCCATTGTCATGCACCGCTGGGCATACTGGTGCTGGCAGCGCCGGATGAAATGGCTGGGCCGATTTATATCGCATTTGGCGCGGGTGATGACCGGGATTGAAATCCATCCGGGCGCCTGGATCGGCCGCCGCGTCTTTATCGACCACGGTTTTGGCGTCGTCATTGGCGAGACCGCCGTGGTGGGCGACGACTGCACGATTTACCAGGGCGTGACCTTGGGCGGCACCTCGCTATCGAGCGGCGCCAAACGCCACCCCACGCTTGAGCGCGGCGTCATCATTGGCGCCGGCGCCAAGGTGCTGGGCAATTTCACCGTGGGTGAATATGCCAAGGTGGGCTCCAACGCGGTGTTGCTGAAACCGGTGCCGGCTGGCGGCACAGCGGTCGGCAACCCGGCCCATATTGTTCAAAATGCGGTTCAAAATTCGGCGCCAGGCCCGCAGCAACAGGCCGCGCAAGCGGCGGCGGCGCCGGCCGCCGTGGCCAACCTGTTCACGTCCTACGGCCTGTCGGCCAATGGCGACGACCCGCTGTCGAAGGCCTTGCACGCGCTGATCGACCACGCGGCGCTGCAGCAACGGCAGATCGAACAGCTGGCCGCCACCATGAAAGCGGCGGGGTTGGACTGTAAGGCCTTGCCCGAGTGTGATAAATTCGATCCCGCCCAATTGAACAAGCTCGTCGAATAAGGAACAGCGCATGACTCACGAAGCAGACAACCCCAACCTGCTGGACCCGTTCGAAGTACGGGTACTGGCGGTGCTGGCAGAAAAAGAAGCGCTCACCCCCGATAATTACCCGATGTCGCTCAACGCGATCACCAACGGCTGCAACCAGTTATCGAGCCGCGATCCGGTGATGTCGCTGTCCGAAGACACCGTGGCCGAAACCCTGCAGCGCCTCATGCAGCGCAAATTCGTCAACGGCATTACGCAGGCCGGCGCGCGCGTGACGAAGTACGAACACCGCATGCGCATCAAGTGGTCGCTGGAACAGGACAAGGTGGCGGTGCTGACGATCCTGATGCTGCGCGGCCTGCAAACCGCCGGCGAAGTGCGCACCCGCAGCGGCCGCCTGCATGAATTCAAGACCGTGGCCGATGTTGAACAGGCGCTGCAATTCCTGATCGACAAATACCCGCCATTAGCCAGCCGCCTGGCCGTGGCGCCGGGGGCGAAGGAGCCGCGTTATGGCCACCTGCTGTCCGGCGAAGAAGCACTGGCGCGCGAAGAAACGGCGGCCAGCTTCGGCGGCACGTCCGGCGCGGGCCAGGGATCGTCAACGGGCCGGGTGGCGGCGCTGGAAGCGGAAGTGGCGCAATTGCGGCAGGAAGTATCGGACCTGGCGGCACAGTTTGCCGAGTTCAAGAAACAGTTTGAGTGAACCTGAGCCTTAGTCTGACGGCGTTCTGTCGGGCAGGTAACGGCCCGTCAACAGGCGGAACTTCTCCGAGCGCTTGAATTGCGCCAGTGCGGTATCGTACTGGCGGATCCGCCCCAGCGACTCCGGCTTGTGTGAAAACACGATATAGGCCGGCGTCACGCTCAATGGCGGCGACAGGATTTCGACGTCATCGAGCTTGCCCAGCTTGCGCATTTCATACGTGATGTTCAAGTCGTTTTCGATGATCGCATCGAAGCGCTTGTACAGCAGTTTTTTCATGTTCAGTTCCGCCGTAGGCACGGTATCGACACGGGCCCATGGTGCGTGGCGCAAGGTTTCAAATTCATCATTGACCCGTTTGTCGGCATATAGCCCGATCGTGTAACGGTGCATGAACCGTTCCAGGTTGCCGTCAAACCGGATGCCGCTGCCGCGCCGCACCACCAGCACGTTTTTCTGGTCGAGGATGGCTTCGTGCGGAAACAGCATGTACTCGGCGTAATCCTTAAAATACAACACCGTCATGGCCATGTCGCAGCGGCCCAGCTTCATTTCCGACACCACCCGCGCCCACGGCATGTGGTCAATCCGGATCTCCCAGTGCAGCATGGCGGCCACGTTTTGCAGGATTTCAACGGCATAGCCGGCCGGCTGATCGTCGGCATCTTTCATGGTTTGCGGGGCGAGGCTGAGGCTGCAGACGCGCATCGGCGGCTCGCCCGCAAACGCGGCCGGCAGCATTGCCAGCAGGGTAATCAACAGAACTTTAGTCATGGGGAACATCGTCGGGCACTGCTAATCTCCTGATGATGCTACGGGTTTTCCCGGTCAGTGTCGATGCTGTCCCGCTGACATCAGTTATATTGTGCAAGCCACCCATTTGCCAGCCACGTCCTTCCTGCCCGGTACTTGCTACGGCCGAGAGCAACGCTAGGCCACCTTCCTGGACTGGCTGTCCGGGCCGCGCAATTGTCGGCTCGGGTTGGTGATAACGGACAGTTCCGGGTGCGGGCGTGCCGGTGTCTGGCCCGTCTTGAATTCGCCCACTGCGGCCACCAGCGTGTCGGCCTGGGCCACCATGGCCTGGGCGGCTGCGCTGGCCCGTTCCACCATGGCCGCGTTTTGCTGCGTCATCTGGTCCATCTGCGTGACAGCCTGGTTCACCTGTTCAATGCCGTTGGTTTGTTCACGGCTGGCCGCGCTAATCTCGGTCATGATGCCGGTCACGTTGGTGACGGCGTTGACGATGTCGTCCATGGTGGCGGCCATGGCGGTGGTCAGTGCACCCCCGGCTTCCACCTTGGCGACCGAATCGCCGATCAGCGTCGCGATTTCCCGCGCGGCCACGGCCGAGCGCTGGGCCAGGTTGCGCACCTCGCTGGCGACGACGGCAAAGCCGCGCCCCTGCTCGCCGGCGCGGGCCGCTTCCACCGCGGCATTCAAAGCGAGGATATTGGTCTGGAACGCGATGCCGTCGATCACGCTGACGATGTCCACGATCCTGCGCGCGCTGTCCTGGATGTTGTCCATCGTGGCGCTCACTTGCAGCGCCACGGCGCGGCCGCGCGCGGCGCTGTCGGAGGCGGACAGCGCCAGGTCGTTGGCATGGCGCGCACTGTCGAAGTTCTGGCGCACGGCGCCGGTGAGTTCGTGCATCGAGGCGGCGGTCTGTTCCAGTGAACTGGCTTGCGCCTCGGTGCGACCGGACAAATCGGCATTGCCCCGCGCGATGTCGTGCGAGGAATCGACGATCAGCGTGGTGCTGTCGCGCACATGCTGGACGACCTGGGCCAGGCCGGCGCCGATGCCATTGATCGCGGTCAGCAGTTGGCCTATCTCGTCATCGCGGCCGCTGTCGACATGGGCGGTCAGGTCGCCGCTGGCCAGCAACCCGGCCGCGTTGGTGGCGACGCGCAGTGGCAACGACAGGCGTACGTGCATGATCCAGCGGATCAGTCCGCCCATGGCCAGCGTCAGCGCCACCGCGACCAAGGCATAGTACCTGGTTGCCGCATTCGTCTCGGTGGTATATTCATCGACATAAATACCGCCGGCCACGACCCAGTCCCAGCTTTTCATGGGCAAGAACGCCACGACTTTGTCGCGCGGCGCGGTTTCACCACGCTCGCTGTTGATCCAAGGGTAGGTGATGGTGCCCTCTTGTTGCGTCACCATGTCCTGGATGAAGGCGCGGCCGCGCGCATCTTTCGAGTCGATGATATTCTTGCCCTCCTGGTTGGGATGCAGCACCAGCGTGCCCTGGTCCTTGCCGGGCTTGGCGTCGAGCACATAGAAATAGCCCGTCTCGCCGAGTTTCAAGTTGCGGATGCGGTCCTTGAGCTGTTTGACCGCCGCGCTGAAATTGCGGCCGATGAACAATACGGCAATGACTTGTCCGCCGGCGTCCTTGACGGGTTCATATTCGGTCATGTACTGCTGGCCGAACAACGTTGCGTTGCCGACATAGGCCTGGCCTGCGATGATGGCCGGATAGGCGGGATGCTGGTGGTCCAGTTTGGTGCCCACGGCGCGTGTGCCGTCTTCCTTCTTCAGGGACGTGGCCACGCGCACGAAGTCGTCGCCATGTTTGACGAAAATCGTGGCGATGGCGCCGGTTTTCTCGGTAAAGCGGTCGGTCAGTGCGTAGTTCAGGTTGAGCGGAACGTCACCGGCCTTGAGCAGCGGCGTGGCGGCACCCGCCACGTCGACCTGCTGGTTCGCCTCCAGTACGAGCGGGCCGGGCATGTCAGACCGGATGATGCCCGCCAGCATGTTCGCTTCCGACCGCAACTGCTGGTCGAATGATTCCAGCAATTCCACCACCAGCCGGGTTTTTTCCCGCATGTCGTCCATTGCCATGCGCGTGGCGCGCTGGTTCATCGTATAGCTGACCAGTTGCAGCAAGGTGATGAGCGTGACCGACATGACCAGGAAGGTGAACATGGCAAGCTTGGCGCCGAGGCTCCAGGCGCGGAAATTTAACAGCTTGTGCAACATAGAAAACTCCGGTTGGGGGATGGCGATGTCAGGCGCGGGAGCGGGAAGCAGGATAGCCAGTGATGCGCCGAGACCAGCGGACGCCCGATCTGGATAGAACGTCGGTTGGCGCCTGCCTCGGGGATGGGGAGGCGGGCGGTAAGGAAGCCCTGCGATATCGGGCCATCCTGGAATCGGACAACGGCGGGACAGGCAGCGAGCGCCGCGTCGGTCTGACATCAATTATTTCAATATGGCAATAATTATAAAATGTCTAGACCGTCAATAACTTTGATATAGATCAAATCAGCAAACAAAACTATTTCATGAAAAAAGCCGGATCCGCCGTGAGGCGGGTCCGGCTTTGCGCATGCAACGCTGAGCGCTGCTGCTGATTTTCTGCTTATTTTCTGACTATTTACTGATTACGCGGCGAGTTGCGCCTTCACCGCCTCCACCGCGTCGAGAATCGCTTCGCTGGTGGCTGGCGCGCGCAGTGGCGGGTTGATCTTGTGTTCGCCCACCGACGACACCGCGTTGCGGATCGCCAGGAATACCGAGAACGGCAGCAGCAGCGGCGGTTCGCCCACGGCTTTCGAACGGTGGATACTGTCGAACGGGTTGCGGTTCTTGAACAGGCGAATATCGAAATTGTCCGGGCAGTCCGATACGGCGGGAATCTTGTAGGTGGACGGCGCGTGCGTCATCAGCTTGCCGGTTTTGTTCCACCACAGTTCTTCCGTCGTCAGCCAGCCCATGCCCTGGATGAACGCGCCTTCCACCTGGCCGACGTCGATGGCCGGGTTCAGCGAATTACCCGCGTCGTACAGCGCATTGACGTCCAGCAGTTTCCATTCGCCGGTCAGGGTGTCGACAATCACTTCCGACACCGACGCGCCGTAGGCATAGTAGCCGAACGGGTTGCCGGTCATCGAGGCGCGGTCCCACGACAGGCCCGGGGTGGCATAGAAGCCGTCCGACCACAGTTGCACGCGGGCCAGGTAGGCGGCCGCCACCAGTTCGGCAAACGTGGTTGTGATGTCACCGGCATATACGATGCCGGCCGCGAACACGATCTCTTCCGCCGGGACGCTGTAGGTTTTCGCCGCGAAGTCGCGCAGGCGCTTGTTCAGCGTGGCCGCCGCATCTTGCGCGGCTTTGCCGTTCAGGTCGGCGCCGGTCGAGGCCGCCGTGGCCGAGGTGTTCGCGACTTTTGAGGTGTCGGTCGCGCTGGCGCGGACCCGGGCCAGCGGAATCCCCAGTTCATGCGCCACCACCTGGCACACCTTGGTGTTGATGCCTTGTCCCATCTCCGTGCCGCCGTGGTTCACCAGCACCGAACCGTCGGTGTAGATGTGGACCAGCGCGCCGGCCTGGTTGAAGTGGGTCACGTTGAACGCGATACCGAATTTGACCGGGGTAATCGCCAGGCCCTTCTTCAAGACCGGGCTGGTGGCGTTGAAGGCGTCGACCTCTTTCCGGCGTGCGCGGTAGTTCGATTCCGTTTCCAGCTGCGCCACCAGTTCATGGATGACGTTGTCCTTGATCTTCTGGCCATACTGGGTGACGTTGCGGCCTTCTTCGTCATTGCGGCCGTAGAAGTTGACTTTACGTACGTCGAGCTGGTCGATTCCCAGGTTGCGGGCGATTTCATCGACGATGTATTCGATCGCGATCGCGCCCTGCGGGCCGCCGAAGCCGCGGAACGCGGTGTTCGACTGGGTGTTGGTCTTGCCGGCCATGGCGCGGATATCGACGTCCGACAGGTAGTAGGTATTGTCGAAGTGGCACACCGCGCGGGTTGCCACCGGCGCCGACAAGTCGGCCGAGAAGCCGGCGCGCGACACCATTTCCACTTTCGCGGCGGTGATCAGGCCATTGTCGTCATAGCCCATCTCGTATTCATAGTAGAAGCAGTGGCGCTTGCCGGTGACCATCATGTCGTCGTCACGGTCGGCGCGCAGTTTGACCGGGCGGCGCAGCTTGGCCGCCGCCACGGCGGCGCAGGCGGCCCACAGCGCCGATTGCGATTCCTTGCCACCGAAACCGCCGCCCATGCGGCGGCACTCGATCTGCACCGCGTGCGACGGGTAGTGCAGGGCGTGGGCCACCACGTGCTGCATCTCGGTCGGGTGCTGGGTCGAGCAATACACGTGCATGCCATTGCCTTCTTTCGGCAGCGCGTACGAAATCTGACCTTCCAGGTAGAACTGTTCCTGGCCGCCCACGTGCAGCGTGCCCTTCAAGAAGTTTTTGGATTTCTTGAACGCTTCAGCCGCATTGCCGCGCTCCAGGCGCATTGGCGGCACCACGAACGATTGCGCGTCACGCGCCGCTTCCGGCGTCAGGATGGCCGGCAATTCTTCCCACTGGATGTCGGCCTTGCGCGCCGCATGGCGGGCCTGGTCGTGGGTCTTGGCGATGACGACAAACATCGGCTGGCCGACGTATTCGACTTTTTCCTCGGCCAGGATGGGGTCGTCATGGATGATCGGACCGCAATCGTTGGTGCCTGGGATGTCTTTGTAGGTCAGCACGTCGACCACGCCCGGCATCGCGCGCACCGGATCCAGGTTCATCGAGACGATGCGGGCGTGCGCTTTCGGCGACATGCCCAGCGCGGCGTGCAGCGTGCCTTGCGCTTCCGGAATATCGTCGGTATAGGTGGCTTCGCCCAGTACGTGCAGGATGGCCGACTCGTGCGGGTGGTTTTGTCCGACTTCGGCCCAGCCTTTCGCTGCGCCGATGGTCATGAAGGCTTCGGATTTGCTGTTCATGAATGACTCCTTAAGCGAATGCGAACGCGTTGACGGAAGAGGCGGGCAGGGCGCCGTCCGGGCGGGTTTCCAGCCAGAAGCGCTGCACCAGGTTTTGCGCCGTTTTCAGGCGGTATTCGGCCGATGCACGCATGTCGGTCAGTGGCGTATAGTCCAGCGCCAGCGCGGCGTGGGCCGCTTTCATGGTCGCTTCATTCCATGGTTGACCTTCGATCGCGGCTTCCGCGTTCGGTGCGCGCTTCGACGTTGCCGCCATACCACCATAGGCGATGCGCACGTTGCGCGCAATGCCGTTGTCCAGCTCCAGCGAGAACGCGGCGGCGACCGCCGAGATATCCTGGTCGTAGCGCTTCGACAGTTTCCAGGTACGGAATTGCTGGTTGGCCGTTGGCATCGGGATGCGCACCGCTTCGACGAATTCGCCCGGTTGCCAATCCTTCTTCATGTAGTCGAGGTAGAAGTCTTGCAGCAGCATCGAGCGGCGGCCTTGCGAGCCGTTCAGCACGATTTCCGCGCCCAGCACGATCATCCACGGCGCCGAGTCGCCGATCGGCGAACCGTTGGCGACCGAACCGCCCAGGGTGCCGGTGGAACGGATTGGCTGCGACGCGAAGCGCTGCCACAGTTCATGCAGCGAGGCATCCTTGTAGTGCTCCAGCACGGCTTTATAGGCGTCATCGAGCGACACGCCGGCGCCGATTTCGAGCATGCCGTCGACCATGCCCAGATGATGCAATTCTTTGACCATGCGCACGTAGATCACATTGCCCAGGTTGCGCATTTGTTTGGTGACCCACAGGCCGACGTCGGTGGAACCGGCCAGGATGGTGGCGGTGGGCTGCTCGGCGCGCAGTTGCGCCAGTTCCGCCAGGGTGCGCGGCGCATAGAACGTCTGGCCGCTATGGGTGTAACTAAACATTTTGTCTCGTTGAATGTCTTGCAGTGCGGCGGCCAGCGCGGCCTTGTCGAAGTCGACATGCGGCAGTTCCAGCATGCGCTGGGCCGAATCGAGGATCGGACGGTAGCCGGTGCAGCGGCACAGGTTGCCGGACAGGGTTTCGTTGATGGTCTTGCGGCACACCGGCTCGCTCTTGCCTTCCTGCTTCAGGTACAGGCTCCACAGCGACATGGCAAAGCCCGGGGTGCAGAAACCGCACTGCGAACCGTGGCATTCGACCAGCGCTTCCTGCACCGGGTGCAGGCTGCCGTCTTGCTGTTTCAAGTCTTCCACGGTGAATACGGCCTTGCCGTCCAGCGTCGGAACGAACTGGATGCACGAGTTGACGTTGCGCATCTCCAGTTCGCCGTTGACCAGCGAACCAATCACCACGGTACAGGCGCCACAGTCGCCTTCGGCGCAGCCTTCTTTGGTGCCGGTGCAATGGTGGTCTTCGCGCAGATGCTGCAGCAGCGTGCGGGTCGGGGCCACATCGGTCACTTCATGGACCTTGCCCTGGTAGTAGAACCGGATCGGTTGGGACTGCTCTTGGGACATTTTATAAACTCCTCTATTTAATTTTTTATGTCGGACAATCTGGAATGATGATCAGCCGGGCAAATAAATTGTTTTGAACAGGAAAATACCCGCAATTCCCCACAGCATATAGCTGACTTCACGATGTTTGCCAGTCAGCAGCTTCAAACCAGCATAGCTGATGAAACCGAGGGCCAGGCCATTGGCAATCGAGTAGGTGAAAGGCATCACCAGCGCGGTGATGACGGCGGGGATACTTTCCGTGGTTTCCGCCCAGTTAATTTCGGTCAGCTCGCGCAGCATCAGGCAGGCCACGAAGAACAGCGCCGGGGCGGTGGCATAGGCCGGCACCACGCCGGCCAGCGGCGCGATGAACAGTGCCAGCAGGAACAGGGCGGCAATCGTCACGGCGGTCAGGCCGGTGCGGCCGCCGGCCTGCACGCCGGCCGCGCTTTCGATAAACGCCGTGGTGCTGGACGTGCCCATCAGGGAACCGGCGATGATGGCGCCGGAATCGGCCAGCAGGGCCTTGTTCATGGCTGGCGGCATCTTGCCGTCTTTCATCAGGCCGGCGCGCTGCGCCACGCCCATCAGGGTGCCGGTGGCGTCAAACAGTTCCACCAGGAAGAACACCAGCACCACGTTCAGCAGCCCGCTGGCCAGCGCGGTACCGATATCGAGTTGCATCAGGGTGGCGTCGATCGACGGCGGGGCCGACACGATGCCTTTGAATTCGTTGCCGCCGAAGAAGAACGACAGCACGGTGACCGTCATAATGCCGATCAGGAGGGCGCCGGTGACGCGCAAGCGGTCCAGCGCGACGATCACCATAAAGCCGATGATGGCCAGCACGGCTTGCGGTTTGTGCAGGTCGCCCATGGTCAGAAAAGTGGCGGGATTGGACACCACGATGCCGGCGTTCTTCAGCGAAATCAGTGCCAGGAACAAGCCCACGCCGGCTGGAATCGCCGTGCGCAGCGAGGGCGGGATCGCGTTCATGATTTTTTCGCGGATGCGCAGCAGCGACACCAGCAGGAAACAGCAGCCGGAAATGAACACGGCGCCCAGCGCCGCCTGCCAGGTGAAGCCCATGCCTTGCACCACGCCATAGGCAAAATAGGCATTCAAGCCCATGCCCGGCGCCAGGCCGATCGGGAAATTCGCATACAAGCCCATGATCAGCGTGCCGATGGCCGCCGCCACGCAAGTGGCGACAAACACCGCATCTTTCGGCATGCCCGCGTCCCCCAGGATGGACGGGTTGACGAAGATGATGTACGCCATCGTCAGGAAGGTGGTAAAGCCCGCCAGCACCTCGGTGCGCACGTTGGTGCCGTGCTCACTGAGCTTGAAATAGTTGTCCAGGAAGTTCATGTCGCGTCTCCGCTTTCTCATTGTCGTTTAGCCACGCGGTCTATGTGTGCTGGTATGCGTGCCGCGTTATAGCTACTGTCGCTGATGAGGGGGACGGCTGCTTATGAAAAAGGGCATAACCTTTATTGATTATTCCGTATATTCCCGGGGCGCCGCGTTCGCCGGGTTGGCGGCCCGGGCGCCACGGGTGGCGGCGCGGGCCGGCCTGGGTTTAAAGTGGCGCAGGAAGTCGAGCAGGATGCGGGCCGCCACGTCGGCGTCGTCGACCGACAGCGTTTCCAGCGGGTTATGGCTGATTCCGCCATTGCCGCAGCGGGTAAACAGCATGGCGACGTCGGTCGCGCGCGCCATCAGCATGGCGTCATGGCCGGCGCCGGACGCCAGCTCGAACGGGGGCAGACCGGCCCGTTCCACGGCGCTGGATAACTGCGCCATCAGCCATGGCGCACAGGGCGCACAGCCCGCTTCCAGGATGGGCTCAATGGTGCATTCGATGTTGCGCGATTGACACACCGTTTCAATTTTCGCCAGGATGTCGGCCACGGCGGCGTCGCGCGCCGGGTCGTTGCCGGCCCGGATGTCGAGTGAAAAGTGGCAGGCGCCCGGAACCACGTTGACGGAACCATGCGGCACCTGCAACTGGCCGACCGTGCCCACCAGCGAGGACGATGGGTCTTCATTGCAGCGCTGTTCCACATACAGCAAGACTTCGGCGGCGGCCGTGGCGGCGTCTTTGCGCATCGCCATCGGCGTGGTGCCGGCATGGCTGGCCACGCCGGTCAACGCGACCTGGAAGCGGCGGCTGCCGGCAATCGACGTCACGATCCCGACCGGCAAGCCTTTTTCCAGTAAAACCGGTCCCTGTTCTATATGCAATTCCACATACCCCAGCAAATCGGACGGATCACGGGCAATCGCGTCGATGCTGCTTAAATCCTGGCCGGCCTCGGCCAGCACGTCGCGCAGCACGACGCCGTCGCGGTCTTGTAAATCCAGCAGTGCCGGGTCGAACTGGCCGATCACGGCGGAGGAGCCGAGGAAGGTGCTCTGGAAACGCACGCCTTCTTCCTCGGCAAAGGCGATCACTTCCAGGTGGAACGGCAGCGCCATGCCTTTGTCGTTCATGTGCTTGACGACGGCGATCGCGGTCAGGATGCCTTGTCGGCCGTCATATTTGCCGCCATTGCGCACCGTGTCGTAATGCGAACCGGTGATCAGCGTGCGTGCTTGCGGGTCGGTCGACAGGAAACGGCCCACCACGTTGCCGACGGCGTCGATGTGCGCGTGCATGCCCGCTTCGCGCATCCATTGCATCAACTGCACAGCGGTTGCGCGGTGCGTGGCCGTCAGGTAGGTGCAAGTGAGGCCATGTTTGTCTTCACTGAGCGTGCCCAACTGCTCAGCCCAGGCCAGGATGGTGGCGCCCAGTGCATGTTGCTGCGGAGTATGTAATTGCTTCAGAGTCGTCATCGTGCAATCCGGTGGTGGGAATGCGAAACGATGATAGAGGGCGAGCGCGCCGGATTTATATGGTCGCGGCGATAGGTGATGAAAGGGGCGGGGTATAGCGTGCGGTGGATTGGCGGATTACGAAGGGGCCGATCCGCCCTGCGGCGATAGCCGGAGGCAGCGGAGGTAGGGCGGATGAGTGGGCGCAGCCCACGTAATCCGCCAGGCGCAGCCGCTTACTTGGCCAGCAAACGCGCCGCCGTGCTCACTTGGGCGCGCAGCCATTTGTGCTCGGTGGCCTGGTGCGCGCGCTCGTGCCATAACTGGTAGAAGCGCAGTGGCGGGAACTTCACCGGCACCTTGTACGACTTCAGGCCCAGCGTATTTTCATAGAAGCTGGCGAATTGCTGGCCGGCCGTCAGCACCAGGTCGGTTTGCGACACGATGTACGGCAGCATGCGGAAGTGCGCCGACTCCACCACGATATTGCGTTCCATGTTCTGCTGCTCGAGGAAGGCGTCGATGTTGCCGTGGTAGCCAGGCAAGATCAGCGCCGGCGCGGCGTGCGGCAGGGTCAGATAATCCTCCACCGTCATGCTGTCTTTCGGCGTGCGGCGCGCATAGGCGCTGTTGGCGCGCATCAGGCACACGATCGGATCGTCAAACAATTTCGAGATGTGCAGGTGATGCGGCGGCTCGTCCCAGTTGGCGATCACCAGGTCCAGTTCGCCGTCCGACAGCAGGCGCACATAGTCGGCGTCCGGGCCCAGCGCGTGGATCACCAGCCGGCTTTTCGGCGATTCACGCCGTACGCGGGCAATGACTTCCGTGAAGAATTGCGTATTCATATAGTCCGGCGCCGCGATGCGGAAGGTGCGGGCTTCCTCTTGCGGCACGAACGCGGTTTTCGGGCTGAACAGCGCCTCGGTTTCATCGAGGATGCGTTTGGCCGGTTTTAACAGGCTCTCGCCATGCTGGGTCGGCACCATGCCGCGGCCGCCGCGCACCAGCAGCGGATCGCCGGTCAATTCACGCAATTTGCGCAGCGAGGCCGAGATCGACGGCTGTGGCTGGTTCAGTTTCAGTGCCACGCGCGAAACATTCTTTTCGCACAACAGCAGGTACAGGATACGTATGAGGTGAAGGTCCAGGTGTTCTGGCAAGCGTGACATGTGTCTCTCCTGAGGTCGGTTATTTTCACTTATGCATAACAGGTTCGCACATTCCTGCGCGTAAGACCTATAACGGGAAACATATGCGAGTTATATGGAATGGTGCAGGACTCGCGCGGGGCAGGAACGATATCGTTGCACCATCCCGGAAAGAGAGGAGACACCTTCCGAGCCCGGGTGCAGGTTGATGACTGCATGCCAAGCGCAGGTAGTCATCACGGTCGTAGGGGCGGCAGTAGCACGACTGGATTGGGGGCGTCAGCCTCGCTCATCTGAAAGCCCAAAACGAGGCAGATGAACAAGACTAAAAAATGGAATAACTCATGGAAGCTTTATTCGGATCGTATGGGGTGGAGTGGCTGAACCTGCTGGTACGCTGGCTGCACTTGATTACCGGCATTGCGTGGATCGGCGCATCGTTTTACTTCGTCTGGCTGGACAACTCGATCCGGCCACCGAAGCCAGGCAGTGAACTGGCCAAAAAAGGCGTCAGCGGCGAATTGTGGGCCGTGCACGGTGGCGGCTTCTACAACCCGCAGAAATACCTGGTGGCCCCTGGCGAATTGCCGGAAGACTTGCACTGGTTTAAATGGGAAGCGTATGCGACCTGGTTGACCGGTTTCGCGATGCTGTTCATCGTCTATTACTTCAACGCCTCGGCGATGATGATCGACAAGAACGTCGCTGACCTGACCAGCCTGCAAGCGGTTGGCGTTGGTATCGGCACCCTGCTGGGTGGCTGGCTGGTGTACGACACGCTGTGCAAAACCAAGCTGTCGGAAAATCCGGCTGCGCTGGGCTCCGTGCTGTTCGTACTGATTGTCGCTGCCGCTTACGTGCTGACCCACACCCTGTCGGGCCGCGCCGCCTACATCCACGTTGGCGCCATGATCGGCACCATGATGGTGGGTAACGTGTTGTTCGTGATTATTCCTGGCCAGCGCAAACTGGTGCAAGCCATGGAACAAGGCCAGTCGCCTGACCCGATCTACGGCAAGCGCGCCAAAGTGCGTTCCGTGCACAACAACTACTTCACGCTGCCGGTGCTGCTGATCATGATCAGCAACCACTATGCGATGACCTACACCAATGCCTATTCGTGGCTGGTACTGGCCGCCATCATGGCTGCCGGCGTCCTGATCCGTCACTTCTTCAACCTGCGCCACGCCGGCAAAGTGTCGATCGGCTTCCCTGCCGCTGGTTGCGCCCTGCTGGTCGCGGTCGCGGTGGCAATTGCTCCTGCACCACGCAAACCGGCCGCCGCGCCAGTTGCAGCCGCAAGCGATGCGCATGGTCATGACGGCGCCGTTGGTGCTGGTAATGGTGCCGCCGCCAACGCCGCCGACCTGGCGTCGGTACAAGCGGTGGTGACCCAGCGTTGCGCCACCTGCCACTCGGCCAATCCAACCCAGCCAGGCTTCGCGTCGGCCCCAGGCGGCATCATTCTCGATACCCCTGAGCAGACCAAGCAGCAAGCCCAGCGCGTGTTCCAACGCGCTGTCCAGAACAAGGACATGCCGCTGGCGAACATGACCCAGATGACCGACGCGGAACGTGCGCTGATCGGCACCTGGTTCGAGTCCGGCGCTAACTGATCGACGCAATCCCCGCCACGGCGGGGATTCCTCTGACACGAAGGAAATAACATGACTGAAAAAGTGATTATCGATGGCTTTACCCTGACCGCCGCGCAAGTGCTGGCGGTGGCACGCGGTAACGCCAAGGTGGAACTGGCCGCATCGTCGCGCGCCGCGCTGAAGGAAAGCCGCGACTATATCGAATCGACGTGGATGCACGATGAAGCGCCGATGATGTACAGCTTTAACACCGGCGTGGGCTTGCTGAAAGACACCCGCATCAAGGTTGAGCACATCGAACTGTTCCAGACCCAGCTGATCAAGGCCCACTCGGGCGGTATCGGCGAGCCGTTCTCGGAAGAAGTCTCGCGCGCCACCATGCTGCTGCGCGCCAACGCGTTTGCCTCGAACTACTCCGCGCCGCGGGTGGAAGTGGTGGACCGCCTGCTGGCGTTTATTAACGCCGGTATCCATCCGATCATGCCGCAAAAGGGCTCCGTCGGCGCGTCCGGCGACCTTGCGCCGCTGGCCTACCTGGGCGCGGCGATCGCCGGCTTCGACGAAGCCGAAGTGATCTACAAAGGCGTGCGCATGTCGGCGCCGGAAGCCATCACCAAATCGGAAGTGGGCCCGGTCCAGTTCGACCTGAAAGCCAAGGACGCTTCCGCGCTGATCAATGGCTGCACCGCGTCGCTGGCGGTGGCCGTGATGGCGGCCGAAGATGCCCGCAACCTGTTGACCGACGCCTGCGTTTCGCTGGGCCTGACGCTGGAAGCGATGCGTGCCGAAATGGCTGGCTTCGACCCGCGCATCCAGCAAGCCCGTCCGCACCCCGGCCAGATCAAGACCGCCGCCACCGTGCGCAAGCTGCTGAAAGGTTCGACCCGCACCACGCACGAGGCGCGCGCGATTCAGTTCCCGGACGAATTGCGCCGCACCGACATCGAATACACGCCGCGCATCCAGGACGTGTACTCGCTGCGCTGCACGCCGCAAGTGTATGGCCCGGTGTTCGATGCGCTGGACTACATTGATGGCATCGTTAAAAACGAGATCAACTCGGCCACCGACAACCCGCTGATCTTCGGCAAGGAGGGCGGCGGCTTCGAGATCATCTCGGGCGGTAACTTCCACGGCCAATACCTGGCGCAAGCGATGGACTTGCTGGCCATGGCCATTACTGACCTGGGTTCGATCGTCGAGCGCCGTATCGCGCGCCTGATCGATCCAACCCTGTCGTGGGGCCTGCCACGCAACCTGATGTCCGGCCTGCGCGGCGTGAACACCGGTTATCCGGTGATCCAGTGTTCGATGTCGTCGCTGGTGATGGAAAACCGCACCTTGTCGATGCCGGGTTCGGTCGATTCGATCCCGTCCAAAGCCAACTCGGAAGACCACATCTCGAACTCGACCTGGTGCGCGCGCAAAGCCCACACCATCGTGCAAAACACGCAGTACATCGTGGGCGTGGAAATGCTGTTCGCGGCGCAAGGCCTGACCATGACGGAACACCTGCTGCCAGGCTTCGTGCTGGGCGAAGGAACGCAAGCGGCTTACGAAGAAATCCGCAAGCAGATTCCGGCCTGCCTGGAAGGCGACCGCTGGTTCCACAATGACGTGCAAGTGGCGCACTCCTTCATCACCAGCGGTTCGGTGCGCAAGGCGGTGGAAGCGAAGATCGGCGCCTTCGTTTAAGCCTCTCGGTCGCACGCTACACTGAAAAACCCCGGGAAACCGGGGTTTTTTGCGTTGACCCGGAGCGCAACCGCACAGCACACGGCTTTTTGCACTTCGGCACGGCAAGTCTTATGATGGCGCCACGTTACGTTCGTTTAAGTTAAGGAGAGCCATATGGATTCGATTTTTGCAGCACCGGTGTTCGACGCCACCGTCATCGTGGACGGCCACGAATTGTTCAAAGGGCAGGGCGCCGCCACCGGCTGGGCCGAGAAACTGTCGCGCGCGTTGGAAGTGCCGGTTTCGGTGCGCAAGATCCGCACCGGCTGGGTCTTGTGTGGCAGCGTTGATGGCGAGGAGTGCATCTGGGGCGTGTATGGACAGCGCTTGAAACGGCTCGACCTGGTCGCCTGATCTCCCGCGCGGCACCCGAACCGGCTAAGCCCCGGCCTGCCGTTTGCGGCGCGCCAGTTCGCGGTCCAGCGCATTGGCGAAATTCTGCCGGTCGCCCTGCGAAAACGCGGCCGGGCCGCCGGTATCGACGCCGGCGCCGCGCAACTCTTCCATGAAACTGCGCATGGTCAACTGCTGGGCAATCGTATCCTTGGTATACCAGTCGCCGCGCGGATTGAGCGGCAGCCCGCCTTTGTCCAGCACCAGCGCCGCCAGCGGAATGTCGCCGGTCACGACGATGTCGCCCGGACTGACCCGCGCCACGATTTCAGCATCGGCCACGTCGGCGCCCGCCGGCACTTGCAGCGCGCGGATAAAGCGCGACCCCGGCACGCGCATCAACTGATTGGCGACCAGCGTGAGGTTCAACTGCGCGCGCTCGGCGACGCGGAACAGGATGTCCTTGATCACGGCGGGACAGGCGTCCGCATCGACCCAAATATGCATAAATTAATCCAGTGGTGGTGAGTGGTGGCGCGATGATACAGGGTCTGCGGTGGTTCACTCACCGGCGGTGCAGGCCGTCAGCAGCGTCACTTGCAGCGTCACCTGCTGCAATACGGCTTTCAGTTGCGCCACGATGTCCCGGGCACCCGCCTGTTCGCTGGCCGCTTCGCCCGGCGCCAGTAGTTCCAGCTCTTCGCATAAATCGGCCATGCGGAAGGCGCCGACGCTGCGCGCCGCCGATTTGATGCGGTGGCCCAGTTCGCGTACCGGTTGCACTTCACCACGCGCCAGCGCGGTCTCCATGTCGCGCACCCCTTCCTGGGAACTGAGTACGAATTTGTAGGCGAATTTGCGCACCTTGGCCGGGTCGTCGCCGAGCAGGGCGGACAGTACCGACAAGTCGAACACGGTAGCGTTGTCGTCGCTCGACGGCGGGGGCGGCACTGGCGACTGCGGCTGCGCTGGCCCGCGCCGGGGCAGCCAGTTGGCGATGGTCTGGTACATCAATGCGGGATGGAACGGCTTGGAAATAAAATCGTTCATGCCGGCGTCGATGCAGCGCATCCGCGCTTCGGTGGTGGCGGTGGCGGTCATGGCCAAGACCGGAATAGCGGCCAGTTGCAGGTCGGTGCGGATGCGGCGCGTCGCTTCCAGTCCATCCATCAGCGGCATTTGCATGTCCATCAGCACGCAGTCGAATTCGGCCTGACGCAACGCTTCCAGTGCATCGGCGCCATTGCTGGCGAGGCGCACCACGGCGCCCATGTCTTCCAGCATTTCCTGGGCAATTTGCTGGTTGAACGTATTGTCTTCGACCAGCAGGATGCGCGCCCCCGACAACACCGCCAGCATGTCCGAGGCGCGGGTGTTGGCCAGCAATTCACCGGCGGCGTCGCCGATCTGGCTGATCAGTGCCGGCAAGGTTTTATAGGATACGCCCAGGTGCGCCGTGAACCAGAACGTGCTGCCGACGCCGGGCTGGCTGTGGACACCGACGTCGCCGCCCATCAACTGCGCCAGCTGCTTGCAGATTGCCAGGCCAAGGCCGGTGCCGCCGTATTCGCGGGTGGTCGAGGTGTCGGCTTGCTGGAACGAGACAAACAGCCTGGCCATTTCCTCCTGCGACAGGCCGATACCCTGGTCGCTGACTTCGAAGCGCACCAGGCAATCGTTGGCGTCGCCGACCATCTTGCGCGCGCGGATTTCAATCCGGCCTTGCTCGCTGAACTTGATCGCGTTGTTGACGTAGTTGATCAGCACCTGGCCCAGCCGCAGCGGGTCGCCCACCAGCACCGGCGGCAGCGTGGGATCAAAGTCGAACACCAGTTCCAGCTTGCGGGTGGCGGCTTTCGGCGCCACCACCGTGGTCAGCGTGTTGACCACCTGGTCGAGTGAAAAATCAATGTGCTGGATGTCCATCTTGCCGGCCTCGATCTTGGAAATGTCGAGGATGTCGTCAATCACGCCCAGCACGTGCTCGCCGGCGAAGCGGATTTTTTCCAGGTAGTCGCGCTGGCGCGGGTCCAATTCGGTGTTCAGCGCCAGGTACGCCATGCCGATCACGCAATTGAGCGGCGTGCGGATCTCATGGCTCATGTTGGACAGGAACTGGCCCTTGGCCATGCTGGCCGCCTCGGCCAGCTGTTTGGCCTGCTGCAGTTCCTTGTTCTTGGCTTCCAGCTGTTCTTCGTAGTGCCGCTCGGAAGTCACATCGTGGTAAATGGTGACGAAACCACTGATGTCGCCGTCGACGCCATAGATCGGGCGGCCAATGATATTGAGCAGCACCCCATCGGTCCGGGCCCGCGTAAAATTGTGCGGCTCGAACTTCAGGCACAGCGCTTCGCGGGCGGCCACGTGGGCTTCGATATCGCCCGGCCCATAATCGCCGCGCCCGGCGATGAAGCGGAACACTTCGCCCATGGTGACGCCGGGATGCATCACTTCAACCGGAAACCCCTGCAATTGGCAAAAGGCCGGGTTCCAAAAGCGGATGGTCAGGTCGGTGTCGACGATGGTGACGCCGACCGGCATGTATTCCAGCGCCGCCGCCAGCCTGGGGAAGTTCAACCGGATGAATTCTTCGCTTTGACTTGTCGATTCCATAAGACAGAACTCTACCCCATATCCGCCGCTGGCTGGCAGATCCGGTGCGAACTTGCGCACTTTTCGCATTTTTCGTACGCCGGGCGGCGTTATGGACCTCAAAGCGCGGATCTCGGGGGGCATAAAAAAAGCCCGGTTGCCCGGGCCAAAGTTCACACACTTGATTGTTTAAACAAGCCAGCTGAATAACAAAGTTGAATCCGGCTTAGAAGTGGTATTCCACGCGCACCATCGGGGTTTTCGCGAACGCGCCGGAGCCTGCCGGGCCTTTCGCGTTGTTGCCGAACTTGTTGCGCCAGTACTGGTATTCCAGGCCGGCTTTCAGGCTGTTGGGCTTCATGCTCAGCGATGGGCTCAGGTCGTACATGACCTGGGCGTCGATGTTGGTTTCCGGCTTGGTCCGGTTGCCGAATTCATCTTTGCCTTTGGAGGCGATGAAGTTGGCGTAGCCTTCGAACGAGAAGCCGTGGCCCAGCGGGATGCCCCATGACGCGTTCAGCATGGCGTGGGTGTCATACGAGTAACGGCTCTTGATGCCGACCGGCTTGTTGCTTTCCCACAGCGCCAGCAGGCTGACGTTCAGGAAGCCTGGCACGTCCAGCATCAGGGTAGGACCGGCCACCACCATGTGTTTTTTCGATGCGTAGAATGGATCGTTCTTGGTGTTCCAGTCAAAGCCGGCGGTGACGCCAACGCCGCGCACCGGGCCAAACTTGATCGGCGAGCCGCTGATGGCGCCGATGTCAAAGGTGTGGCGGTACAAGACGTAGGCTTCCTGCGCGTTGGCGTCGTTGCTGTCCGATTCCAGGAAGTCCACGTTGAAGTAGTCGCTGCCGTACTTGTTGCCGCTCGCGTGGGTCACATTGACAACGTGCTTGTCGATGTCCTTGGCGTTGAACGGCTCGGCGAATTTGGTGCCATAGCGGTAACCGATCGAGGTGTCGGACCAGTCCGCGGCGCTCGCTTGCTGCATGCCGGTGGCGAATGCCATGGCTGCGATGGTACCGGTGGCTGCTACGCGTAAAGCTTTGTGCATCTTGTGTCTCCCTTTGTTTGATCTGGGTTTTGATCCAGGTTTTAATGTCTTGGAGGCCCGATTATGTCCGCCCGTTTCATGGTTGTTATCGGCTGGCACATATATCTGACAGTGCTCTGCCGTATATGATTTTCATACCGGGCCTCCAAGCGGAGCCTTAATTTGTATAACGAAGTTCAACCGATAAGAAAGCGAGACACTCTATGGGCAAGCTGAGCACCCACGTTTTGGACATCACGCAGGGCAAGCCTGGCGCAGGCGTACAACTGAAGCTGTACCGCGTGAATGGCGTTGAAAAAGTGTTGGTAAAGACCGACACCACCAACGCCGATGGCCGTTGCGACGTGCCGCTGCTGCAGGGCGATGAAGTCAAGGCCGGTAAATACGAACTGGTGTTCGGCGCGGGCGACTACTTTGCCGGCCAGGGCGTGAACCTGCCATCGCCGCGTTTCATCGATGAAGTGGTGATTGCTTTCGGCATCGCCGACCCGAACGCCAACTACCACGTGCCGATCGTGGTGTCGCCATGGGCGTACTCGACCTACCGCGGCAGCTGAACTTCGCGGGATCGAAGCAACAAAGGGCGCTTGATGCGCCCTTTGTTGTATTTGCCGTTAATCAGGGCAGGATTCAAAGCAGGAAATCTCCAGTTCCCGCAACGCCGGGTTGGCGCCGGCAATGGCGGCCTTCAAAGCCTTTAAATCCTGGAACACCAAGGCGTCGGCCGTGACGTTGGCGCGCATCTCGTCGTGCGTGGCGCCCATGCTGGCGGGCTTTCTGCGTGCCGGCCAGTCCACGCCATAGACTTTCGGATGCCGCACCGGCGGCGCGGTCGAGGCCAGCGCCACCGAGGTGGCCCCGGCCAGGCGCGCCAGCTGCACGATCTCGCGCGTGCTGGCGGCGTCGACGATCGCATCTTCCACCAGCAAGATGCGCTTGCCCTTGAATTCCGTGCTGATGGTGTTGACATGCTGGGATACCGGCTTGCGCACCACGGCCGATGGCGGCAAGTCGAAGGCGCGGCCCGGATAGCGGTTCTGGATAAAACCTTCGCGGTACACCAGGCCCAGTTTCAAGGCCAGCTGGATGGCGGCGGGGCGCGCGATGTCGTCAAACGGCATCACCACATCGATGGCGCCGACATCGAGCTGCGCGCGCACCTGTTCGGCCAGCAGTTCGCCCAGTTTCAGGCGTGCCGCATACACCGAGGCACCATCGATGATGGAATCGGGCCGCGCCAGACTGACGAATTCAAAGGCGGACGGGTGCGCGCCCTGAGGCACGGACAATTGGCGCGCATGCAGTTCGCCAGCCAGGCTGACATAGATAGCTTCACCCGGCGCCACGTCGCGCACATGGCCAAAGCCCATGCCTTCGAGTGCGACCGATTCGCTGGCGAACATGTATTCGTTGCCATCGACGCCTGCGCGCAGGCCCAGGCACAGCGGGCGTATGCCTTGCGGATCGCGGAACGCGAGGATACCGTGTCCGGCCACCTGCGCCACGGCGGCATAGGAGCCTTGCACGCGGCGCTGCAGGCAGGCGATGGCGGTAAACAGCATGGCCGGCGACAGCGATTCGCCCTGGCTGGCCGCATGCACTTCGTGCGCCAGCACGTTGAGCAGCACTTCCGCGTCGGACGGGGTATTGATATGACGCCGTGCCGTCACCGATAATTCGCGGCGCAGCGCGTCGCCATTGGCGACCTGTCCGTTATGGGCCAGCGTGATGCCGTAGGGTGCGTTGACATAAAACGGCTGCGCTTCCTCGTCGCACGACGGGCCATAGGCAGCGCAGCTGCAATGGCCGATGCCGGCGCGGCCGCGCAGCGTGCGCATGTTACGGGTGCGGAAGACATCGGTGACCAGACCGTTCGCTTTATGCATGGCGAACACGCTGTCGTTGTCGGTGGCGATGCCTGCGGCTTGTTGGCCGCGGTGCTGCAATAACAGCAGCGCATCGTAAAGGGTTTGATTAGCAGGGGCGTGCGTCAGCACGCCGACGATGCCACACATGGTCGGACTCCTGGAATGTTACAGGCCAGACAGTACCGCGCGCCGCATGGCACAGGGTAGGGCTGGTTTTACATAATGGGCATATATAGGCTCATATGAGCCGGGGCATCATCGGTGATAACTTCCTATGGCATGTGGTGACAGGCTCGCCTGGCCCTGCCGACCGACCCACCTAATACAGACTGATACCGAAAAGATCCTTAACGATCATGACTATTCAACAAGAGACAACCCTCAAGGCATTCCGCGCCAGCATCCTGCACTTCAGCGCGGATCCCGCCTTCCATGACAATGCCTACAGCTGGTTCGAAGACGGCCTGCTGGTGGTCGATGGCGACCGCGTCAAGGCGGCCGGCGACTACGACCAGTTGAAAGGCACGCTGCCGGAGGGCACGCAGGTGCGCGATTACCGTGGCAAAGTCATCATGCCGGGTTTTATCGACACCCACATCCACTACCCGCAGACCGACATGATCGCCTCGCCGGCGCCCGGCTTGCTGCCATGGCTCGATACCTACACGTTCCCGACCGAGCGCCAGTTCAAGGACCCGCAACACGCGCGTGGCGTGGCCGACTTCTTCCTCGATGAACTGACCCGCTGCGGCACCACCACCGCGATGGTGTTCTGCACCGTGCATCCGGAATCGGTGGACGCCTTCTTCTCGGCGTCCGAGGAACGCAACCTGCGCATGATCGCTGGTAAGGTCATGATGGACCGTAACTGCCCCGACTTCCTGCAAGACACGGCGGAAACCGGCGCGCGCGAGAGCGAAGAGTTGATCCAGCGCTGGCACAACAATGGCCGCCAGTTGTACGCGCTGACCCCGCGTTTTGCGCCCACCTCGACCGAAGCGCAAATGCAGCTGTGCGGCGAACTGGCGCAGCAGTATTCCGACGTGTTCCTGCAAACCCACGTGGCGGAAAACACCGACGAAGTGGCATGGGTCAAGTCCTTGTACCCGAACGCGCGCTCCTACCTGGACGTGTATGACCACTACGGCATGCTGCGTCCCCGTTCGATGTATGCGCACTGCGTGTGGCTGGACAACGAAGACCGCGCGCGCATGGCCGCCACCGGCGCCGCCGTGTCGATGTGCGCCACCTCCAACCTGTTCCTGGGCAGCGGCCTGTTCGACTTCGCGCAAGCCGACAAGCAAAACGTCACGCTGTCGCTGGCCACTGACGTTGGCGGCGGCACCTCGTTCTCGATGCTGCAAACCATGAACGAGACGTACAAAGTCGCGCGCATGGGTGGCACGTATATGCCGGCGTTGCGCATGTTCTACCTGGCGACGCTGGGCGGCGCCCGTTCGCTGCAGCTCGAAGGCACTATCGGCAACTTCGCGGCCGGCGCCGAAGCGGACTTCGTGGTGCTCGACCCGAAAGCCACGCCGCTGCTGGAACGCCGCACCACCCGCACCAACAGCCTGGAAGAACTGCTGTTCGCGCTGGCGCTGCTGGGCGATGACCGCACTGTTGCCGCCACCTATTCGGCCGGTAAGCAGGTGCATCAGCGCGGCGAGTAATCATCCGCAGGGCGCATGCCGCCCGGGCATGACGGATTCAGCGCCGGCATAACCATGCCGGCGTTTTTATTGCAACGGACCGCGTTGCCCATACATGCGGCATTCCGCCGCCAGCGCCAGCAAATTCGGATCGCGCTCGCGGTTGCGCGGCAACAGCAGCGTGATGCGCTGGTGCGACACATAGCGCGTTTCCAGTGGAATCAACTGGATACGCGGGCTAAATTCCGCCACCCGCCCCGGCAACAGGCTATAGCCGATGCCGCCGCTGACCAGATTAATCAGCGAAAAAATATCCCCCACCCGCATCACGGTTTCCGGCACAAAGCCAGCCTGGCGGAACGCGTGCTGGAAACTGTCCGCCGTGACAAAGCCGTCACTGAGCGTAATGAATTTTTCATCGCGCATGGCCGCCAGGTCGACTTTTTCCAGACCGGAGTACACCGAGCCGACCGGCGCGGCCAATTGCACTTCATCGTCAAACAGCGGCACCGACACCAGTTCCCGCTCGTCGACCGTGTGTTGCACCCCGATGACAATCGCGTCGAGCAGCCCGTCGGCCAGGTTGCGCAACAGTGCTTCATTCGAGCCCAGTGTCAGGTCGACCTGCAACTCCGGCTTGCGCAGCTTCAGCGCGATCAGCAATTGCGGAATGCAGCGCAAAGTGAGCGAATACAGTGAACCGATTTTCAGCCGCCCCGCGTCGAAACCGGCCAGTTCGCGCACCTTGCGCACGCCTTCTTCGCACTCGGCCAGCGCGCGTTGCGCATGCTTGGCAAACGCATAGGCGGTGGGCAGCGCGATCAGGTTGCGGCCTTCGCGCTTGAATAGCGGACAGCGCAAACCTTCTTCCAGCGTATGCAAGGCCCGGTGCACGCTGACGGCGCTTAGCCCCAACTCGTCGGCAGCGCGCGCCAGGCTGCCCAGACGCATGAACGCGAGGAACACTTCCAGCTTTTTCAGCGTGATGTCTTGATCGATGGCCATGCTGCCGATTGTACCGTCAAAGGACCGGCTATATTTACTCTGAGCGTAAACGTTGCACTGCCAGGTTGATTGTTATGCCATGGTTTCCTTTCTAAGCTGTGTTGTAACAAACGGAGGAGACCCCCATGCCCATCACCCCACCACCCGCAGCGGCGCCGGCACGGCGCTGGGATACGCGGCGAACGGAAAAACAGCGCCGTCTGGCCGCGGTCGCGCATTTGTGCGATGGCTCTGTGCTCGACAGCGAACGGCTTGTTGAAGCACTGCAACACCTGGTCGCCAGCGGCGACCGGGTCGTACTGGAAGGTAATAATCAAAAGCAGGCCGATTTCCTGGCCCGCACGCTGGTGCAAGTTGATCCTGGCGTGGTCAATGCGCTGCACATGATCATGCCCAGTGTCAGCCTGCCGGAACACCTGGACCTGTTCGAGCGCGGCATTGCCCGCAAACTGGATTTCGCTTTCGCCGGTGCACAGAGCTTGCGTATTTCACAATTTTTGCAAGACGGCTTGCTGGAAATGGGCGCCATCCACACCTACGTGGAACTGTATGCCCGCCTGTATGTCGATTTGTCGCCCAATGTCGTGATGGTGGCCGGCTACCTGGCGGACCGTCAGGGCAATCTGTACACCGGCCCCAGCACGGAAGACACCCCGGCGCTGGTGGAGGCGGCGGCGTTCCGTGATGGCATCGTGATTGCGCAGGTGAATGAAATCGTCGACGACCCGGGCGACCTGCCGCGGGTCGATATTCCCGGCTCCTGGATTGACTTCGTGGTGCGCGCCGATCAGCCGTTTTATATCGAGCCGCTGTTTACGCGGGACCCGCGCCTGGTCAAGCCGCTGCATATCCTGATGGCGATGATGGCGATCCGTGGTGTGTATGAGCGGCACCAGGTGCAATCGCTGAACCATGGCATCGGTTTCAACACCGCCGCGATTGAACTGATCTTGCCGACCTATGGCGCGCAACTGGGGTTGAAGGGCAAGATTTGCCGCAATTGGACCTTGAATCCCCATCCGACCCTGATCCCCGCGATTGAAAGTGGCTGGGTCGACAGCGTGCACTGCTTCGGCGCGGAACTGGGCATGGAAGCCTATGCGGCGGCCCGTCCCGATATTTTCTTCACGGGCAAGGATGGTTCGATGCGCTCCAACCGCTTGCTGTGCCAACTGGCCGGCCAGTATGCGGTGGACTTGTTTATCGGCTCGACCCTGCAGATGGATGGCCTGGGCAATTCGTCGACCGTAACCAAAGGCCGGCTGACCGGCTTTGGCGGTGCGCCGAACATGGGCCATGACCCGCACGGCCGCCGGCACGCCACCCCGGCATGGCTGGACCTGATCGAGACGGACGACCCGCTGGCACGCGGTAAAAAGCTGGTGGTGCAGATGGTGGAAACGTTCCAGGACGGCGGGCAGCCATCCATCGTGGAATCGCTCGATGCCGTCAGTGTCGGCAAGGCATCCGGCATGCCGCTGGCGCCGGTCATGATTTACGGTGACGACGTGACCCACGTGCTGACGGAAGAGGGTATCGCCTACCTGTACAAGGCACGTTCGCTGGAGGAACGCAAGGCGATGCTGGCGGCGGTCGCCGGTGTCACCCCGGTGGGTTTGCGGCATGACCCGAAAGACACGGCGCGTCTGCGCCAGCAAGGCTTGATCGCGCTGCCGGAAGATATCGGCGTGCAGCGCGCCGACGCCACCCGTTCACTGCTGGCCGCGAAAAGCATCGCCGAGCTGGTCGAATGGTCCGGCGGTTTGTATCACCCACCCGCCAAATTCAGGAGCTGGTAATGAGCGCTTTACTGTTATTGGACAACACCCCATCAACTGACCTGGCGCGCCGCCTGGCGGACGCCGCGCAGGCGGCACTGACCGATGAAGCCACGCTGACACCCAAGCCCGGCCTGGTTGACTTGCGTGGCAATGGCGCCCACGACGACTTGAACTGGCTGCTGATGTGCCATTCGGCTCGCACTTTGCAGCCGTACTTTGAAGCCATGGCGCAGGCCGGAGTGCAACTGCGGGAGCCGCAGGCGCTGCGCGAGCGGATCGGCGCGTTGGGCCGCGATGCCGAGCGGGCCATGATGCGCGCCACTGGCGGTGTCAATACGCACCGTGGCGCGATCTGGGCGCTCGGTTTGCTGGTGACGGCGGCCGCGCAGCATGGCGCGGCGGGTTCGGCGCAGGCGCAGGAGGTGGTGGCACGGGCCGGTGCGCTGGCGCGGTTGCATGATCCCCATATGCCGGCCGTGACCGGCAACAAGGGCGCGCTGGCGTGCCTGCGGCATGGTGTCGGTGGTGCGCGGGCACAAGCCATGCAAGGCTTTCCGCACGTGATCGAGGTGGCGTTGCCGATGCTGCGGGCCTCGCGCAGTGGCGGTGCCACCGAAGACCAGGCGCGGCTCAATGCCTTGCTGGCCGTGATGGCGCAGTTGGACGATACGTGCTTGCTGGCGCGCGGCGGCCGGCAGGCGCTGGCGGCAACCCAGCAAGGGGCGCGGCGCGTGCTGGCCGCTGGCGGCGTGGCGACGGCGGGCGGACGGCGGGCGCTGCGCCGGCTCGACGAGGATTTACTGGCGCGCCGCCTTTCGCCGGGCGGCGCGGCGGACTTGCTGGCGGCGGCATTGCTGCTGGAACGGATAGCGCACCTCAATGCGAACCTCAATTTCAACGCGGAGCACGAACATGGAACAACTGCAGTTTGAATACGCGGCCGGAAGTCCGGCCGTGCGGCGCGCGTTGGCCGGGGTGGTCAGCTCGGGCGACCTGGAAGTGTTGCTGGAACCAGCGCTGGCCGGTCGCACCACGGTGCTGGTGCAAACCTCGGTAAATGGCTTTGGCGCCACCTGGCAGGCCTTGCTGGACCGGGTGTTTTCCGCCTCGGCATTGCCGGCGGCGACCATCGAGATCCACGACAGCGGCGCCACGCCCGGGGTGGTGCGTATGCGCATAGAACAAGCTTACGAGGAGGCGCAGCGGCCATGATAGCGAACACCGAAGATGGCGTCGGCCAGTTACTGGCGCGCGACAGTTTTATCGAGCGTGGCGCGCGCAGCCGCGCCCAGGCGCTGTTGGACCCCGGCACGCTGCGTGAGCTGGTGGGACCGTTTGACCGCGTCACGTCGCCCTGGCTGGCGATGCAGCGCATCGTGGTGCAGGCCGACGATGGCGTGGTGGTGGCGAAAGGCACCCTGGATGGGCGACCCACGCTGGTGCTGGCGATTGAGGGCGCGTTCCAGGGCGGCAGCATGGGCGAGGTGGGCGGCGCAAAAATCGCCGGTGCGCTGGAACTGGCGGCGGACGACAACCGCCATGGCGTGCCGACCCAGGCCGTGATCCTGTTTGAAACCGGCGGCGTGCGCTTGCAGGAAGCCAACCTGGGATTGGCGGCGATCGCTGAAATCCATTCGGCCATCGTTGACTTGCGGCGCTACCGTCCCGTGATCGGTATCAGCGCCGGCACCGTCGGCTGCTATGGCGGCATGTCGATTGCCGCCGGGCTGTGTTCTTACCTGGTGTTGACGGACGAGGCGCGGCTGGGACTAAACGGCCCGCAGGTGATTGAGCAGGAGGCGGGCATCGCCGAATTCGATGCGCGCAACCGACCGCTGATCTGGGGCTTGACGGGCGGCGCGCAACGGGCCGCCTCGCAATTGGCCGACCTGTGCGTGGCCGACGATACCGCGCAAATCCGCGCCACCGTCGCGGAACTGTTCCGGCAAGGCGTGCCCGCGCAGCACCGCAGTGCACGGCACGACGAATTTCTTGCCTGCCTGGCACAGGTCGATCCCGCCGTAGCCCCTTTACCGGCGCAGGTGCGCGAACGCTATACGAAAGGAATGCAACCATGAATCCGCATTTAATCACAGACCGGCTGCAGGCATTGGAGGTGCAGGCGGTACCGGCAAGTTGCAGCCGTGGCGCGCGCTGGCTGGCCGCGCTGGCGGACGGGGCGCCGCTGCTGGCGGGGTATTGCGCCGCCGTGCAGGTGGCCGATGCGACGCTGGCCGGTGAGGCGGCGCGTTATATAGCCGTGGCGCCGGATCCGGACAACCGCTTTGCCCGTGTGCGCAGTGGTGAAGTCGGCCTGGTCGAGGCGTGGCAACTGGCGCGCGCCGTGCAGGAAGTTATCCAGCAAGACCAGGCGACGGACGTCAAGCGTCCGATCATTGCCGTGATCGACGTCGCCAGCCAGGCCTATGGCCGGGTGGAAGAGGCATACGGTATCCACCAAGCGCTGGCTGGCGCGGCGGGCGCCTATGCCGAGGCGCGGCTGGCGGGCCACCCGGTGATCGGGCTGATCGTGGGGCGCGCCATGTCGGGCGCGTTCCTGGCCCATGGCTACCAGGCCAACCGCCTGATGGCGTTCGATGATGAGCAAGTCATGGTGCACGCGATGGGCAAGGCGTCCGCCGCCCGCATCACGCTGCGTTCGGTGGATGCGCTGGAACAGCTGGCCGCCAGCGTGCCCCCCATGGCCTACGACATTCACAGTTATGCGTCGCTGGGGCTGCTGTGGCAAGTGCTGTCGCCGCCAGACCCGGAGCACCCCGATGCCGTCGGACTGGCGCTGGTGCGGGCCGCGCTGGAACAGGCGCTGGCTGATATCCGCTCCGGCAACGATCGCACGCTGGCAGGGCGGCTGGGCAGTCCGCATCGGCAGGCGTCGGGAAAGGTGAGGGCCTTGCTGCGTAGCCAATGGTGAGGCGCGGCGCAACGTAAATGTAGTGGCAGGATTGCAGTAAAAACCGGTGGGCCAGCACTATAAAAACCAATGGCCGCCATGCTTTCCAACCTTGGAGTGAAGGAGACATCATGATTATTTATGGAACCGCATTGCTGGCTGTATGCCACTTGCTGGGGATTTTCCTGGGCGACTTGCTGGGTGCGCTGATCGGCGTGAAAACCAATGTGGGCGGGGTCGGCATTGCCATGATCCTGCTGATCTGTGCGCGGCTGTACATGCACAAGCGCGGCTTGATGCCGCAGACGACCGAGTCGGGGGTGACGTTCTGGGGCGCGATGTATATCCCGGTGGTGGTGGCGATGGCCGCGCAGCAGAACGTGGTGGCGGCCTTGCGCGGCGGACCGGTCGCGGTGCTGGCGGCGATGGGCGCACTGGCCTTGTGCGCCAGCACCATTGCACTGATTAATCGCATGGAAAAAGCCACGCAGGGCGATGCCGCCCAGGATGCGTCGATTGACGTGAACACCGGCGCAAAGACCGGCGTCAAGACCGCTTAAGGGGAACGTGATGATTGAAATGCTTGAAAAAACCGTATTGCACAATGGCCTGGTGACGGCGTTTGCCGTGGTCGGACTGATCATGTATGTCTCGATGCTGCTGTCACGCTACCTGACGCTGGGTCGGGTGCATGGTTCCGCGATTGCGATCCTGCTCGGCCTCGGCCTGGCGTATTGGGGCGGCAGCCACACGGGCGGCCAGAAAGGCCTGGCGGACCTGTCGCTGTTCAGCGGGATTGGTTTGATGGGGGGCGCCATGTTGCGCGACTTTGCCATCGTGGCCACCGCATTTGAAGTGCAGGCCACGGAAGCGCGCAAGGCCGGCCTGATTGGCGTGGTGGCGCTGGTGCTGGGTACTGTGCTGCCCTTCGTGGTGGGGGCGGGCGTGGCATATGCGTTCGGCTATACCGACGCTGTCAGCATGACCACCATCGGCGCCGGCGCCGTCACCTATATCGTGGGGCCGGTGACCGGCGCGGCAATCGGTGCCAGTTCTGAAATCATGGCGCTCAGCATCGCCACCGGGCTGGTGAAAGCCATCCTGGTGATGGTCGGCACACCGATCGCCGCCGGTTTCCTCGGCTTGAAAACGCCCCGTTCCGCAATGGTGTTTGGTGGCCTGGCCGGCACCGTCAGCGGCGTCTCGGCGGGACTGGCCGCTACCGACCGCAAACTGGTGCCGTACGGGACGCTGGTGGCGACCTTCCATACCGGGCTGGGTTGCCTGATGGGGCCATCGGTGCTGTACTTCGCCGTGAAATCGCTGGTGGCCTGAATCATGCAAGCGCGTGCGCATCAGCCACCTCATATGCCACCTTGTTTGCCGCATGATCTGCTGTGGGTGGCACCCGGCGCCCTCCAGACGGACGGAGTGTGGCCGCAATGGGCCGACGCGGCATGGCGGCATGGCGCCCCGGTGGTGGTGCGGCGCGAAGCGGTCGGCGCCGATCTGGTGCCGGTGGGATTGCGCGGGACGGCCCGTAGCCAGCGCGCGCGGGCTTATGTTGCGGCCAGCGCCGTGACGCGGCGTGTGACGCCGGAAATGCTGCGAGTCGATGCCGCCGAGGGCGACGTCACCAGCGTGCCGGCGCTGGCGGCGCTGGCCATGCTGACGCCGCGCCTGAACGCACTGGGACTGGCGTGGGGCCCCACCGGTGGCGCCGGCTTCTTCCTCGCGAGCGGCTTGCCCGTGCTGCGCCCCGACAGCGACCTTGACCTGCTGGTGCGTGCGCCGCGGCCATTGAGTGCAGATCAAACAGTGGCGCTCGATGGCATCCAGGGCGGGCCGGACGCCGCCTGCCGCATCGATATCCAGGTCGATACCGGCCATGGCGCGTTTGCCTTGGCCGAATGGCGGCGGGGTGGCCGGGTCCTGTTGAAAACCAATACCGGCCCACTGCTGTGCACGGACCCCTGGATGGCGGCGGCATGAGCACCTTGTTCATGTTCCCCGGCCAGGGCGCGCAAAAGGCCGGCATGCTGCACGCCTTGCCGGTGCACCCGGAAACCGCGCGCACCCTGGCGGAAACCGCGTCGGTGCTGGACGCCGACCCGCTGGCGCTGGACAGTGCCGCGGCGCTGGTGTCGACCGTCGCCACCCAGCTTTGCCTGCTGGTGGCGGGCGTGGCGATGGCGCGGGTGCTGGCCGCGCAGGGCGCGGTGCCGGACATGGTGGCAGGATTGTCGATCGGTGCTTATCCGGCGGCCGTAACGGCCGGTGTGATCGGCTATCCGGATGCGGTGCGGCTGGTACTGCAACGGGCCACGTTGATGGAGCAGGGCTATCCGCGTGGCTATGGCATGTGGGCCATCAGCGGGTTGCCGCTGGAGCGGATGGAAACCCTGGTGGCGCAGGTGCACTGCGCCGCCACGCCGGTCTATGTGGCCAACCTGAACGCACCGCGCCAGCAAGTCATTGCCGGTGCGGATGGCGCCTTGCGGCAATGCGGCGCCCTGGCATTGGCGGCGGGCGCCACCCGGGCCGAGCGCCTGGCCGTCAGCGTGCCGTCGCACTGCGCGTTGCTGGAACCACAGGCGCAGGCGCTGCGCGCCGCGTTTGATGGCGTGGCGCTGGCGCGGCCCGGTGCCACGTATATCAGTGGCAGCAGGGCACGCGCATTGTTTGACGTCGCCGCCATCCGCGATGACCTGGCGTTCAATATGGCGCGCCAGGTGCACTGGTTCGATACCGCGCGCCATGCGTGGGAGCGCGGTGCGCGGCTGGCGCTGGAAATGCCCAGCGGCGCCGTGCTGACCGGATTGACCTTGCCCGTGTTTGAAACCGGCACGGTGCTGTGCTGCGACAACAACCGCCTTGATACCGTGCTGGCCTTGCTGGCGCGAACCTAAAAACATTGAAGGAGACTAGCATGAACAAGACTGATGCCATTCAGGGGGAGACCCGCGTCTATTTGCCATCGGCGGCGTTTGCCGCGCAAGCCAATATCAGCGGCATGGCGGCCTACGACGCGCTGTGCGCCGAAGCGGAGCAAGACTACGAAGGTTTCTGGGCCCGTCTGGCCCGCGAAAACGTCGAATGGAAAGTACCTTTTACGCGCACCTTGAACCAAGATAATGCGCCGTTCTATCAGTGGTTCGAAGACGGCAAACTGAACGTGTCGTACAACTGCCTGGACCGCAACCTGCAAAACGGTAATGCCGACAAGGT
>JAIENA010000223.1 GCA_019751755.1 Burkholderiaceae bacterium | reverse complement strand
ATGAAAACCGCCCTGCTGATTACCGCCGCCTGCCTGCTGGCCCTGTTGTCCACCATCGGGGCCTCGCTGTCGTACCCGATCCTGCCGCCCTTGTTCGCCTCCGGCGCCAGCCATGGCCTGAACCAATTTTTCGGCCTGCCGCCCAAGCTGCTGTTTGGCGTGGCGCTGATGGTCAACCCGCTGGGCTTGCTGATCGGCTCGGCGGTGCTGGGGTCGCTGTCGGACCGTTATGGCCGCCGCCCCGTGCTGCTGGCGACCGGCCTGGGCGCGGCGGTTGGCCATGCCGCCACGGCGCTGGCGATGCTGGTGGAATCGTATCCGCTGTTTATCCTGGCGCGCTTTGCCACCGGCCTGCTGGAAGGCAATGGTGCGGTGGCGCGTGCCATGCTGGCCGAGCGGCTTGATGGCGCGCTGCGACAGCGCGCGCTGGGCTGGCTGAACGGCTCGTTCCACCTGGGCTGGCTGGCCGGGCCGTTGCTGGGCGGGGTCACCGTGGGCTTCGGTGTGACGGTGCCGTTCTGGATTGCCGCCGTCGCGCTGCTGAGCGTGGCGCTGCTGGTGGCGCTGGTCATGCCGCGTGAGGAAATGGCCAGGCCGAATACCTTGGCGCCGGCCGACTCCTGGTGGCAGGTGGCGCGCCAGCGCCATGCGCTGAACCTCATCCAGCACGGCGAATTGCGCCAACTATTTATCCTGCACCTGGCGATGACGTGCGGCGTGACAGCGTTTTATGAGTTTTATCCGCTCTGGCTGGTGGAGGTCGCGCAGTATGACGCGCAAAGCATCGCCGCCGTCAACGTCGGGCTGTGCGGTATGTTGACCGTGGCGTCCATTATGGCGGGTCGCGCGGCCGATACCTCGCCGATGCGGCGCGCCGGTCGCCATGCACTGGCGCTGGCGCTGGCGGTAGGCGCGCTGGGACTGGGCCACTTGTGGCTGGGCTTGATCGGCATCGTGCTGTTCGGGATCCCGAACGCGTTCTACAACAACACCGTGCAGCATTGGGCGGCGGGCCGCTTTGGCGCACACGGGCAGGGCGCCGTGATGGGCTTGTTGTCGACGACGTTCTGCCTGGCGAATATACTGATGGCGCTGGCGGGTTCCGTACTGACGCTGATTGACACCCGGCTGATCCTGGTGCTGGGCGCGTCATTGGCGGCCTGGTCGGGTTGGCAGTGGCTACAATGGGGGCGGCAGGCGCTGCCGCCGCAGCCGTCGGCCGCCGCCGGCGCGAAGATGACCGATTGACTGAACCATGACTACCTCCGACCACGTCTTGTATTTATTGAAAACGCGCGGCCCGCAAAGCGCGCAAACCCTGGCGGAGTTGCTGGGCTTGACCTCGATGGGCGCGCGCCGCCAGCTCGAAGCCGCGCAGGACAAAGGCCTGGTGGAATTTTCCGATGTGGCCGATAAAGTGGGGCGGCCGTCGCGCCGCTGGCATTTGACGGCGGCCGGCCATGCGCGCTTCCCCGACCGCCATGCCGACCTGACGTTGCAATTGATCACGCAAGTGCGCACCTTGTTTGGCGAAGCGGGGCTGGAGCAATTGATTGCCGCGCGCGAACACGACAGCGAGGCGCTGTACCGCGCCGTGCTGGAACAGGCGGCGCCGGGCCTGGCCGCCAAGGCCGCGGCGCTGGCGGCCGCGCGCGAAGCGGAAGGCTATATGGCCGAAGTCGAAGCGCAAGACGACGGCAGCCTGCTGCTGATTGAAAACCATTGCCCGATCTGCGCGGCGGCGTCCAGTTGCCAGGGCTTTTGCCGCTCCGAGCTGCAAGTGTTCCAGCGCGTGCTGGGCGACGATTGCACGGTGGAGCGGGCCGAACACCTGCTGTCCGGCGCGCGCCGCTGCGTCTACCGACTGCGTCCGGTGCGCTGAACTTGCGGGCGCCGGCGTACACTGTGCGCCAACGCCACGTCGGCACACACCGGGAGCGCAGCCATGCTGGACGAACAACTCCGCCGCCAATTCGTCGCCGAGGCGTGGCGGCGCTACGAAGCATTGCAAGCCTGGGCCATCAGCAACTGGCCGGACCCGGAACATCCGCTGAGCACCTCGGATTTTGTCGAAGGCCGCAAGGAAATCCTCGCGCTGGGACAGGGGCATGACCGCAGGCGGCAAGCGGTGCAGGCGGGCGCCGAGCCGGAACACGGCGGCCAGCAATATGAGCCGGTGACACCGATGCCGTGGCCCTGAGTCACCATAGGCCAGCGACCTGACCGGTGCTGGCGGGGACCTGCCCCGGCGCCCGCCGCCGGTCACATCATGTGGATTACCGCGCCCAACTGGTGGCGCGCCGTAAAGGCCGCGAAGGCCTGGAATTCGGCGTAGCAATCGGTCAGGCAGGTCGCCACTTCCTGGTTGCGGCGCTCCCACACATCGCCCAGATACACGCCATCGAAATCGGCACTCTTCAAGGCGGACAGCAACTGTTCGTCGCTGATGCCGGCGCACGCTTCGGCAATGCGCGCCATGGTACTGGCGCGGTGGTATAGCGCCGGACCATAGCCGACATCGATATGGCCCAGCGGCTGGGCGTCGTCGAAAAAGCCGGGCATGCGCGGGGCGCAATGGCGCAGGCAGGCGCCCAGGCCATCCCACAGGCGATCGAGGTCGAGCAGGCAGCGCTGGTGGCCTTGACAGAGCAGGGTTGGCACCTCTGGCGCCAGGGCGGCGTTGTCAAAGCCGATTTCAGCCAGGTAGACGCCGTCGTCGTCCGGTGCGACCAGACGCCATACCAGCGGCGGGTCGGCCAGGACGCGGCGGATATTGCCATCGCTGACGGCGGTTGCGATACATGAGATTCCCATATGGAAATCCTAGCATGGCCGTTACGGGTTGGCGGAAAACTCTTTACCCTGTTGCGCAATCAGCCACGCTAGCAAGCTGACAGCCAGGCAGCCCAGCACACCGCAGGCGAGATGGAAGGCGCTGTCGAACAGCATTGGCGCCAGCAGGCCGGACACCAGCGCAAACAGGATCATCTGAATAAACGATTGCATCGACGACGCCAGTCCGCTGTTATTGGGGAAATGGTTCAGCGCCATCAAGGTCATCGGCGGCATTGAAATGGCCAGTGCAAACGAATACAGGAACAGCGGCAGCACCGCCCACGGCACTTCGGCGGCAAACACATAGTTATAGGCCACGTTGGCCAGCGCCGCCACCGCCATCAGCACATAGCTGAGCCGGATTTGTGCGCGCTGGGTATATCGGTGCGCGAACTTCGACGCCAGCGCGGAACCGATTACCATGCCGCTGATCAGCGGGATGAACAGCCAGGCAAAGGCGGTTTCCGGCAAGCGCAGGATATGCATAATGAAATAGGCGGCCGAACCGATGTACAGCGCGAAGCCGCCGAACGCCATGCCGACCGCCACCGACACCAGCAGGAACTGGCGGTGGCGCAGCACGCTCCAGTAATTGCGGGCGATGGCGCCCAGATGGAACGGGTGGCGCTGCTGCACCGGCAAGCTTTCCGGCAGGCCGCGCTGCACCGCCACGATCATCACCACGCCGAACGCGGCCAGGAACCAGAAAATCGAGCGCCAGCCCAGCGACACTTGCAGCCAACCGCCCAGGATCGGAGCAATCGCCGGCGCCAGGCCGAACACCATCATCACGTTGGCCAGGATCTTTTGCGCTTCGATGCCGCTGAAGCGGTCTTGCACGATGGCGCGGCCCACCACGGAGCCGGCGCCGGACGACAAGCCTTGCACGATGCGGCACGCCAGCAATACGCCAAAGGTAGGCGCCAGCGCCGCGCCGACGGACGCGATCACATACAGCACCAGCGACCAGATGATCACGGGGCGGCGGCCGAACGAGTCCGACAGCGTGCCGTAAAACAGCATCATGAAGGCAAAACAGAACAGGAATAGCGACAGCGTTTGCTGGATCGCCATCGGGCTGGCGCCAAAGGTTTGCGCGATGGCGGGGAACGAGGGCAGGTAAGTGTCGATGGCCAGCGGACCCACCATGGTCAGGCCGGCCAGCAGCACGGTCAGCAGAATATTCATCTGGCGTGTATTGTTATGCGGAGCGGTATTTTACGCCACGCGATCGTTATGCGCTTTCCGCATATCTAAGTTTGTAATTATTCTTTCGCGTGGCCGTACCGGCTCATTAAGCTCAACCATTGTTTGTTGAATAGAGTGATATTTATATACTGCCATGACCATCGATACTTTTGACGGCACCGGCGTGCGTGCACCGCACTGGAACCTGGGCCCCGTGATTGAGCAACTGCGCGTGTCGCGCGAAGCGACCCATAATATTCGTCACCAGGGCAGGGTGCGCGAATTGCCGTCGCGCGAAGCGCTGGTGGCGATTGTCGACGGGATTTCCGCCGTGCTGTTCCCGACCCATTACGGGCGACCGAACCTGACCGATGAAAGCATCGATTACTTTGTCGGCGACACCCTCAACACCACCTTGAACCGCCTGACCGAACAGGTGCGGCGCGGTTTGCAGTTCTCGCCCGAATTCGATGGCTTCAATGAGGAAGCGCTGACGCACAAAGCCTATGCCATCACGCGTGACTTTGCCGCCGGCTTGCCGCAAGTGCGGGCGTTGCTGGTGTCGGACGTGCATGCGGCGTTTGCCGGCGATCCGGCCGCCACCTCGATCGCGGAAATCATGCTGTGCTATCCGGGCACCATCGCCATCCTGCATTACCGCATCGCACACATGCTGCATAAACTCGGTTCGCCCTTTATTGCGCGGTTGATTGCCGACATTGCGCACACCAAGACCGGCGTCGACATCCACCCGGCCGCCACCATCGGCGCCAGTTTCTTCATCGACCATGGCACCGGCGTGGTGGTTGGCGAGACGGCGATCCTGGGCCAGGGCGTGCGCCTGTACCAGCACGTGACGCTGGGCGCCAAGCGCTTCCCGGCTGACGCCAGCGGCGCGCTGATCAAGGGTACGCCACGCCATCCGATTGTCGAGGATGATGTGGTGATTTACGCGGGCGCGACCGTGCTGGGGCGTATCACCATCGGCGCCGGCTCGACCATCGGCGGCAATGTGTGGCTGACGCAGAGCGTGCCGCCGAACTCGAATGTGCAGCAGGCGCAGATGCGCAATGAATGCCGCTAATGATCGATTTTTTCGATTGTAATGCGGGAAATTTTCCGTTTTACAATCGAATTCTCGATGGTCATAATGATTCCCACACAAGTCGTTCCCACACATTGATTGGAGTGAATCTATGAAACAAATCGTTGCCCTGCTGATCGCCGCCGGTATCTCGCTGGCGGCCACCGCCGCGCCGGAAACCTATGTCATCGACGGCACCCACACCTATCCCCGTTTCGAATACAGCCACTTCGGCTATTCGAACCAGGTCAGCCGCTTTGACACCACCACCGGCAAGATCACCATCGACAAGGCCGCCAAGACCGGTTCCGTGGACGTGACCATCGACGCCAAGTCGGTCAACACCGGCTACGCCACGTTCAACAACCACATCCAGGGGGAGGATTTCCTGGCCACCGCCAAGTTCCCGACCATCACCTACAAATCCACCAAGGTCAATTTCAACGGTGACAAGGTGGCCTCGGTGGACGGCAATCTGACCATCAAGGGCGTGACCAAGCCAGTCAGCCTGACGGTGACGTCGTTCCAGTGCATGCCGCACCCCATGCTGAAGAAAGATGCGTGCGGCGCCAACGCCGTGGCAAAAATCCTGCGTTCGGACTTCGGCGCCGGCAAATACGCGCCGCATGTCAGCGATGAAGTGACGCTGACGTTCGCGATCGAAGCCGTCAAAGAGTAATGCCACACCCGGTGTGACGGGGGCGCTACACCAGCTGGAACCAGCCCAGCACGGCGCCGGCGCCCAGCAGCCACAGCAAGTGGATGCTGGTGCGCCAGATGATGATGCCGGCGGTCAGTGACAGCGCCCACAGTGGCCAGTGAGCAAGGGTCGCCGCGCTGGTGGTGGCCAGGATGATGCCGGTCGCGACCAGCATGCCGACCACCACCGGCGCCATACCCTGTTTGAATGCGCGCACACCGCGCAGGTCGCGGTTGCGGTGCAGCCATTGCGACGCCATGTAGGTCAGCGTGGTGCTGGGCAGCATAATGCCCGTCATGGTGACCGCCACGCCCAGCATGGCGGCCGTGTAGCTGCCGGCATTGATCCCGACCTTCCACCCCATCAGCGCGACAAACAGCACGTTCGGGCCGGGCGCCGCCTGCGCCAGCGCGATCGCATCATTGAATTGTTGCGGGGTCAGCCAGTGGTGCTGTTCCACCAGCAGGCGGTGCATTTCCGCCGTCGTCGAAATCGCCCCGCCCACCGACATCAGCGACAGCAGTAAGTAGTGGCCAAACAGGTTGAGCCAGTCGCTCCAGGTCAATACGATGGTGGTCATGATTTGAGGTTCCGGTAAGTCAGCAGGCAGCACAGCGTGCCCAGTCCGCCCAGCACATACAGCAGCGGTATCCGCAGCCACACCAGCAACAGCACCACCAGCGCGGCCACCCCCAGGCCCAGCGCCCGCGGCAGCGGGTGGCGCCGCAGCGAGGCCGCCAGCTTGACGCCGGTGGCGGCGATCATGCCGGCCGACACCGCCGCCATGCCGCGCAGCGCGCCGGCCACGCCTGGATGGTCGGCAAAGCGCGCATGCACCAGCGCCAGCGCAATGATCAACAGCAGGGGGATCGCCAGCATGCCGGCCAGCGCCGCCGCCGCGCCCGGCATGCCGAAATAACGCGCGCCGATCACCAGCGACAGGTTGACCACGTTGGGCCCCGGCATGACTTGCGCCACGGCCAATTCTTCGGTGAATTCTTCCTGGGTCAGCCAGCGCTTGCGTTCGACCAGTTCGCGCTGCACCACCGCCAGCACGCCGCCAAACCCTTGCAGGGCCAGGATGGTAAAAGAGAAAAACAGGTCGGCCAATGATTGCGGCCGCCGGCGGGCATCGAGCGGGTTTTCTTCAGGAATCATCCCCCTATTATCCTTGACTTCCAGATTTATTGTTCGATACTCCCTTCACGGCCGATAGCGGCCCCCCAATGTGAAGGAGCCACAATGGAAGCACACGCGGTGTTAGAGCGGCCAGCGCCGGTCATGCAGTCATCCCATCAGCCCCGCAGCGACGCGCATTGTAGTGAAATCGTCAACAAAGGCATTGCGGTGCAAGATTGTTTCTCGACGCTGTGCGCGATCGAATATATGAAGTCGAACAATGTGCGCGCGGAAGTGATTGAACGGGTGCTGCTGCACCCGGATTTGCGGCGCCGCCCGCCCCATTGAGCGGGCACGGATGGGCCTGCAAAGTCAGCCGTACTTATGCACAAAAATTGCCTGCACGTAAACTCGCAAAAAATTTTCGCGTGGATTTCAGTGCTTTGCCAAGTGCTTGATTTTTAAGGTGAAAATTTCTGCCGTTTGAACGGGCAGTTTGTTGAAACCCGCATGGTTGCAGGCCGTGCGGGCTGTCAAGTGGGGCTTGTCCACAAAGATATCCACATACTCTGTGGATATCGGAAAAAGCGCTTAACAATCCGCCACTTAGCCACTTCCGGGTGGCCCGCGAAGGCGCCAGCGAGCAAACATGATGGCACGATGCGGTGACAATCCCGGCAAGTTGACGGGAGATGATTACTGTATGCGTATCCAGTGCTTTGCCGGTGGCAGCGCCATCGGGTCCACGGCATCGGCCGCCGGCACCGGCACCGAGACTTGCGCGCCCAGTAACTCTTCCCTGGCGGCGCCCAGCAGGGCGACGGCTTTGGCGCTGGCGTCGACAATGCGGTTGTCGCCATCGAGCGTGAACCCGACCTGGCGCCCCAACTGTGCCTGCAGGGCCGCGATGCGCTGTTCCTGTTCCGCCAGCCCCGCATAGCCGCGCAGCGATGAAATCACCGTGGTAAACAATTTACGGGTGGTCAGGTCGCTCTTGCACCAGAAATCATTGATGTCGTAATCGAGAATGATGCTGTGTTCCAGCGCCTGGCCCGGCTGGCCGGTCCGCAGCACGATGCGGAGCAGCTTGTTGTGCAATTCGTCGCGGATCTGGCGCGCGACGCGCAAGCCGGCGTCGCTGGTCTCCATGATGACATCCAGCAACACCAGGGCCACGTCCGGGTTGTTGCGCAACACGGTCAGCGCCTCATCGCCACTATAGGCGTGCAGGAAGCTGAGCCGGCGGCCCTGGAAGCAGGCGTTACTGAGCGAGAATTTGGTCACCACATGGACGTCGACATCGTCGTCCACAATCAGCACCCGCCAGGGGGCCGGCCCGGTTGCGCCATTTGGGTCCGCGCCGGCAGGCGCATCTTCTTCAATCATCCAGTCCGGGTTACTTTCTTCTTTCACGGTCATCAGATTCCTGTGGCTAATCAATCGTCGGCGTGTACTACCTCAAGACACGGGCCGCCGATTCGTGCATCCGTTTCAGCAACACTATTCCTCGGCTGAATATTTGTCAAAGGGTTCCGGGGTGCCGCGCCCCGGGCATGCCCGTTATCGGAGCAATCGCCGAACTTTTTTTTCAATCGGCAAAAAATAATTTTTTGTGCTGCATCAAGCGATTTGCAAGTGTTTGATTTTCTTGATGAAAATTTTTGCCTGCGAAATCAGCAATTTATTGAAACCCGCTTGAATCCTATCTCTCCGGCCTGTCAAGGGGGTGTTTTCCACATGCTTATCCACAGACGATGTGGATAAGCATGAAAAGCGCTTTAGAAACGCCATATTAGAACACCTTGCCCGGTCTGGCTGTCGGGGGCGGATTTATAGCTGCTGTTTTAACTGATATAACATCGCCAGGAACCGTTCGCACGCCAGCCCCGGCGGCCATGGTTCCCACGGCGGGCTGCCATACACGGCGTGCAGCGGGTCCGTGTCCAGCGGCTGCGCCCGGATTTTCAAGGTTTGCCGCACCTCACTGCGCGACCAGCCCACCACGTGCACGGCTTCGCTGGCGGCGGCCAGCCGGTCGGCGCGCTTGTGCAGGCGGTGGCCATCGCGGGTCCAGCGCGGCAAGCCATAGCGCAGGAAGACCGCGTGCTCGAGCCGCCGGCTGAGTTCCTTGAACTGTTCACCCAAAAAAGGTTTAAGAACGGAAATGCAGTCGAAGCCCAGCAAGCCTTCTTCCGCGTCGTGCAACAGTTCGCGCAACTCGACGTCGGGCGCCAGGGTCTCGCCGCTGTCGGCCGCCCACAGGCGCCGCAACTGCATCACCGTCAGCGAATGCTGCGCCACCGACAGCGGTAGCGGCCACGCTGAATGCCCACCCCAGCGGTAAGTCCGCGCCAGGCCCAGCGCCAGGTCGGCGTCGTCCCAGTCAAACGGGGTCGGGTTCAGCAAATCCAGGCGTTTTCCCGAAGGCATGCGGACCCAGGCCCGCGCATCGCCGCGCATGTGCTTCCTCTTCAGCATGTCATTGGTGCGCATTGTATTACAAGCCGATGAAAGCGACTCCAATATGGCGGGAAATTCTATTCTTAATAGCAACATTGAATGAATTTGCAATACACTGGGCGCCCACGTTCATAACACTTCGCTATCCAACGGAGACCCCATGACGACACGTCCTTCCTACCTGTATCCCGGCGGTTCGGTGATGATGCATTCACCGCTGCAATTGAAGCAATCTGAAATGTATGGCTACTTCGTCAAAGGCGACGTCGCCAAATTGCAGCACACACTCGATACCAGCCTCAATGCGGTGGCCGGGCAGCGCATGCGCTTCAAGGCGCTGTCGCCGTACGTGATGCTCACGTTTACCCGCGTTAATCACGCCGATTCCGCCGTGCCGGTGGACCATGCCAAGGGCTGGATCACGGAAATCGATATCGTCACGTGGGTCATGACGGGGGCGATGGACCAGGACGGCAAGCTCGATCACATTTATTGGTATCCGTGCCATATCTTCGTCGACGACGCGATGGCGCTGATTAACGGCCGTGAATTGTTTGGCTATCCGAAATACCTGTGCGAGTACGAGATGCCGCGGGAAGACCAGCCGCCGCTGCGCTGCGCGGTGTCCGCCAAAGGGTTTAAACAGTTTTCGCCGGAGACCCGGATTGCGCTGCATCCGCTGCTGGAAGTGGATGCCATCAATCCCAACCAGCGAGAAAAGGTGCTCGACGATCTCGGCGACCTGATCGAGGAAGCGATCCGCCTGTTCCTGTCGGTGCCGGATTTCTTCAATCTGGACCGGGACGGCTGGGACGACATCGTGTCGCTGCTGCGCAACCCGCGCATCGACCAGATCTTCCTCAAGCAGTTCCCGGACAGCGCGGGCATCAAGGCGGTGTACCAGGCCATCGTGGCGGCGCCGGCCACCATCGACAAGCTGCACAGCGTCAAGCTGCTGGGTTATGACTATCAAGCCACCTTGCACCCGTTCGACAGCTTCCCGCTGCATGACACGCTGGGCCTGCAACTGGGCCCGCAGGCGGCGATCCTGCCATTCCACGTGCAGTTTGACTTCACCGCCCAGCCCGGCGAAGAGCTGATCGACAATTCGCGCGTGAACCCGGAAAAAATCGCCATCCTGGGCGGCGGTGTCGGTTCCATGACGGCGGCCTATTATTTGACCAGCCAGCCGGGCTGGCAAAACAATTACGAGGTCACGGTCTACCAGCAGGGCTGGCGCCTGGGCGGCAAGGGCGCCAGCGGGCGCAATGCGGCACGGGGCCAGCGCATCGAGGAACACGGCCTGCACATCTGGTTCGGCTTCTATGCCAATGCCTTCAACATGATCAAGGAAGCCTATGCGGCGCTGGGGCGCGCGCCGGGGACGCCATTGGCGACGTGGCAAGACGCTTTTAAGCAGCACGACTACGTGGCGCTGTCGGAAGACGTCAACGGCAGTTGGCGCAACTGGTCGATCATGTTCCCGACGCTGCCCGGGGAGCCGGGCAGCGGCACCGAACAGATCACGCTATGGCAAATGGCGGTGGCCATGGTGGCTTGGATCGAGCAGTGGCTCAAAAACCTCAAGGATCTCGCCGACGACCTGGAAGAAAAACGGGCGCCCGCGCAGGCCAGCGGCCCGGACGGCTGGCTGCGCCGGTTGGCCGATAGCGTGCGCGAAGACATGGCCGACCTGGCGGACGATGTGGTGGTGTCGGCTGGCGCGCTGGCGGCGCTGGTGGCGAACCTGGCATCGGATTCGTCCACTCACCAGCCGGCCGAGCATGACGTGCTGGCGGGGACGCTGGGCGGCATTCGCCATTGGCTGCATGCGCGTTACCGCGACAAGCTGATCAAGAACGATGCGCTGCGCCACCTGTTCATTTGCCTGGACCTTGGCATCACGGTCATGAAAGGCATGTTCGACGATGGCGTGTTCCGCCAGGGCTTTGATGTTATCAATGACATCGATTTCCGCGACTGGCTGCGCAAGCATGGCGGTGACGAGGATTACTGCGTCAATTCGGCGCCGGTACGCGGTTTCTATGACCTGGTGTTCGCCTATGAAGACGGCGACTTCGACAAGCCGAACGTGGAAGCCGGCACCATCTTGCGCGCCATGCTGCGCATTGGCCTGGCGTATAAAGGCGGCATCATGTTCAAGATGCAGGCCGGCATGGGCGACACCATTTTTACGCCGCTGTATGAAGTGTTGAAAGCGCGCGGCGTGCAATTCAAATACTTCCATCAGGTCGATGAACTGGTGCCGGACGGCGCCACCATCGGCGCCATCCGCATGACGCAACAAGTCGCGCTGGCGGGGGCGGCCTATGAGCCGCTGGTGGACGTCAAGGGACTCGGCTGCTGGCCGTCGGCGCCGCTGTATGCGCAGATCGATCCGGCCCAGGCCGCGCTGCTGCAACAGGAAAACGTCAACCTGGAGTCGTACTGGAGCAACTGGCCTGAACTGTACCGTGAAGCGTTCGGCAAGCCGCTGCCCACGGTGACGTTGAAAAAGGGCGTGGACTTCGACAAGGTGGTGTTCGGCATTTCCATCGGGTCGCTGCCGGCGCTGTGCCCGCAGTTGCTGGCGGCCAGCGAGCCGCTGCGCGCCACCTCGGCGCACGTCAAGACCGTCGCCACCCAGGCTTACCAGGTGTGGCTGAACCAGGACCTGGCGCAAATGGGCTGGACCCGGCAGCCGGACGGCCAGCAGCCGGTGCTGTCGGGCTTCACGGAACCGTATGACACGTGGGCGCCGATGGACCAGTTGCTGTGTCGTGAAGACTGGCCGCCCGCCATCGATCCGAAGAATGTGTCGTACTTCTGCAGTGCGCTGCCGGTGGCGGCCTATCCGCCGCGCGCCGACCACGCGTTCCCGGAGCGCATGAACGCCATCGCGAAAGCGGGCGCCGTCAACCAGTTGCGCAATGAAATTGCGGCGCTGTGGCCGGCCGCCGGTCCGGCCGGCGCCTTCCCCTGGCACTGGCTGGTCGATCCGTCCGAAGGCACAGGGGCGGCGCGCTTCGATGCGCAATACTGGCGCGCCAATGTCGATCCGTCCGAACGCTATGTGCTGTCGCTGGTCAATTCCACCCGCTACCGCCTGGCGACCGATGGATCCGGCTTTGACAATCTGTTCCTGGCCGGCGACTGGATCAAGACCGGCCTCAATGCCGGTTGCGTGGAAGCGGCGGTGATGGCCGGCATGCAGGCCTCGCGCGCCATCAGCGGGTATCCGCAGGTGATTCAAGGCGAGCAGGATTTGTAAGGCATCGCCAGTCCGCTGCGCTACATTGGCGCAGCGGCGCAGCGATTCAGTGACTCAGCGGCGCAGCACCCATGCCCGCAGTGAAATCAGCGCCATGCCGATGGCGCTGACCACCAGGGTGATGATCGCCAGCACCATCCCGAGGTCCCAGCGTTCGGTATAGTCGGCAGCCACCGTCAGTACGATGGCGGTCACCAGTTGCGCCGGCAGCAAGGCGCGCAGCCAGCCATACAAACCGAACACGCCGCGCGCCAGAAAACGGTTCGCCAGGTACAGCACGGGGCCCCACAAAACCGTCAAAAACACCAGCACGGCGGCCGCCAAAATAAACAGCCTCATGGGGTATCCCGGGGTTCGCGCGGCGTGGTCGGCAGGCGCAGCAGGTAGACCGTGACGGCGCAGGCGATCGCGGCCAGCACGAATTTCAGGGCCAGCGTGACTTTCCAGATCGAATACAGCATCGACGTCCACATCATGACCAGCGCCAGGATTTTGCCGCGCAGCGGGATGCCACGGCCATCTTCGAAGTCGCGCAGGAATTGGCCAAAGGTGGGGTGGTTGCGCAGCCATTGGTGCAGGCGCGGCGAGCCGCGCGCATAGCAGGCCGACGCCAGCAGCAAGAACGGCGTGGTGGGCAGCAGCGGCAGGAAGATGCCGATGATGGCAAGCAGCAGCGCGAAACTGCCGAGGATATTGGCGGCGATTCTCATGAGGGTGGATTACGGTGGCGTCAGGCCTATCATACTCTGCATTGACGCCGTGATTGCACTGGCGCGCGGCTAATTGGCCGCCAGACTCGCTTCCGGCGCCGTGGCGTTGGCGCGCAAGTCCTGGCAGGCCCGCTCCAGTGTTTCCTGTAACTCTGGCAAGTTGGCGGTGACCTGGGTCAGGTCGCCGGCCGCCGCCAGTTTTTCCATGGTGTGGCACAGCGTGTGCAGGTGGGTCGAACTCAGATAGCCGGCGCTGCCTTTGAGCGCATGGAAGGCGGCCGAGGCGGTGCTGGCCTTGCCCACCTGGACGGCGTTGCGGGCCAGCTCCAGGCGGCGCGGCGCTTCATCGAGGAAGGCCTGCGTGATGCGCTGCATGTGTTTTGGCGACAACCCGGCCAGCGGCAGGATGCGGATCCGACCATCGTTATGGGCCGGTTGCGCCACCGGTTCCAACGGTGCCACGCCGAATTGTGCGGCCAGGTCCGCTTCCGACGGCGCCTCCGATTGGCCGGCGGCGATCGACTGGTCCTGCGCCGCATGCGTGTACGCGGCGTTGCTGGCGGAGTCGGCCTCGGCGCCGGCACCGGTGTCCGGTTCGGCAAATTCCAGTGTGCGGCCGCGCGACAGCAACTGGGCAATGGTCTTTTCGATCTGGTCGTACAGCAAGCGTTCATCGACCGGCTTGCTGAGGAATCCATCCATGCCGACCGCCAGATAGCGTGCGCGGTCGTGGTCGCTGGCGTTGGCGGTCAGGGCGATGATCGGTACGCTGGTGTCCTTGACCCGGTAATCTTCGCTGCCGCCGCGTCGGATCAGGCGCGCCGCCTGTTCGCCATCCATCGTCGGCATGCGCCCATCCATCAGCACCAGGTCGTATTCGGCGTGCGACAGCGCGGCCAGCGCATCGACACCGTTTTCGACGATCGTCACGGCGTGCCCCATGCTTTCGAGCAAGGTGCTGATGATGATCTGGTTGGTGCGCACATCCTCGGCGCACAGGATGTTGAGGTGGTAACCATGGCGCGCCTCGCGCGGCAGCGCCATCAAATCGAGTTCCGGCGGCATGCCCAGCGCCAGCGGCAATGTAAAGTGGAAGGTCGAGCCGCTGCCCGGGGTGCTGTCGACGCCGATCACGCCGCCCATCAATTCCACCAACTCCTTGCAGATCGCCAGGCCCAGTCCGGTGCCGCCAAAGCGGCGCGTGGTGGAAATGTCGGCTTGCTCGAATTTCTGGAACAGGCGCGACAGCGTGGTCGGATTAATGCCGGGACCGGTGTCGTGGATGCTGAACTGCACGTGGGTCAGGCCGTTGCGGCCCGGCTTGGCGCACGCCGCCAGCCGTACTTCGCCGCGGTCGGTGAACTTGATGGCATTGCCCAGCAGGTTCAGCAGGATTTGCCGGATCCGGGTCGGATCGCCCTGCACATAGCGCGGCAAGTCCAGCGTCAGGTCGACTTTGAGCAGCAGGCTCTTGGCGTCGGCCTGCGCTTGCAAGATGCCGACGGCTTCGTCGATCAGCGTGCGCAAGTCCAGATCCACGGTTTCAATCGACAGCTTGCCGGCATCGATTTTGGAAAAATCCAGGATATCGTTGAGGATGGCCAGCAGCGCTTCGCTGTTTTGCAGGCCGATGCGCAGGTATTCCTCGGTGCGGCCGCGCACGGTCTGGTCGCGCAGCGCGAACTTCAGCATGCCGATCACGCCGGCCAGCGGGGTGCGGATGTCATGGCTCATGGCCGACAGGAAATCGATGCGGTGGCGGCTGACGATTTCCGCGTGTTCCTTCGCTTCCGTCAATTCCGCCGTGCGCTCCTGCACCCGCTGTTCCAGGTGGTTGCGCAGCAGACGGATCTGGTCGGCCAGGGCAAACGCCAGCAACACGCCATCGAGCGTGCCGCCCAGCAGCGTGAACAGCTGGGCGTTTTCCACCGCGGCCGGGATCAGGCCGACATTGGCTGGCAAGATCAGCACGCCCGGCAGCATCAGCGCGATGAAGCCGAGAATAAAGAAACGGGCCGGTTGGTAGCCGTTGCGCCACACCACGATGCCGCTGATCAGCGCCAGCGTCATCCACACGGAAATGGCAATGGTGGCCAGCGTATGCGCGTAGGGCAGCGCGACGAAGCAACTCGGCAATAGCACCAGCGGCAATACCAGGTTAATGGTACTGATCTTGTGCAGCCGTGGCGCGTTATGTTCCAGGCGCAGGAAGCTGCGGTAAAACAGCGTACTGAGCACCGGCAGCAGGAAGAAGGGGACGTAATGGAAGCGCAAGTCATGCCAGTCGAACAGGTCGGTCGGCAGGTGGAACGTCAGCGCCCAGCCGGTCGCATAGCACAACACGTACAGCGAGTAATACAGTGGCGCGCGCTCGCGCGTGTAGGTATAAATGAAGAAATTGAAGATGGCCAGCGCCACCAGGGCGCCGATCGAACCGATGATCAGGAAGTTTTCGCGCGCCACCAGGGTGCGGTAAGCGTCGTGCGGCGTCACGGCGAACACCGGCGTGCGCGCGTAATACGGGCTGGAGAAGCGGATCAGCACGTCATAGGTTTCGCCCGGCTGTAGCGCCACGTCTTTGCCATAATGCAGCAGGTATTCGTGCGGTGCGCGGTAACCAGTGGTCAATTGCTGCAGCACGGTGTCGGGGCCATACAGGCGGGCATCGACCAGGTCGATCAAGGTGTCGTTGGGGTCGAATACCCAGGCCGACTGGCGCGTATCGTTGCGCAGCCGCGCATACAGCCAATAATCGCCGCCCAGCAAATCGACCTTGTCGGCCGGCTGCAGCGTGGCGACAAAGGCGGGCAAGTCGCCGGGATTGGACGGAAACGCCTGGCCGGCGTCATGGTACAGGGTGCCATGCTTCAGCAAGTCGAGCGTGGCGGCCCGGGTCAGCACGGCCTGGCCGGCGCGGGTGTCGGCGGCCGGTCCGTCATGCGGCGCCGCATGCGCCGGCGCGCCGGCCAGGGTCATGCACAGCAACAGCACCGGCAAATGGAAGAAGAGCGCCGCCAGACGGGCAGAAGGACGGCGGGGCACGCTGGCGAACAGGGCGATGAATTGTAAGAACATCGTGGGGTCCGGACGGGTTTTCCTGGCCGCAGCGTGGCAGCGTGGCAGCGTGGTGATAGTAAAATGTGATACTTGCCATATTTTAATCGACTCTAGACGGAATCCCTATTTTGCTGATCTCACCTGAACAATTTTTTGGCTTTCTGGCGGCCGCCGTCGTCATCACCGCCTCGCCCGGGCCGGACAACCTGATGGTGCTCGGTGTCGGCATGGCCAAGGGCCGCGCGCGCGGCATTGCGTTCGGCCTGGGCTGCGCGCTGGGCTGCCTGACGCACACCGTGCTGGCCACGCTTGGCGTCAGTGCGCTGATTGCCGCGTCGCCGATGGCGTTCACGGCCTTGAAGGTTGCTGGCGGCCTGTACCTGATCTGGATGGGGTGGGGCGCGCTGCGCAGCAAGGGCGGCGCGCAGGTGGCGGCCGATGGCTTGCCGGATGAATCGCTGGCGCGGCTGTTCGGCAAGGGCTTGTTTGCCAACAGTATCAACCCGAAGGTGGTGCTGTTCTTCCTGTCGTTCCTGCCGCAATTCGTGCTGGCCGAGCGGGGCGGCGTCAGCTGGCAGACCGCGCAACTGGGGCTGGTGTTTACGTTGCAGGCGTGCGTGCTGTTTGGCTTGCTGGGCTATTTCTCCGGCGCGATCGGCAAGTGGATCAACCGCAGCCCGCGCGCGGGCCTGTGGCTGGACCGGATTGCCGGGACGATTTTTGTGGGTCTCGGCGTCCGGCTGATCGTGGCCCGCTAGTTAATGTCGCGCGGCCGGCGAGGGCGGGGCGCTGGCCCGGATGGCAAAGCGTAACTCCAGCCGGTCCTGTACCGCCAGCGCGCCGCCGAGGACCGCGAACGGCGTGATGCCGAAATCGGTTTGCAACAGCGTGAACTGGCCGGTGGCGGCGATGCTGTTGCCGGTTTTGACGATCTCGGCCGGAAAGGTGTAGCGCCGCGTGACGCCGTGCAAGGTGATGTCGGCATTGAGCGCGCCGGCACTGCTTTGTTCGGCCTGGATCCGCACCTCCGGATAATGTTCCGCATCCAGTACTTTCACCAGCATGTTGTGGCGGGTGCCCGCAATCGCCTCGGCCGCCGGCGCCGCCGGCAAACCGGCCTGCCGGCGCAGTGCCTCATCATCGACGACCATGGCATCGAGCCGAAAAGTGAATTCGGCGCGCGCCGGGTCGCCCGCCGCGCCGGGGTACGCCACACCGGTCAGGTTGCGGGCCGCCACCACGTGATCGTGCCCCAGTCGGGCCAGCGCGCCACCGCGCCGCACCGTCACCGCGATCAGCGCATCGTCGTCCAGTTTCCATAAGGCGCCACCGCGCGCACGGACTTGCTGTTGCCAGCCCTGTGGCGTTGCGGCCGGCGCCACGGTCGGCGGTGGCGGGAGGACCGGTGTTGTATTTGTCGCCACTGGCGTTGGCAAACGTATACACCCACTCAGTAGTAGCAGGAGGGAAATGCTGGTTAATCGCGAAAAATGACACATTGTGATTATTGGTGAGAATTAGGTCTGTTTCTTTGTACTAATCTATGACCTGACAGCAAGGATTTGAGCAGCAGCAAAGCAATGCATGGCGGTGGTATGACAGTCACCCTGCATGGCGATGATGATACCGCTCTTTCAGATCTCTCCCGATTTGAATCCCTTCGCCCGCGACATGTCGCGGGTTTTTTTTGCTCCGCTTTTTTTATGTTGTATTTTGCGCTGTTTCAATTGTTACACCTTGACAGCCATATCTTAATGATTCCCTAAGCTTACTCCCAAGGAATACTGGCAAAGTAACACCTGTAGCGCGCAGTCCTCACTGTGCGCCAGGTTGCCGTATCCCTTAGACGCGGCACGATTATCCCCGCGCTCGTAAAGCGTTTTGACCGGCTCCCTCCTCCAAGATCGCCGGTCTTTTTTTGCCTGTCGTCTTTGTCACGCGGTCGGCCACGCGGTCGGCCACGAGTTGGTTGATTTCCCCTACACTGGCAGCTTTCCGCACACAGGATATTTTATGCGCATGTTCAATCGCGCCGCGCTGGCGCTGGCCCTGCTGGCGCTGGGGCCAGTGCAGGCCTTGGCCGCCGACGGCCCCTACTGCCAGATCGATCCGGGCAAGCCCAAGTTTTATCGGCTGGAGTTGTCCGTGCCCACCACCTTTTGCATGAATCCGGACAGCCGATCCGATCCCAGCTGCCAGAGTTTCCCCAAGCCCGGGCTGCAATTGCATGGTCTGTGGCCGAATTACCATAACGGCTATCCGTCCGGCGAATGCGACAAGAAAGTGTGTCCGACACAATCGAACGCCAAAGGTAAATTCTGCGCCTATCCGCAACCGCCCGGCTTGTATCAGTCGGCGGAATGGAAGCAGGGCAAGCAATATATGGCGGGCCTGGAGAAATGCCTGGAACGGCATGAATGGGTCAAGCACGGCACCTGCACCACGATGCAGCCGGCGGCATATTTCGGCTGGGCGCTGAAACAGACGCAAGCCTTTGCCGACGCCGTGGCGCCGCTGTTGGACCGGCCGGTCTCGCGCCAGGAATTCGACCAGCTGATTGAAAAGAAATTCCCCGCGCTCAATGGCGCGGTGCGCCTGAAATGCCGTGGCGCGTATGTCGATTCGCTCAACGTGCAGTTTGAATGGGGCAGCGAACCGGGGGCGCCAATCAAAACCCGTGGCGGCGACAATGGTTACGGTAACTGCGGCAAGACCTTCACCTTCCCGAGCAAAATATGATCGATCTGTACACCGCCGCCACCCCGAACGGCCACAAGGTGTCGATCGCGCTGGAAGAACTGGCGCTGCCCTATACCGTGCACGCGCTGGACCTGGCGGCCGGCCAGCAAAAGCAAGCGTGGTTCCTCGCGATCAATCCGAATGGCCGCATTCCCGCCATCATTGACCGCGAGGCGGACGATTTTGCCGTGTTTGAATCCGGCGCGATCCTGCTGTACCTGGCGGAAAAGACCGGACGCCTGCTGCCGTCGGACGCCAAAGGACGTTCGCGGGTGCTGCAATGGCTGATGTTCCAGATGGGCGGCATCGGCCCCATGATGGGACAGGCCAATGTGTTTTACCGCTACTTCCCGGAAAAGCTGCAAGCCGCCATCGACCGCTACCAGGGTGAGTGCAGCCGCCTGTTCCGCGTGCTTGATGGCCATTTGCAGCACCATGACTACCTGGCGGGCGATTATTCGATTGCCGATATCGCCAACTGGGCCTGGGTGCGCACGCACAGCTGGTCCGGCGTGCCGGTGGACGGCCTGCCGCATTTGCAGCGCTGGCTGGCGCAGGTCGGCGAGCGGCCGGCGGTACGCAAGGGCATCACCATGCCGCCGTCGACACTGGACCGCCATGCCAGCGCTGACCAGGCGGAGCAATTTGCGCGGGAAGCGCGCAAGATGCTGGAAACCGGACAATCAAAGGACGCCTGATGAAGTTATATACCAGCGCGAAAGCGCCCAATCCGCGCCGGGTGGCGATGTTCCTGGCTGAAAAAGGTATCAGCGGCATCGACACCGAAGTGATCGACCTGGGCGCGCTGCAACACCGTGACCCGGCATTTTTGGCGCTCAATCCGTTTGGCCGGGTGCCGGCGCTGGCACTCGATGATGGCCGCGTGCTGGCGGAAACCCGCGCCATTTGCACTTACCTGGAAGGCCTGCATCCGGAGCCGAATTTGATGGGCGATGGCTTTGACGAGCGCGCCTTTATCGAAATGGCGGACCGCCGCATCGAGCTGCACCTGTTTGTCGGCATCGCCAATTGCGTGCGCCACACGCACCCCGGCCTGGCGCTGCTGGAGCAACCGCAATTCGCCGACTTCGGCGCGTCGCAAGGGCAAAAAATGCGTGAGGCGGCGCGCTGGCTGGACGGCGTGCTGGCGACCCAGCCTTACGTGGCGGGACAGCGCTTTACCATCGCCGACATTACGGCGTTTTGCGCGCTGGAATTCGCGCGCGGCTTGATGAGATTCCGGCCGTCGGCCGAAGGGCTGGTGCATGTGCAGGCCTGGCGCGATCGCATAGTGGAACGCCCGAGCGCCAGCGCCGGGTGAATCGCGGGGCCGCGCCGGCGGCGTGCGGCACGCTGTCCTGCCATGGCGACAGCGTGCGCAAAATTTCCTAGTGCAGCCAGACCCGCATCAGCGACAGCAACTGGGCCACGTCGACCGGCTTGGTGATGTAATCGGACGCGCCGGCCGCGATGCACTTGTCACGGTCGCCCTTCATGGCTTTGGCGGTCAGGGTGATGATCGGCAGCGACTTGAATTTCGGGATGCGGCGGATCGCCCGCATCGTGTCATAGCCGTCCATCTCCGGCATCATGATGTCCATCAGCACGATCTCGATGGTCGGATCGCGCTCCAGCACTTCAATGCCGTCACGCCCGTTTTCGGCGAACTGCACATGCATTTGCTGGCGTTCCAGCAACGAGGACAGCGCGAAGATGTTGCGCAAGTCATCGTCGACAATCAGCACCTTGCGTCCGGCCAGGCCGGAATCGGCGGCATGGATTTCTTCGAGCATGCGGCGCTGCAGTTCCGGCAGGCTGGCCTGCGAACGGTGCAGGAACAGCGCGGTTTCATCGAGCAGGCGTTCCGGCGAGCGGGCATCCTTGATGACGATGGTTTTCGCGTAGCGCTTCAGTTTGGTGACTTCCTTGCGGTTCAAATCCTTGGCGGTGTTGATCACGATCGGCAAGTCGCGCAGGCTGGCATCCTTGCCGATGAGGTCGAGCAGGTCGAAACCGCTGATGTCGGGCAACGTCAGGTCCAGCACCATGCAATCGAAGTGGCCTTCATGCAAGGCCTTGAGCGCCGCCTCGCCGGTGCCGACCGCCACGATGTGGATGTCGGCATTGCCGATCAGTTCGATGATGGCGTCGCGCTGCGGTGGTTCGTCATCGACCACCAGCAGGCTGCGTTTGCCGCCCAGCAGGAATTTCTGGATGCGCGTGAATTCTTCCTGCAAATCATCTTTGCTGACCGGCTTGTTCAGGTAAGAGATCGCACCCTGGCGCAGCGCGCGTTCGCGTTCGCGCAGGCTCGACATCACGTGCACCGGGATGTGGCGCGTGCTCGGGTCCCGCTTCAGGCGGTCCAGCACGGTAAAACCGTCGATATCCGGCAAGTCGATGTCGAGCAGGATCGCGGACGGCAAATAATCGCGCGCCAGCGACAGCGCCGAATCGCCCTGGTGCGTGACGATGCCTTTGAAATTCTTTTCACGGGCAAACTCCAGCACCACCTTGGCAAAGCGTTCATCATCCTCGATGACCAGCACCGACGGGTCGCCCGGCGCCACCAGACCGCGGTCGTCGAGTCTGGAATGGTATTCGACCAGTTCGCCATCGGCATCGTGCGCCATGTCATGCAGCGCCATCGGCGCCGGTTCCGGCAGCGTATACACGACTTTGGGCGGCTGTTGCGGGGCGCGCGTCGGGGCCTGGCGGCCCAGGTCATAGTTGATGAAGCCGGCGCGGTTATACGGCAGGAACAGGGTAAACGTGGAGCCGCTGCCGACCACCGATTCGACGCGGATTTCACCGCCCAGCAGGCGCGCCAGTTCGCGTGAAATCGACAGGCCCAGGCCGGTGCCGCCGTATTTGCGGGCGGTCGAGCCATCGGCTTGCTGGAACGCTTCAAAGATCAGTTGCAGCTTGTCGGCCGCGATGCCGACGCCGGTATCGGACACGGCAAACGCCAGTACCGCATCGGCATGCATCAGGTTCGGATGGTCGCTGGTCCAGCCGGTGTTGACCAGGCCGATCACCAGCGCGACCTGGCCGTGGTTGGTGAACTTGAACGCGTTCGACAGCAGGTTTTTCAGCACTTGCTGCAAGCGCGTGACGTCGGTCATCAGCGCGGTCGGCAAGTTGTCGCGCAATTCCACCGAGAAGCCCAGGTGCTTGGCTTCGGCCATGTGGCGGAAGGTGCGGTCGACATAGTTGCGCAAATTGGCGAAGCGGTACTCGGACACGTCCAGCGTCACCGTGCCGGACTCGATCTTCGACAGGTCGAGAATATCGTTGATCAAGGTCAGCAGGTCGGAGCCGGAACCGTGGATGGTTTTCGCGAATTCGACCTGTTTATTGGACAGGTTGCCTTCCGGGTTGTCGCCCAGTTGCTGCGCCAGGATCAGCAGCGAATTCAATGGCGTGCGCAATTCATGCGACATATTGGCCAGGAACTCGGATTTGTATTTCGATGACAGCGCCAGCTGCGTGGCTTTTTCTTCCAGCGCCAGCTTGGCTTGCTCGACCTCGCGGTTCTTGCGTTCCACCTCGATGTTTTGTTCGGACAGCAGGCGGGCTTTTTCCGCCAGTTCCTGGTTGGTTTGCTGTAATTCCTGCGCCAGCGATTGCGACTGCGTCAGCAAGGACTCGGTGCGGCTGTTGGCCTCGATCGTGTTGAGCACCACGCCGATCGATTCCATCAACTGGTCGAGGAAGGATAGGTGGGTTTCCGTGAAACGGTCCAGCGACGCGATTTCAATCACGGCTTTGACTTGCTGTTCAAACAGGATCGGCAGCACCACGATGTTGGTGGGCGGCGCCGAACCCAAGCCACTGGAGACCACAATGTAATCGCGCGGCACGTCGGTCAGCCAGATCCGCACCTTCTCCAGCGCGCACTGGCCGACCAGGCCTTCGCCCGGCAGGAACGAAGTTGGCAGCTTGCGCGACGAACGGTAGCCATACGAGGCGATCATGCGCAGGCGGGCGTCGGCTTCCTGCGAATCCATCATATAGAACACGCCGTGGTGGGCCGACACCAGCGGCGCCAGCTCCGACAGGATCAGCTTGGTCACGGCCTGCAAGTCGCGCTGGCCCTGCAGCAGGCGCGTAAACCGCGCCAGGTTGGTTTTCAGCCAGTCTTGCTGGGCATTCTTTTGCGTGGTTTCCTTCAGGTTGCGGATCATCTCATTGATGTTGTCCTTCAGGTAGGACACCTCGCCGCGCGCTTCCACCTGAATCGAACGGGACAAGTCGCCGCGCGTCACGGCAGTCGCCACCTCGGCAATCGCGCGCACCTGGTTGGTCAGATTGGCCGCCAATTGATTGACGTTTTCCGTCAAGTCTTTCCAGGTGCCGGCCACGCCGGACACGTTGGCCTGGCCCCCCAGCTTGCCTTCGGTACCGACCTCGCGCGCCACCCGCGTGACCTCCGAGGCAAACGACGACAATTGGTCCACCATCACGTTGATGGTGTCTTTTAGTTCCAGAATCTCGCCCTTCACGTCCACCGTGATTTTTTTTGACAAGTCACCGCGCGCCACGGCGGTGGTCACCGCCGCGATGTTGCGCACCTGGCCGGTCAGGTTGGAGGCCATAAAGTTGACGTTGTCCGTCAAATCCTTCCAGGTGCCGCCGACACCGGGCACATAGGCCTGGCCGCCCAATTTACCCTCGGTGCCGACTTCGCGCGCCACCCGCGTGACCTCCGAGGCGAACGACGATAACTGGTCGACCATCACGTTGATCGTGTTTTTCAGTTCCAGAATCTCGCCTTTCACGTCCACCGTGATTTTCTTCGACAAGTCGCCGTTGGCCACCGCCGTCGTCACTTCGGCGATATTGCGGACCTGGCCGGTCAGGTTGCCCGCCATCGAGTTGACGCCATCGGTCAAGTCTTTCCAGGTGCCGGCCACACCCGGCACGTTGGCCTGTCCACCGAGCTTACCTTCCGTCCCGACTTCGCGCGCCACCCGCGTCACCTCCGACGCGAACGAATTCAATTGGTCGACCATCACGTTAATCGTGTTCTTCAGTTCGAGAATCTCGCCTTTGACGTCAACCGTGATTTTTTTTGACAAGTCGCCGTTGGCCACGGCGGTCGTCACGTCGGCGATTTTGCGCACCTGGCCGGTCAGGTTGCCCGCCATCGAGTTGACCGAGTCCGTTAAATCCTTCCAGGTGCCGGCCACGCCCTTGACTTGGGCCTGCCCGCCCAGTTTCCCTTCGGTGCCGACCTCGCGCGCCACCCGCGTCACTTCCGAGGCGAACGACGACAACTGGTCGACCATCACGTTAATCGTGTTTTTCAGCTCGAGAATCTCGCCCTTCACGTCCACTGTGATTTTTTTCGACAAGTCGCCGTTCGCCACCGCCGTCGTCACCGCCGCGATGTTGCGGACCTGGCCGGTCAGGTTGGAGGCCATGAAATTGACGTTGTCCGTCAAATCTTTCCAGGTGCCGCCGACGCCCGGCACATAGGCCTGGCCGCCCAATTTGCCCTCGGTGCCGACTTCGCGCGCGACCCGCGTCACTTCCGACGCGAACGAGCGCAACTGGTCCACCATCACATTGATCGTGTCTTTCAGTTGCAGGATTTCGCCGCGCACGTCGACCGTGATTTTCTTGGACAAGTCGCCATTGGCCACGGCGGTGGTGACTTCCGCGATGTTGCGCACCTGCGACGTCAGGTTACCCGCCATCGAGTTCACCGAGTCCGTTAAATCCTTCCAGGTGCCGGCCACGCCTTTGACCTGCGCCTGCCCGCCCAGTTTGCCCTCGGTGCCGACTTCGCGCGCCACCCGCGTCACTTCCGACGAGAACGACGACAATTGTTCGACCATGGTGTTGGCGGTCATGGCTGCCCGCAGGTATTGGCCCTTCAACGGGTGGCCGTCGACTTCCAGCGCCATGGTTTGCGACAGGTCGCCCTTGGCCACGGCGCCGATCACGCGCGCCATCTCCGTGGTCGGGCGCACCAGGTCGTCAATCAGTGTGTTGACGGAACTGATGATGGTGGCCCAGCCACCGGACACGTGCGGCACCGAGGCGCGCTGCGTCAGACGGCCCTCGCGGCCCACCACGTGCGACACGTCGGTCACGGCCTTGACCATTTTTTCCTTGGTCTCGATGATGTCGTTGAGCGTGTCGGCGATCTTGCCGGACATGCCGGTCCAGTCGGATGGCATGCGTGCGGTGAAGTCGCCCCGCTTCAGCGCCATCAAGGTCTGCAGCAGCAGCTTGACGTCGAGCTGGTCGGCTAATTCGGTCATATCGTTCATTAGACATCCTCATCGGAAGGGGCAAAAATACGCTGTCGACGATACGACGAATATTATTTCCGGTGCGCACGATAAGCCCGCCGAACGCCAACGCAACTACGCTTTCAATTGTTGCAATAAGAACGCATAGGTCAGTGCCCACATCAGCGCCTGCTGGTCGTTGTTGGCCGCGCCGGCGTGGCCACCCTCGGTGTTTTCCCAATACAGCACGTCATGGCCCTGGTCTTGCATCCGCGCCGCCATCTTGCGCGCATGGCCGGGGTGGACCCGGTCGTCGCGGGTGGAGGTGGTCAGCAGCACGCGCGGATAGGTGCGCTGCGCGCTGACGTTGTGGTACGGCGAATAGCGGGCAATGTATTCCCATTGCAGCGGGTCGTCCGGATCGCCGTATTCGCCCATCCACGAGGCGCCGGCCAGCAGCTTGTGGTAGCGCCGCATGTCCAGCAGCGGCACCTGGCACACCACGGCATTGAACAAGTCCGGCCGTTGCGCCATGACGGCGCCCACCAGCAGGCCGCCGTTGCTGCCGCCCATCATGCCGAGCTGGCGGGGCGACGTCAGGCCCCGCGCGATCGCGTCTTCGGCCACGGCAATGAAGTCGTCATAGGCGGTTTGCCGGTTTTCCTTGAGCGCGGCCTGGTGCCAGCGCGGGCCGAATTCACCGCCGCCACGGATATTGGCCAGCAAATAAATGCCGCCATGTTCGAGCCAGCCGGCCCCGGTGGCGCCGCTGTAATACGGTTTCAGCGACACTTCGAAGCCGCCGTAGCCATACAGCAGCGCCGGCTGCGGGCCCACCGCGTCCTTCGGCTGCACGGCGAAGTAGGGCACCGGCGTGCCGTCGCGCGAGGTGGCGCTGAACTGGCGCACCCGGTACGGTGCGGCGTCGAAGTAGGCGGGCAGGCGCCGCAGTTCGATGCGCTCATCGCTGCCGGCGTGGCACAACGCCAGCGTGGTCGGTGTCAGGAAGTCGGTCAGCGTCAAAAAATAGTCATCGCTGTCGATGGCGTCGAGCGGGCTCACTTCCAGTGAGCCCATGGCGGGCACCGCGACATCGCGCGCCTGCCAGCCGTCCGGCGTGTGGTGCAGTTCGATCAGCCGGTTCTTGACATTGTCCAGGACGTTCAGTAACAGCGCCGAGCGCGTCACGCAGACCTCGTCCAGCGACGAGGTGGCCGATGGTGCGAACAACACCGCCATGTTGCGCTCGCCGCGCAGGAAGGCGGCAAACTCCGTGGCCAGCAGCGCGCCCTGCGGATACACGGCGCCGCCAATCTGCCAGCCCGAGCGCAATTCAATGATGAGCTGGCCGCGCACGGTGTAGGCGTTGGCGTCGTCCGGCTTGGCAATGCGGATCAGGCTGGCGCCATCGCGCACATACAGTTCGTTGGTATAAAACGTCATCGAGCGCCACACGAATTCATACTGGTGGCCCGGCGTGAAGTCCATGCAGGCGCCGGCGCCCAGGTCGGCGGCGTCGGCCTCGAACAGCACCGGCGCCTCGGCCAGCACCGTGCCACGGCGCCACTCGCGCACGGTGCGCGGGTAGCCGGACTGGGTCAGCGTGCCGGGACCGCAATCGGTCGCGACAAAAATCGTGTCGCGGTCGCGCCAGGCGGCCTGGCTTTTCGCTTCCGACAGCATGAAGCCGCCCGACACGAACGCTTTCGCATCGAGGTCATATTCGCGCAGCACGTGGGCGTCGCCGCCGCCGCGCGACAGCGACACCAGGCAGCGGTCGCCATGGTGCAGGAACACCGCACCGCTCCAGACCCAGTTTTCATCCTCCCCGGCGGCCAGCGCGTCAAGGTCGAGCATGGTTTCCCAGACCGGCTCCTGCGTACGGTATTGCTGCGGCGTGGTGCGGCGCCAGAGGCCCCGCACGTGGCCGGCGTCGCGCCAGAAATTGTAGTACCAGCCGCCATGCACCGTGACGTAGGGAATGCGGTCCTGGGAATTGAGGATGGTGCGCAGGCGCGCGTGGATGGTGTCGAACTGGGGCTGGCGCTGTAACTGGTCGGCGGCGGCGGCAGCCTGGCGCCGCACCCATTCCAGCGGTGCGTCGCCGCTGACGTCTTCCAGCCACAGGTAGGGGTCGTGTTCGGCATTCTTTGGCATGAGCATCTCCGGTTTTTACCATTGTGGCACGAATGCCAGGACCGCTTCGCCAGCCGGTGTCGTATGCGGCCCGCCGGGGGCGGCCCCGATGGATAAAAACTGGTTGCTCCCTGTGATTAATAGTATGCTGCTGCAATGCAAAACTTCTCTTGGCGTGGTGTGAGTGCCGATGCGTAAACTGGGTGCCTGGCTTACAACCTTGTTCAACCTGCGGACCTTGCTTTGGGGCATAGGTTTGTCGCTGTCGGTCGCCATCGGCCTGATCCTGTACGCCAATGCGGCGCGCATGGTGGAGGAAGATGACCGCCAGCGCTTCGACAATCTGGCGCGCAGCACCCAATACAGCATTTCGGCCCGCGTCAAATCGTATTCGGACGTGGTGCGCGGCCTGGTGGCGCTGTTCCAGACCACCGATGACTTGAGCCGCCTGCAATTTCACCAGTACGTCACCAGCCTGAATTTGCCGCTGCATTTCCCGGCCATTGAAGCCTTGAATTACGCGGTGCCGGTGACGCAAGCGCAGCGCGCCGCCTTTGTCGCGGCGGTGCGCGCCGATACCAGCCTGGACCCGGCCGGCTATCCCGATTTCGACATCAAGAAACCCGGCCCCAGTGGCCAATATACGGTCATGCTGTACATGGAGCCGATGGAGATCGTCAAGGAGCGCTTCGGTGTCGATATCGCCGCGGTGCCGGCGATCGGCCGTGCGCTGGACCAGTCGCGCGACACCGGCCAGGTCAGCGCGTCGGGCCAGCCGATCCTGGTCAAGAAGCCGGTGCCGCACATTGGCCTCGGCATGCGGCTACCCGTCTACAAGCGCGGCATGCCGGTCAATGACGTGGCGAGCCGCCGCGCGGCCTATGTCGGCACGGTCGGCATCGGCTTTTCCGTGTCCAAGCTGGTGCAGGGCGCGATTGACGAAATGGCGATCCGCCAGGTCCGCATGCAGCTGTACGCGGACAGTTCGACCGACGTCGAAAAGCGCCGGCTGACCATCGAAAAGAGCGACCGTCTGCTGTATAACGACAATGGGTCGATCGAGCGCACGCCGGCGCCGCCGGACAATCCGGATGAGTACCTCGAAACCGTGTTGCCGATTGATTTCAACGGCTCGCTGTGGAAGGCGCTGTTCCGCGTCAAGAAGACCGATATGCATACCGGCCTCGACGCGTATTTCCCGTGGATCGCGCTGGCGACCGGCCTGGTCGGCACCATGCTGATTTACAGCTACCTGCTGACCTTGTACTTCTCGCGCCGCAGCGCCGTCGAGCAGCGCCTGTTGTTGGACAGTGTCCTGAACAATATCGATGCGCGGGTCTTCATGAAAGACCAGCACCGCCGCTATATTTATGCCAACGCCAAGATGGCGGAAATCATGGGCCGCCCGGTTGACCAGATTGTCGGCCGCAGCGACCATGAATTGCTGCCGCGACAGGAGGCGGACGCGGCCTGGGAACAGGAGCGCCGCATCTTTGCCGACGGCGTCAAGCGCGCCGGCGAGGAGCGCTATGTGGATCCCCGGGGCGGCGTGCAGTACCTGTGGTCGGTCAAGGCGCCGGTGCGCATCGACAAGGAAGTGGCGGCCGTGATTTCGCTGGCCACCGATATCACGGAACTGCACAACCTGAAGGAACAGGCGCAGGCGGCCAACCAGGCCAAGAGCGATTTCCTGTCCAACATGAGCCATGAAATCCGCACGCCGATGAACAGCATCATCGGCATGGCGCACCTGGCGCTGAAATCGGTCACCCACCCCAAGCAGCGCGACTACCTGCAAAAGATTTTCCATTCCGGCCAGCATTTGCTGGGCATCATCAACGACATCCTGGATTTTTCCAAGATCGAGGCCGGCAAGCTGGAACTCGAGGTGCTCGACTTCTCACTCGATACGCTGATGGGCAATGTGGCCAACCAGCTCAGTGAAAGCGCGGCCCGCAAGCATCTGGAACTGGTGTTCGAGATCTGGCCCGGCATGCCACATCAATTGCGTGGCGACCCGCTGCGGCTCGAGCAGGTGCTGCTCAACTTCACCAGTAACGCCATCAAGTTTTCAGAAAACGGCAAGATCCACATCCGCGCCCGGCCGGTCGAAGACCGCGACCAGTATTGCGTGGTGCGCTTCGAGGTCCAGGACAACGGCATCGGCATGAGCAAGAGCCAGATGAGCAACCTGTTCCAGTCGTTCCAGCAGGGCGATACCTCGACCACCCGCAAATACGGCGGCACCGGCCTGGGCCTCGTGATTTCCAAGCAACTGGCCGAACTGATGGGCGGCACGGTGGGCGTCGACAGCGTCGAGGGGCGCGGCAGCACGTTCTGGTTCAGCGCGCGTCTGGTCAAGGGCACCAGCCTGCTCGAAGCGGGCGTGGCCAAGGTGTTGCAGCCGGAAGTGATGGCATCGCTGAAGGGCGCGGCGATCCTGCTGGTGGAAGACAATATCTTTAGTCAGCAGGTGGGCCAGGAGTTGCTGGAAGACGCCGGCGCCACGGTCTGCATTGCCAATAACGGCAAGGAAGCGATCGACCTATTGTTGAAAGAACACTTTGATTGCGTGTTGATGGATGTGCAAATGCCGGTCATGGACGGCTATGAAACCACGCGCATGATCCGGGCCCACCCACGCCTGGCCGGGACCCTGGTGATTGCCATGACCGCCAATGCGGGGCGTGACGACCAGGCGCGCTGCATTGCGGCCGGTATGGATGAATTCATCACGAAACCGATTGCGCCCACGCTGTTGTTTACCGTGCTGTCGCGCTGGATGAACCAGCGCGCGGGACAGGGCGTGCCGGCCTGGCCGGGCCGCCAGCCGGCCGTGTCGGCCGCCGCCGACATCGCGCCCGCGGCCATCGCGCCGGCGGAAATGTTCGACATCAGCGCGCTGGCGCAGACCTTCAACAACAAGCCGGAAAAGATGCGCAAGTATGCCGTGATGTTCCTCGATTCGGCGCGTGACGGGATGGTGGAAATTCATCAGGCGCTGGCACAGGACGACCTGGTGCGCCTGTCGGAACTGGGGCACCGCATCAAATCGTCGGCGCGCGCCGTGGGCGCCATGCACTTCGGCGAACTGTGCCTGGCGCTGGAACATTTGCAACCCGACGCCGATCTGGCCCGGGCCCGCTACATCGTGGCGCAAATGCAGCCGATGCTCGATCACCTGCAAGCGCATATTGCGCAGGAACTCGATGCGCATGCGGCAGGTTAAGTAAGTACCTAGCGGCGAACAACAGTTGCGCTGAACGGCGGCCCGTGGCGATAATGCGGCTTCAATGACTTCGCGGCTTACCATGTCCATTTCCCCCGGCCTTCTGATTTTGCACGGTAACCAGCTGGAACAGTTGCGGGCGGCCGTGTTCGGCTGGCTGCAGAGCAATCCGCTCGGGCCGCTTGAAACCGACACCTTCCTGGTGCAGTCGAACGGGGTGGCGGAATGGCTGAAAATCGCGCTGGCCGAGGAAACCGGGATTTGCGCCGCGACCCAATTGCGCCTGCCGGCGCGCCAGTTGTGGGAAGCCTACCGCGCCATGCTGGGGCGCGACAGCGTGCCGCCGCTGTCGGCGTTTGACAAGGGCCCGCTGACGTGGCGTCTGATGCGCCTGCTGCCGTCGTTGCTGGCCGACGACGTGTTTGCGCCGCTGCGCCATTTTCTGGGCGACGGCTGCCCGGAACGCCGCTTGCAACTGGCCACCCGGCTGGCCGACCTGTATGACCAATACCAGGTGTACCGCGCCGACTGGCTGGAAGACTGGGCGGCGGGACGCGATGTGCTGCTGAGCGCGCGCGGCGAGGCGGTGGCGCTGGGCGCCGACCAGCGCTGGCAGGGCGCGCTGTGGCGCGCAGTGGTGGCCAGTGTGCCGGAAGCGGAGCGTGAGCTGGGCCGCGCCAGCGTCCACACACGCTTTGTGCAGGCGGTGCAGCGCGGCGACGCGCCACGCGGCCCGCTGCCACGCCGTCTGGTGGTGTTCGGTATTTCGTCGCTGCCGTACCAGGTGTTGCAGGCACTGGCCGCGCTGGCGCGTCATACGCAAGTGTTGCTGGCGGTGCCCAATCCCTGCCGCTATCACTGGGGCGATATTATCGACGGCCGCGACTTGCTGCGCGCCGCGCGCAAGCGCCAGCAGTTGAAACACGGTGTCGACCTGTCCGATATCCCGCTCGAGGAATTGCACGCGCACAGCCATCCGCTATTGGCCAGTTGGGGCCGCCAGGGGCGCGATTTCATCCGCATGCTCGATGAATTCGATGAAGCGGCCCAGGCCCGTGGCGACGACGACGGCACGGCGCCGATGCGGGTCGACCTGTTCAGCGAAGACCCCGGCACCACTCTGCTGGAGCAGGTGCAGGCCGCCGTGCGCGACCTGCTGCCGCCGGGCGAGCACCCGCACGTGCCGCCCGATGATGACGGCACGATTGAATTCCATGTCGCGCACAGCGTGCAGCGCGAAGTCGAAGTGCTGCACGACCGCCTGCTGGCCATGTTTGGCGCGCACACCGGCCTGCGCCCGCGCGATGTGGTGGTGATGGTGCCCGACATTGACGTGTTTACGGCGGCGATCCACGCGGTGTTCGGCCAGCACCGCAAGAACGACGCGCGCCACATTCCGTTCGCCATTGGCGACGTCAATGACCGCAGCGTCAATCCGCTGCTGGTGGCGCTGGAATGGCTGCTGCGCCTGCCACAGCAGCGCTGCCGCCAGAGCGAAGTGCGCGACTTGCTGGACGTGCCGGCGCTGGCCCAGCGCTTTGGCCTGGCTGACGACGACTTGCCGACGCTGGGCGTCTGGATCGAGGGCGCCGGCGTGCGCTGGGGGCTGGACCGTTCGCACCGTGCGGGCCTGGGCCTGGCGCCGGCCGGCGAACAGAATGCGTGGATCTTCGGGTTGCGGCGCATGCTGCTGGGCTACGCCAGCGGCGATGGCGTGACCTATAACGGCATTGAAGCCTACGGTGAAGTGGGCGGACTCGATGCCGCGCTGGCCGGTTCGCTGGCGCAACTGGTGGAGGCGCTGCTGGCCTGGCGCGCCATCCTGGCGACGCCGCGCACCCCGGCCGACTGGGGCCAGCAGGCGCGCGCCTTGCTTGACACGTTCTTCACGGCGAGCGGCGAAGACGACCGCCTGACGCTGGCGCAATTGCATGACACTTTGAATCGCTGGCTGGAAACCTGTGAAGGCGCCGGCTTTGACGAACCGGTGCCGCTGGCGGTGCTGCGCGAATCGTGGCTGGGCGCGCTCGACGAGCCGACCCTCGATCACCAGTTCGTGTCGGGCGGCGTGACGTTCTGCACCTTGATGCCGATGCGCGCCGTGCCGTTCCGCGTGGTCTGCCTGCTGGGCATGAATGACGGCGACTTCCCGCGCCGCGCGCCGCGCGCCGATTTCGACTTGCTGGCGCTGCCCGGCATGGCCCGTCCCGGCGACCGTTCGCGGCGCGACGATGACCGCTACCTGATGCTCGAAGCGTTGCTGGCCGCGCGCGACAAACTGTATGTCAGCTGGGTTGGCCGCAATGTGCGCGACAACAGCGAGCAGCCGCCGTCGGTGCTGGTGTCGCAACTGCGCGACTACCTGCACGCGGGCTGGCGGCTGGATCTGTCTGCGCTGACCACGGAACACGCGCTGCAGCCTTTTTCGCGCCGCTATTTTGAACAGGGCGGCTTGCCGACCTATGCCGCCGAGTGGCGCGAAGCGCATCGCGATGGCGCTGCCGCCTCAGATGCCGATGCCGTGAGGGATGCCGATGCCGATGGCACGGCGTTGCCGCCGTATGAACCGGATGAAGGTTTTCGGCTGCGCCTGGGCCAACTGGCCAGTTTTATTCGCCAGCCGGTGCGCTATTTCTTCCGCCAGCGCCTTGGCGTTGTGTTTGGCGACGCCGTCTTGGTCGGCGAGGACGAGGAACCGTTCGCACTCGATGCGCTGGAGCGTTTTGGCCTGGAAGGCAAGATGCTCGATGACAGCAGCGAGCCGGAACCGGTGTCGCAAGTGCGCGAGCGGCTGGCGGCGCGCGCCGAGCGCCTGGAGCGCGAAGGACTACTGCCGATCGGCCTGCCCGGCAAGCAGGTGCAGCGCACGCTGGTCGATGAACTGGTGCCGGTGCGCACCGAATGGCTGCACCAGCGCGCCCGTTATCCGCTGGCCGCGCCCAAGCTCGCTGTCAGCCTGCGCTTCGCGACCGGGGCGGGCGCGCATGCGGGGGAAACGCCGCTGGAAGACTGGGTCGATCAGTTGCGCACCGACGGCACCGAGACCGTGTGGCTGGCGCAACTGGCCTCGCGTGTGGCGGACCGTCAGGGCGGGCCGCGCGGCGACAAGCTGATTCCGATCTGGCTGCGCCAGCTGGCCGCCGCCGCGCAGGGCTTCCCGGTGGCCGGCATCCTGGTGGCGCGCGACGTGGTGGCGCACTTCGCGCCGCTGGAGCCGGGTGCGGCGCGCGCGCAACTGGCGGTGCTGGTGCAATGGTGGCGCGATGGCATGGACCGCCCGTTGCCGGTGGCGTGCCGCACCGCGCTGGCGCTGCTGGCAGAAGGCGATCCGCGCGCTGTCTATGATGGCGACTATAACCGGGACGGCGAAGTGGCCGACCTGTGCCTGGCGCGTCTGTGGCCCGAGTTTGCCGCGCTGGCGCGGGAGCCGGAATGGCAGGCCTGCGCCGAGCAGTTATATGGACCACTGGCGGACTGGCTGGCACAGTCCGTGACGATGACACCCTTGGGCGGAGCGCAGCCATGAGCAACCTATTGCAACCGCTGTCGTTCCCGCTGCACGGCTCGCGGCTGATCGAAGCGTCGGCCGGCACCGGCAAGACCTGGACCATTGCCGCGCTGTACCTGCGCCTGGTGCTGGGGCATGGCGGCGCCGATGGCTATGCGCGGCCACTGCTGCCGTCCGACATCCTGGTGATGACCTTTACCCGCGCCGCCACCCGTGAATTGTCGAACCGTGTACGTGAGCGCCTGATCGAGGCGGCGGCGTATTTCCGGCATGACGCTGGTCTTGATGGCGGCCGGGCCGACCCGTACCTCGACCCGTACCTCGATAAATTGCTGGAATCGTACCCGGACCAATCAGCGCGCAGCCAGGCGGCGCACCGCCTGATGCTGGCGGCGGAAACCATGGATGAAGCGGCGATCTTCACCATCGATGCGTGGTGCCAGCGCATGCTGCGCGAACACGCCTTCGACAGCGGCAGCCTGTTCGACGAGGAACTGGTGAGCGACGAGGCGGCGCTGTTCGACGATGCGGCGCATGACTACTGGCGCCAGCAGGTCTATCCGCTGGACGCGCCGCTGCTGGAACCATTGCTGGCCTGCTGGGCCGATGTCGACCAATTAAAAGCGTCGGTGCGGGCCCTGGCGGGACGCCGCGAATGGCTGGAGCGTGAGCTGCAACAGGGCGGCGGGACCGAGCGCGAGAGCCTGACCTCGCTGATCGGCCGCCTGCTGCGCCACCAGCGCTCGCATGTGCTGGAGTTAAAAGATGGCTGGTGCGAACGCGCCAACCGTATGGAACAGTGGATCCATGCCGAGCGCGAGGTGGCGCCCAAGTGTTTCCATGGCGCCAAGATGAAGCCCGAATCCGTGGCCAAATGGTTCGATGCGCTGCGTGCCTGGGCCCAGGACGATCACCAGGTGCAGCCGGACTTGAATGGCACGGCGTGGAACCGGCTGACGCCGGACGGCCTGCTGGACGCCTGCGCCAAGGGCTACGCGCCGGTGATTCCGGACGACTTCGACGCCATCGTGCGCCTGAAGGCGGGACTCGATGCGCTCGAGCCGCTTGAATACGCGCTGTACCGCCATGCCGCGCTGGCCATTGCGCGCCGCATGGAGGAGTTAAAACGCACGGCGCGCCAGTTCGGCTTTGCCGACATGCTGGACCGCTTGCAGCACGCGCTGCAAGGCGATAACGGCGCCGCGCTGCGCCAGCGCATCATTGACCAGTACCCGGTGGCGCTGGTCGATGAATTCCAGGATACGGCGCCGAACCAGTACCGCATCTTTGACTTGCTGTACCGGGTCGAGGCTAACGACCCGGCGCTGGGGCTGTTCCTGATCGGCGACCCCAAACAGTCGATCTACGGCTTCCGTGGCGCCGATATCCATAGCTATCTGGCGGCGCGGCTGGCCACCACCGGTCGCCATTATCAACTGGGCACCAACTTCCGTTCCACCCAAGCGCTGGTGGCCGCGGTCAACCAGGTGTTTATGCATGCGGAAGGGGTTGCACAAAGTGGTGGCCACCCCAAGGGGGCGTTCCGCTTCCGTTCTGGCGATATCAATCCGCTGCCGTTCGAGGCGGTCGGCGCCCATGGCCGCAAGGAACGGCTGGTGGACGCCAGCGGCCCGCTGGCGGCGCTGCTGGTGGCCTGCACCGAAGCCGAAGGTTTTAAAAAAGATCATTACCGCGAATTCTTTGCCCATCACTGCGCCGAGCATATCGCCGGCCTGCTCAATGACGAGCAAGCCGGTTTTGACGGCGATGCCGGGTTTAAGCGCCTGCAGCCGGCCGATATCGCGGTGCTGGTGCGCGACCGCAAGGAAGCGGCGGCGATCCGCCAGGCGCTGGCGCGACGCCGCATCGCCAGCGTGTATTTGTCGGACAAGGATTCCGTCATCGACAGCGAGGAAGCGGCCGACGTGCTGCGCTGGCTGACGGCGATGGCCAACCCGCTCGACGGCGGCCTGGCGCGCGCCGCGTTTGCCACCCGCACTGCCGGCTTGCCGCTGGCGGAACTGGCGCGCCTGTCCGGCGATGAACTGGCGTGGGAACAGCGCGTCGAGCAACTCAAGACGCTGCATTTGGTGTGGCAGCGCCAGGGCGTGCTGGCCATGCTGCGGCGCTTTATCCATGAACTCGATTTGCCGTCGACGCTGCTGGCGCAGCCCGGCGGTGAGCGCCGCCTGACCAACCTGCTGCACCTGGCGGAATTGCTGCAAACGGCCAGCCGCCAGCTCGATGGCGAACAGGCGCTGATCCGCTGGCTGGCCGAGCAGATCGAAACCGGCGGCGACAGCGGCGATGAGCGCGTGTTGCGGCTCGAATCCGATGCCGAACTGGTCAAAGTCGTCACGGTCCACAAATCGAAGGGTCTCGAATATCCGCTGGTGTATCTGCCGTTTGCCGTGACGGCGCGCAAGGCCGATAAACGCAACCGCAGCTTCTTTGAATTTACCGATACCGCCGGTACGCGCCAGATCGACATGGCCTTGTCCGACGAGGCGCTGGCGGCGGTCGAAGAAGCCCGCCTGGCCGAGGACTTGCGCCTGCTGTACGTGGCGCTGACGCGGCCGCGTCACTTCCTGTGGCTGGGCGTGGCGGCGCTGGCGGCGCGCAAGGACGGCGCCAATACGCTGCACGAGTCGGCGCTCGGCTATCTGCTGACGGGCGGCGCGGCGTTGCCCGCCACGTCGCTGGCGCTGCGCTGGGAGCAGGTCAAGGGCGGTTGCGATGCGATTGCCGTCAATCGGCTCGATCAGGCCGAGCAAGGGGGGGCAGCAGGCCAAGCAGGCCAGGGCGGCGCCATCACGATGCTGCGGCGCGAAGATTTGCGGGCGCCGCTGGTGCCGGCGCGCCGCTTCGACGGCGACTTCGAGCGCGACTGGTCGGTCGGCAGCTTTACTTCGCTGACGCGGCGCAATCCGCAAGACGGATCACAGGGCTACGCGCCATGGCTGGCGGCGGAGTTGCCAGCCGACGGCGGGGCGGCGGCCGGCTGGGACGAGCCGGCGCCGCGCGTGGCAGGGGGGGGCGGGTTGGCCGGCATGGCGCCCGGCGAGGCGCGCGTGCCGCGCACCGCCTTGCAGGCCAAATTGCTGGA
>JAIENA010000208.1 GCA_019751755.1 Burkholderiaceae bacterium | reverse complement strand
AAACCGCCGATTTGCGCTGACGACAGCTGCGCCAGTTGTACCGTGCTCAGTGCCGCCAGTTGCCCCGGGGTCAGGGCCCGCAGCGAAGAAGCGTCCAGCGCAGCCATCTGGCTGGTACTCAGCCCGGCAATTGCCGAAGACCGTATCGCCGCCACATCCTGGCTTTCCAGGGAGGCAATCGCCAGCGTGGTCAGACCGCGGACTTGCTGCGACGTCATGGCCGCAAATTGCCTGGTTGACAGTGACTGCAGAGCGACTTCACTCCATTGCGCGACCTGCTCCGCCTTCAGTCCCGCCATGGCAGCCGTGTTCAATCCTTCCAGCAGGTAAGCGTCGAATTGCGCCATGGTTGCGGTGGGCAGCGCATTCAGTTGCAGCGCGGACATCGCGTTGACTTGGCTGAGCGTCATTTCAGCCACATGGCGGGTGGCCAGCCCCGCCATGACCGAGCTCGACAACGCTGCGAACTGCTCCCCTTTCAAGGAGGTCAGCGCCCCCTCATGCAGCACATTGATTTGCTGCGAAGTCCAGGTCGCCACAACCGCCGGCTTCACACCGGTCAGCGCGATCCCCGGCAAGACAGCGATGGCGGCCGTGGACAGCGCAGCGAATTGCCTGCTGTTCAGCGCCCCCAGCTGTTGCGAATTCAGGGAAGCATACTCCGCTGCATCCAGGCCATTCACCAGCTGGGCAGTGGTCAACGCCGCCCATTGCGCGGGTGTCAGCACACTGACTTGGTTAATATCGAGTGCAGCAATCTGTGCCGTCGACAGCGCGGCAATAGCCGAGGTGCGCAATGCCATCACGTCTGCCAATTCCAGCGCAGACACGGCCTCCGTGCCCAGCGCCGCCACTTGCACTGCATCAAGTGCCGCCGCCTGCGCGGTAGTCAGCGCATAAATCTGGTCCAGCGTCAGGGCCGTCATCTGCTGGGTGGTCCAACCAGCCAGCGCAGCCGGTTTCAACAGGGCCAGCATCTCTTGCGACAATCCCGCCTGCGCCGCCGTGGACAAGGCCCGCAACTGGACCGAGGTCAGCGCGGCGGCCTGCAGCGCATACAACCCGTCCAGCGCGGCGGACGTCAGACCGGCCAGGCCGGCCGGCGAAAACGCCAGGATTTGCGCCGGTGTCAGACCGGAAAACTGGTCGCCCGACAGCGCCGCCACTTGCCCGGAATGCCAGGCCGCCAACAGTGCAGGCTTCAGGCCGACAATCGTGTCGCGCCCAAGGAACGAGGCTGGCGCCGTTTGCAGCGCGGCAAATTGCGTACTGCTGAAGGCGCCCAATTGGGCCGTCGTCAACATCACCAACTGTTCCGTGCCAAGGCCGCCGCCAGCCATTTGCGCCGTGGTCAACGCGGCCAGTTGGAGCGGCGTCAGCGCAGTCAGCGCTTCGGCGTCCAGCGCGCGCAATTGCGCGGTCGACAGCGCGGCAATCACATTCGGCTTCAGGGCAGCAAAGTCATTGGTTTCCAGCGCCAGCAACGCGTCGCTGGCCAGCGCCGCCACTTGCGTGCTGGTCAGTGCGGCCACTTGCGCGGTGGTCAACGCGACCAGCGCCGCCTCGTCGAGCGCGTTCAACTGTTTCGACGTTAAACCGGCAACCGTCAGCGGCTTGATCCAGCCGATTTGCGCCGTATTCATGCCGGACAGCGCGGCGGTGGACAAGAACGCCACTTGCATTGGGCTCAATGCGCCGACTTGCTGGGAATTGAGTTGCCCGCCTTGGGCATGATCGAAACCGGCAATCCCGGCCGTGGACAGCGCGCCGATCTGGTCGCTGCGCAACGCCCCCAATTGTTCGGATGTCAGTTGCGCCACGTGCTGCGAGGCCAGCGCCGCCAGCATGACGGCCTTCAATTCACGGATCGCCGCCGTACTGAGGTAGGCCAGCGGGCCGCCCGGCAAGGCGGAAAATTGCGCGCTGTTCAAGGCCGACAGTTGGGCCGGCGTCAGCGCCGCCAACTGGCTGCTGGTGAAACCGGCGGCCCATTGTGCGGTCGACAGCGCGGCCAACTGGACACTGGTCAACGCCCGCACCTGGGCGGTCCCCAGGCCGGCCAGTTGGCTGGACGACAGCATCGCCAAGACACTGGCCTGCAGCACGGCAAAGTCGGCGGTTTCCAGCACAGCCAGGTCCGCGCTGTCCAGCGCGGCCAGCTGACGCGACGTCAGCGACGCCGCTTGCGCCGTGGTCAGCGCCACCAGTTGTTGCGTGCCAAAGGCCGCGAGTTGCGCCGAGCTCAGCGCCGCCAGCGCCGTCAGCGGCAGATAACCGAGCTGGCGGCTGTCCAACGCGGCAATCGCGGCGGTCGACAGGTAGCCCAGCACCGACGCCGGCAGGACGCTCAATTGCGCGCTGTTGAACGCGCGTACCTGCTCCGAGCTCAAGCCCACAATACTGATGCTGGGCAGCGCCGCCAATTGCGCCGACCCCAGCGCGGCAATCTGGTGCGTGCCAAACGCCGCCAGTTCAGCCGACGACAAGGCCGCCAGCAAGCCCGGTTTCAGGCCGGCCAGCGCGGCCGTGCCGAGGAAGTCAGCCGGGCTGCCCGGCAGCGCCGCAAACTGGGTGGAACTCAATGCCGCGATTTGCTGCGAACTGAGCACGGCAGGCTGGCTGCTCGACAAGCCGGCCAGTTGCGCGGTGGTCAGCGCCGTCAGTTGCGCCGTGGTCAGCGCCCGCAGCGAGGCACTGGGCAAGGCTTGCAACAGCGCCGGGTCGAGTTTGCCCAGCGCGGCGGCGGCCAGCGCGGCAATATCCACGGTGTCCATGACGGCCAGTCCCGCCGCGCCCAGCGCGGCCAACTGGGTGCTGCCCAGCGCCGCCGCCTGCAAGGTGGTGAGCGCACGGACTTGCATGCTGTCGAGGCCGGCCAGGAAAGTACTATTCAGTGCATTCAGCACGGCCGGCTTCAGCGCGGAGATTTCTTCACTGCCCAGGCTGGCCAAGACTTCCAGCGGCAAACTGTTCCATTGCAGTGCGGTCAGCGCACCGGCTTGCGCGCCCGTCAGCGCCACCAACTGCTCGCCCGACAAGCCAGCCAGCGCCGCCGTGGTCAGTGCCACGATTTGCGCCGTGTTCAGCGACGCCAGTTGGCTGGTGGACAAGTCCGCCACCTGCACCGACGACAGCGCGGCAACCGACGACGGTTTCAAGCCACTGATAGCGACCAGCGCCGCGCCCGGCAGAACACTGACCTGGGGCACGGACAGCACGGCCAGTTGCGCGGTGGTCCAGGCCGCCAGTTGGGCGGTACTGAGTCCGTATTGCAATTGCACCGAGGTCAGCGCCGCCACTTGGGCCGGCGACATGACCCGCATGGCCGCCGTGCTGAGCGACGCCAGTTGCGCCGTGCTCATGCCAACGAAGGTGGCGGCCGGTAAGGCGGCCAGGTCGCGGGTTTCCAACGCCGCCAGTTGCGCCGTGCTCAACGCGGCCAGGTGGCTGGTTTTGAAGGCGGCGACCTGGGCCGTCGTCAGGGCCACGATCTGCGCGGTATCCAGGCGCGCCAACTGCGCGGTCGGCAACGCGGTCAGGGTGGCGGGACTGATGGCGGCAATTTGCTGGCTGGTCAAGCCCGCCAGCGCCGCGGTCGACAGCATGGCCAGCGCCGATGGCACCAGGCGTGCCACTTGCGCGGTGCCCAAGCTGCCCACCTGGCTGGCGGACAGGCCGGCCAGGGCGGTCGACGCCAGGCTCACCAGTTGCGCCGTACTCAAGGCCTGCAACTGGGTATTGCTCCAGTGCGCCAGATCGGCCGACGACAGGCGGCCAAGCGCCGCCAGCGGCAACGCCCGCACGTCGGCCGTGTCCAGCACCGTGTATAAATCGTCCGGCAGCGCATCGAATTGCGCGGCGCTCAACGCGGCAAATTGCGCCGGCGTCAACCCGGCGGCCTGGCCGATGTCAAAGCCTTGCGCCAGTTGCAGCGTGCCCAGCGCGGCAATTTGTGATGTCTTCAGGGCCCGGACCTGGGCGCTATCGAGCGCCGCCACCTGCTCCGACGACAAGCCGGCGATGGCCTGGGTTTTCAACGCCGCCAGGTCGATGCTTTCCAGCGCGGCAATGCCGCTGGCACCCAGCGCGCGCACCGAGGCGCTGCCCAGCGCAGCGGCCTGCGCCGTGGTCAGCGCCGCCACCTGCACAGCGGACAAGCCGCCGGCCTGCGCCGACGTCAATGCGGCCAGTGTCACAGGTTTCAAGGCGGCAATCAGCTGCGTCGGCAGCGCCGCCAGCGAGGCCGCCGGCAGGGCCGCCAGTTGCGCACTGTTCAAGACCGCCGCTTGCGCGGTATTCCATGCCGCCACCTGGTTCGTCGTCACGCCCTGCGCCAGTTGCACGGTATTCAACGCCGCGGTTTGCGCGGTGGTGAGAGCGGCAAAGCGAGTCGCGCCCAGCGCGGCCAATTGTGTATTGCTGAACGCCGCCACGGTGGCCGGGCGCAGCGCCGCGACATCGGCCAGCTCCAGCGCGGCAATCGCGCTGGCATCGAGTCCGGCCAATTGCATGCTGCCCAGCGCCGCGGCTTGCGCCGTGGTCAAGGCCGCGACCAGCGTGTCATCGATGGCCGCCACCTGGTCACTGCGCAGAGCCGCGATGGTGGCGGTTTTCAAGCCCGCCAGATGGCTGGCCGAGAACACCGCCAGCACGGTATTTTTCAGTCCCGCCGCGCCGGTTGGCGCCAGGCCGACCACGGCCGCCGCCGACAGCGCCCCGGCCTGCGTGGTATCGAGCAGCGACGCCTGCAGCGACGTCAGCGCACCGATCTGGGCCGATTGCACGCCGCCCAATTGCGTCGCGCTCAGCGCCGTCACGTGATGGGTGCTGAGGTTCGCAATCGCATTCGTTGACAGCGCACCGATTTGCGCCGCCGAAAACAGGCGCAACTGAGTAGTGCTCAGTGTTGCCAGCTCAGAACTGCTCAATCCCGCCATTTGCAGGATGGTCATACTGGCCAACTGGTCAGTTCTCATTGTCGAAAGCGTAAACATGCTATCTCGCAGGCGTAAAGGCGGAAGTACGATTTTAAATAAAAAACAAGATACCGTCAGGAAAAACTAAACTAAAAAAAACGGCAAGACCGTAGTCTTGCCGTTTTTGCGTGCTAAGCGAGCGTGCTGCCGCCCGTCACATGATTACTTCGCAGCCAGAATGCCACCCAGGCCGGCGCTGCTCGACAGGGCCTTCAGACGCAGGTCGCTGTCGCTTGCCGCCAGATCCGCCGCACCGTTCAGCTTGGTCGCGTCGAACTGGCTGATCGCTGCCGCCAGGTTCGCCACACTGCTGCTGACGTTGCCGCCGGCTTCCAGCGTCAGCGAACCGGTCGCCACTGGCGCCGCGCTGCCGAAGGACGAGATCGACTGCACCAGGCCGCTGACGTTGCCGCGCAGGTCGGCTGCACCCGGCGTCACGTTGCTGCCGGCGAACCAGACGTCGGCTGCCGCGTGGGTCTGGCCATCGGCGGTTTCGTAGGTCGAGGTCATGCCCACGATATTGCCGTTGTTCAGCGACACATCGGACTTGCCGTTCAGGTTCAGCTTGCTGATGTTCAGATCCGCCAGCGATTTCAGTTCGCTTGCCGAGCTGATGCCGTCGGCGTTGCCATCCACCCACACACGCAGGTCGCCGAAGGCGGCATCCGCGCTGGTGATGGCGCCGTCGCCGTTGCTGTCCAGTTCAGCCAGGGCCTGGTAACCGTTGCCGGCTTTCTGGCCGTTGGCCAGCGTGGTGCCGGAGCCGAACAGTTCGGAACCATCATCGATGGAACCATTGCCGTTGCGATCCAGGGCCAGCAAGCCGTCGCCGCCACCCACCCAGCCGGTGCCTGCCTTGGCGCCATTGGCCAGCATGTCGAACTCGACACCTGCGCTGTAGGCCAGGGTATCGATGCCGTTGTTGCCCAGGTCCAGCACGATCGGGGTGTAGAACGGGCTGTGGAAGGCGCCGATCTGGTCCGTGGTCATGGCCTGGATCTGATCCGAGGTCAAGGCGCACACTTGCGCGCTGGCCAGGGTCGAGATCTGCAGCGTGGTGATGCCGATCACCTGGTCGGTGGTCAACGCGCGGATCGTCGCGGTCTTCAGTGCCGCCAAGTCCTGGGTCTCGATCTGCGAGATCTGCAGCGTGGTCAGCGCCTTGATCTGGACACTGCTCAAGCCGGCGAACTGTTGCGTCGTCATGCCTGCCAGCTGGTCGCTGGTCAGCGCGGCCACGTGGTCGGTGGTCAGGCCGGCGATCGCCGTGGTTTTCAGTGACGCCAGGTCAGCCGTTTCCAGCGCGGCAATCGCGGCGGTGCTGAAGCCGGCCATCTGGGCGCTGGTCAGGGCCGCCACCTGGGCCGAGGTCATCGACACCACCTGGTCAGTGGTCAGGGCCGACAGCTGGGCCGTTTTCAGGCCGGCAATCGCCACCGTGCGCAGGGCCGAGAAGTCATCGGTTTCCAGCGCCGCGACCGAGTCGGAGCTCAGCGCAGCCACTTGCGTCGAGCTCAGCACCGCAGCCTGGGTGCTGGTCAGCGCAACGATCTGGGCGGTGTTGAAGCCATTCGCCAGCGCATTGGTGGACAGCGCGACGGCCTGGTTGGTACCCAGCGCGCCGATCTGTGCGGTCGTCAGGCCGGCGATCTGCACGGTCTTCAGTGCGGCGATCACGGTGGTCTTCAGCACGCTGATGTCATCGGTATCGATCGCGCCCACCTGGTCGGAGGTCAGCGCAGCGAACTGCAGCGTGCTCAGCGCCGCCAACTGGTTCGATGCCATCGCCGCCACTTGTGCGGTGGACAGGCCGTTGGCCAACTGGTTGGTGGTCAGCGCCACTACCTGGTTGGTTTTCAGCGTCCCGATCTGGTCGGTCGTGATCGCTGCGATCTGGTCGGACGTCAGGCCGATCACTGCGGACGATTTCAGCGCGCCCAAGTCATCGGTTTCCAGTGCGGCCACGGCAGTGGTGCTAAAGCCCGCCATCTGGGCGCTCGACAGCGAGGCCATCTGGCTGGTGGCCAGCGCCACCACTTGCGCAGTGTTCAGGGCCGACAACTGGGCCGTCTTCAGTCCGGCGATCGCCGAGGTTTTCAGCACCGCCAGGTCGTCGCTTTCCAGCGCGGCAATCTGGTCAGAGGTCAGATTCGCCACTTGCTGCGAGCTCAGGACGGCAGCCTGCGACGTGTTCAGCGCAACGATCTGGGCGGTGTTAAAGCCGTTGGTCAGTGCGTTGGTGGACAATGCGACCGCCTGGTTGGTGCCCAGGGCGCCGATCTGGTCGGTCGTCAGGCCCGCCACCTGCACGGTTTTCAGTGCGGCAATCACGGTGGTTTTCAGGCCAATGATGTCCGCCGTTTCAATCGCGGCGATGGCGTCCGAGGTCAGCGCACCGAATTGCAGCGTATTCAGGCCGGCCAGTTGGGTCGAGGTCATGGCCACCACTTGCGCGGTGGTCAGGCCGTTGGCGATCTGGTTGGTCGTCATCGCGGCGATCTGGGACGACGTCATGTTGCCGATCTGCTCGGTCGTGATGGCGGTCACCTGGTCGGTGGTCAGGCCAGCAATGGCGTTGGTTTTCAGCGCGGCCAGGTCTTGGGTTTCCATCGCGGCAATGGCAGTGGTACTGAAGCCGGCCATCTGGGCGCTGCTCAGGGCGGCCACCTGCTGGGTCGACATCGACACCACGTGATCGGTATTCAGGGCCGACAGTTGCGCGGTTTTCAGGCCGGCAATCGCCACCGTGCGCAGGGCCGAGAAGTCTTCGGTCTCCATCGCGGCGATCTGGTCCGACGTCAAGTTCGCGATTTGCTGCGAGCTCATCACGGCAGCCTGGGTGCTGGTCAGGGCGGCGATCTGGTTGGTGGCGAAGCCATTGGCCAGCGCGTTGGTGGTCAGCGCGACAACCTGGTTGGTGCCCAGGTTGGCGATCTGGTCGGTCGTCAGGCCGGCCACTTGCACCGTTTTCATCGCGGCGATCACGGTGGTTTTCAGGCCGATGATGTCGGTGGTTTCAATCGCGGCGATGGCGTCCGAGGTCAGCGCGGCGAATTGCAGCGTGGACAGGCCAGCCAGTTGGGTCGAGGTCATGGCCACCACTTGCGCGGTGGTCAGGCCGTTGGCGATCTGGTTGGTCGTCATCGCGGCGATCTGGGACGACGTCATGTTGCCGATCTGCTCGGTCGTGATGGCGGTCACCTGGTCGGTGGTCAGGCCAGCAATGGCGTTGGTTTTCAGCGCGGCCAGGTCTTGGGTTTCCATCGCGGCAATGGCAGTGGTACTGAAGCCGGCCATCTGGGCGCTGCTCAGGGCGGCCACCTGCTGGGTCGACATCGACACCACGTGATCGGTATTCAGGGCCGACAGTTGCGCGGTTTTCAGGCCGGCAATCGCCACCGTGCGCAGGGCCGAGAAGTCTTCGGTCTCCATCGCGGCGATCTGGTCCGACGTCAAGTTCGCGATTTGCTGCGAGCTCATCACGGCAGCCTGGGTGCTGGTCAGGGCGGCGATCTGGTTGGTGGCGAAGCCATTGGCCAGCGCGTTGGTGGTCAGCGCGACAACCTGGTTGGTGCCCAGGTTGGCGATCTGGTCGGTCGTCAGGCCGGCCACCTGCACCGTTTTCATGGCGGCGATCACGGTCGTTTTCAGGCCGATGATGTCGGTGGTTTCAATCGCGGCGATCGCGTCCGAGGTCAGCGCGGCGAATTGCAGCGTGGACAGGCCAGCCAGCTGGGTCGAGGTCATCGCCACCACTTGCGCGGTGTTCAAGCCGTTGGTGATCTGGTTGGTGGTCATCGCGGCGATCTGCGACGACGTCATGTTGCCGATCTGGTCGGTCGTGATGGCGCCAATCTGGTCGGTCGTCAAACCAGCGATCGCGCTGGTTTTCAATGCGGCCAGATCTTGCGTTTCGATCGCGGCGATCGCGTCGGTGCCAAAGCCGGCCATTTGGGCGCTGCTCAGGGCGGCGACTTGCTGGGTCGACATCGACACCACGTGCGTGGTGTTCAGGGCCGCCAGTTGTGCGGTTTTCAGGCCGGCAATCGCGCTCGTTTTCAGGGCCGAGAAATCATCGGTTTCCATCGCGGCGATCTGGTCGGACGTCAGGTTCGACACTTGCTGCGAGCTCAAGACGGCGGCCTGGGTGCTGGTCAGGGCGGCGATCTGGTTGGTGGCGAAGCCATTGGCCAGCGCGTTGGTGGTCAGCGCGACAACCTGGTTGGTGCCCAGGTTGGCGATCTGGTCGGTCGTCAGGCCGGCCACTTGCACCGTTTTCATCGCGGCGATCACGGTGGTTTTCAGGCCGATGATGTCGGTGGTTTCAATCGCGGCGATGGCGTCCGAGGTCAGCGCGGCGAATTGCAGCGTGGACAGGCCGGCCAGTTGGGTCGAGGTCATGGCCACCACTTGCGCGGTGTTCAGGCCGTTGGTGATCTGGTTGGTGGTCATCGCGGCGATCTGCGACGACGTCATGTTGCTGATCTGGTCGGTCGTGATGGCGCCAACCTGGTCGGTCGTCAAACCAGCAATCGCGCTGGTTTTCAGTGCGGCCAGATCTTGCGTTTCGAGCGCGGCGATCGCGTCGGTGCCGAAGCCGGCCATTTGGGCGCTGCTCAGGGCGGCGACTTGCTGGGTCGACATCGACACCACGTGCGTGGTGTTCAGGGCCGACAGTTGCGCGGTTTTCAGGCCGGCAATCGCGCTCGTTTTCAAGACCGAGAAGTCGTCCGTTTCCATCGCGGCGATCTGGTCCGAGGTCAGGTTCGCGATTTGCTGCGAGCTCATCACTGCGGCCTGGGTGCTGCTCAGGGCAACGATCTGGTTGGTGGCGAAGCCGTTGGTGAGCGCGTTGGTGGTCAGCGCAACGACCTGGTTGGTGCCCAGGTTAGCAACCTGGTCGGTCGTCAGGCCGGCGATCTGCACCGTTTTCATGGCGGCGATCACGGTGGTCTTCAGGCCGATGATATCCGAGGTTTCAATCGCGGCGATCGCATCCGACGTCAACGACGAGAATTGCAGAGTGGACAGCGCACCCAGTTGGATCGAGGTCAACGCCTGCACTTGCAGCGTCGACAAGCCGTTGGCCAGCTGGTTGGTGGTCATGCCACCCACTTGCGCGGACGTCATGGCGCCGATCTGGTCGGTCGTCAGGGCGGCCACCTGGTCGGTCGTCAGGCCGGCAATCGCGTTGGTTTTCAACACGGCCACGTCGTTGGTTTCCATCGCGGCCAGCGCGGCGGTGTTGAAGCCGGCCATTTGCGCGCTGCTCAGGGCAGCGACCTGGGCGGTCGACATCGACACCACCTGGTCAGTGTTCAGGGCCGACAGCTGGGCGGTTTTCAGGCCGGCGATCGCGCTGGTTTTCAAGACCGAGAAGTCGTCCGTTTCCATCGCGGCGAGCTGGTCCGACGTCAAGTTCGCGATTTGCTGCGAGCTCATCACGGCAGCCTGGGTGCTGGTCAGGGCGGCGATCTGGTTGGTGGCGAAGCCATTGGCCAGCGCGTTGGTGGTCAGCGCGACAACCTGGTTGGTGCCCAGGTTGGCGATCTGGTCGGTCGTCAGGCCGGCCACCTGCACCGTTTTCAGCGCGGCGATCACGGTGGTCTTCAGGCCGACGATTTCGGTGGTTTCAATCGCGGCAATCGCGTCGCTCGACAGCGAAGCAAATTGCGTGGTCGACAGCGCACCCAGCTGGATCGACGACAGCGACTGGATTTGCAGCGTCGACATACCGTTCGACAGCTGGTTGGTGGTCAGCGCCGCCATTTGCGACGTGGTCAGGGCGCCCACCTGGTCGGTGGTCAGGCCGGCCACCTGATCGGAGGTCAGGCCCGTCAGCGCGCTGGTTTTCAGCGCGGCCAGGTCATTGGTTTCCATCGCGGCCAGCGCGCTGGTGCTGAAGCCAGCCATCTGCGCGCTGCCCAGGGCGGCAACTTGCTGGGTCGACATCGACGCCACCTGGTCGGTGGTCAGGGCCGACAGCTGGGCGGTTTTCAGGCCGGCAATGGCGTTGGTCTTCAAGACAGAGAAGTCCTCCGTTTCCATCGCGGCGATGGCGTCGGAGGTCAGCGCCGACACCTGAGCCGAGCTCAGCACGGCAGCCTGGGAACTGGTCAGGGCGGCCACTTGCTGGGTATTCAGGGCGTTGGCCACCACGTTGGTGCTCAGCGCGACAATCTGGTTGGTGCCGAGGTTGGCAACCTGGTCGGTCGTCAGGCCGGCAGCCTGCACGGTTTTCAGCGCGGCGATCTGGGACGATTTCAGGCCGGCCAGGTCGGCGGTTTCAATCGCGGCGATCGCGTCGCTCGACAGCGAAGCGAATTGGGTGGTCGACAAGGCGCCCAGTTGGCTCGACGACAGGGCCGCCACCTGGTTGGTCAGCAAGCCATTGGCCAGCTGATTGGTGCTCATGCCAGCAATCTGGCCAGTCGTCAGTGCGCCAACCTGGTCGGTGGTCAGTGCGCTAACCTGATCGGAAGTCAAGCCAACCACGGCGCTGCTCTTAAGCGCGGCCAAGTCGTTGGTTTCCATCGCGGCCAGCACATTGGTGGCCAGTGCGCCGGTCTGGGCGCTGCCCAGGGCGAACACTTGCTGGGTATTGAGCGAAACGATCTGGTCGGTGGTCAGAACCGACAGCTGGACCGTTTTCAGGCCGCCGATGGCCGACGTTTTCAGGACGGAAAAGTCTTCCGTTTCCATCGCGGCGATGGAGTCGGAGGTCAGCGCTGCCACTTGGGCCGAGCTCAGCACGGCAGCCTGGGTCGAGTTCAGGGCCACGATCTGGTTGGTGGCAAAGCCGGTCGACAGTTGCAAGGTGGTCAGCGCCGCCACCTGGTTGGTGCCCAGCGCGGCGACCTGCTCGGTGGTCATGGCCGACAGCTGCGACGATTTCAGCGCGGCAATCGCGGTGGTCTTGAGGCCGACGATGTCCGACGTTTCAAACGCGGCCAAGGCATCCGAGTTCAGCGCGGCAGCCTGGGCGCTGGTCATGGCGTTCAGCTGGGTCGACGTCATCGCGGCCGCCTGGGCCGTCGACAGGGCGTTGGCCAAATGGTTCGAGGTGAACGCAGGGATTTGCGCAGTAGTGAAGACCCCCATGTGATCCGTGGTCAACGCACCGAACTGTTCGGTGTTCCAACCCGCGATATCGGCGGTAGCGAGACCGGCAATCTGCAAAGTCGATAAATTAGCAATCTGCAACGTAGTCAGGCTGGTGACGATGCTCATCTCATTCTCCTAGGGGTACTACTGAACTCTGGGTAGACACGAACTGGAGCGGCTTTGCTCCATTCCCTATCGATGTTTAAAAGGTATTAGGTCTTGCTGAATTCTTGATCACAACTGCTTAAACCAGTCGCCGAAGACTCCGCTTTTCATTCTTAACGACAACAGAGCCGTTTACTTTAGTAAACAAAAAGAGTGGACTGTCCCTCAGTTCGACGGTGCGCCAAGTACAAAGCGACCGTTGTCATCCTTTCGTTAAGTAAACTTTTAACGGCTAAAGTTTATAAGACGGAAAGACGAGTATAGCGTAAGTGCTCAGGGCAACATTTGCCACGGAGCACCTTTTTTCCCATTGTCTCGGGGCTGCAACGACGCAAACACAGGCTGGAACCAGTCCCATCGGTCATTTTAAAAAAGAAATACCACGGCAAGATGACAAGCAAGTAACGCTTTCCGCCACTGTTCCGGGCTTAGGGATAGCGGTTGACGATGTTTTGGTAGCCGCCGTCGGCGCGCATGGCCTTCAGGGCGGCGTTGAAGCGGTCGCGCAGGTCGCGGTCGGCCAGGGCGGCGGCAAACACGGTGGGGTGAGGGAAAATATTGTGGTAGTCCACGTCGTCGTCGGTGTTCATGGTCGCGGCCAGTTGGCGCCGATACCATTGGAAGACCAGGCGGTCCACCACCATCACCTCGACCCGACGCGCCCAGAACACGCGCGCCTGGGCATCCTGGGTACTGCTCTGGAAGTAATTATTGCGGAAACGGCCCTGCGCATCGGGCCGGTAGCGCGCGGCAAACGCCGGCCCCAGGTCGGCCCAGCCACGCTGCCAGATGACAAAGCGGTACTGGTCAAGGTCGGCAGCGCTGGCCAGGCGGATGCGATCGGCCTGGCGGCTGACGGCAATATTCCAGTATTCCACCACCCCGTCCGAGTAATACACGCCCGGCTCATCACGGCCATGCACCGACATGATGATGTCGGCCTGCCGCCCTTTCAGCGCGGGCAGCATGCGTGATTTCGACAGCGCGCGACTTTTCATGCCATACCCGAGCCGGGCCAGCACCGCGCGCGCCACCTCGACTTCGATCCCGGCCACGCTGCCGGCGGCATCGAGGTAGACATAGGGGGGACGGTCGATATTGAAGCCGACCGTGAGGTCAGCCGCATCGGCGCAGCGGCCAACCAGTATCAGTGTCAGTGCAATCCAGACGGACCAGCGTGCCACAGTGCCTACTCCCCGGCCCGCACAGGGCGGCGCTAATATATACCGATATAGCAACAACCCGACTGTAATCCAGCCGCCGCCACTGAACAAGCGGTCGCTGGCGAAAAGTGACCAGCTCACCACATCATGCAACACCGCCATTCATGGAAAAGAAAAGGGGAGCTGAAAAGCTCCCCTTTTTATATTCTTGCTTGACGCAAGTGATGCTGATTAGAACGGAATATCGTCATCCATATCCGAGAAGTTCGGCGCCGGGCGCGGGGCCGGACGTGGCGCCGGCGCCGCTTGCTGCGGCTGCGGCTGTGGACGCGGGGCTGGACGCGATACCGGGGCGTCGTAGCCACCACCGTCATCCATGCCGTCGCCGCCACCCATGCCGCCGGCGCGACCGCCCAGCATTTGCATGTTTTCCGCGATGATGTCGGTCGCGTACTTCTCAACGCCATCCTTGTCCGTGTATTTACGGGTTTGCAGGCGGCCTTCGACGTACACCGACGAACCCTTTTTCAGGTATTGGCCGACGATTTCGGCCAGACGGCCGAAGAAGGAAATGCGGTGCCACTCGGTCTGCTCTTTTTGCTCGCCGGTGTTGCGGTCTTTCGACTTGTAGGACGTCGCCACGGCGATGTTGGCGATGGCGTCGCCACTTGGCATGTAACGGATTTCCGGATCACGGCCCAGGTTGCCGACGATGATGACTTTATTAACTGATGCCATGAATAGCTCCTGTTGAACTGCGGCCGCCCCGTGTCGAAACTTTGCAAACGGGCGGGCTGAATTTGCGTAGACCGCGATTATAAGCCAACGCCCGGCGGGCCCGAGAATTTGTTGCCGCGCCGCGCACGGCGGACCGAACACTGGTATTATATACAGTATTTGCACCATCCTTGCCACGCGCGCGCCTGTTCCACATCAATCGAAGCACGGCGACACGGGGCAAACCCGGCTATAGTACCGGGTTCGATCTTTGGCCACCCTCACCATCCAGGCACAGCAATGGAATACATTCGCGTCCGCGGCGCTCGCACGCACAACCTGAAAAACATCAACCTCGACCTGCCCCGCAACAAGCTGATCGTCATCACAGGCTTGTCCGGTTCCGGCAAATCGTCGCTGGCGTTCGACACGCTGTATGCCGAAGGCCAGCGCCGCTACGTGGAATCGCTGTCAGCCTACGCGCGCCAGTTCCTGCAACTGATGGAAAAGCCGGATGTGGACTTGATCGAAGGCTTGTCGCCGGCCATCTCGATCGAGCAAAAGGCCACCTCCCACAATCCCCGCTCGACGGTCGGCACCGTGACGGAAATCCACGATTACCTGCGTTTGCTGTATGCGCGCGTCGGCACGCCGTATTGCCCGGACCACCCGGAAAACGCGCTGGCCGCGCAATCGGTGTCGCAAATGGTCGATGCCGTGCTCGCCATGGAAGAAGGCACCAAGCTGATGATCCTGGCGCCGGTGGTGGCCAACCGCAAGGGCGAACACGTCGATTTGTTCGAGCAGATGCAGGCGCAGGGCTTCGTGCGCTTCCGCATCCAGAGCGGCACCCATGACGCCAAGATCTATGACGCCGATGACTTGCCGAAGCTGAAAAAAACGGAAAAGCACACCATCGACGTGGTGATCGACCGCGTCAAGGTTAATGCCGACATCAAGCAGCGCCTGGCCGAAAGCTTTGAAACCGCGCTGCGCCTGGCCGATGGCCGCGCCGTCGCCTATGAGATGGATACCGCCAAAGAGCACGTGTATTCGAACAAGTTCGCCTGCAACGTGTGCGGCTATTCGCTGCAGGAACTGGAACCGCGGCTGTTCTCGTTCAACAACCCGATGGGCGCCTGCCCCGAATGCGATGGCCTGGGCCATATTGAATTCTTTGATCCGAAGCGCATCGTCGCGTTCCCGAACCTGTCGCTGGCGTCCGGCGCGATCAAAGGCTGGGACCGCCGCAACCAGTTTTATTTCCAGATGCTGACGGCGCTGGCCGCCTACTTCGAATTTGACCTCGACACGCCGTTCGACCAATTGCCGAAAAATGCCCGCGACGTGATCCTGCAAGGCTCCGGCAAGCAGATGATCCCGTTTACGTACATCAATGAACGGGGCCGCGCGGTGGTCAAGGAACACACCTTCGAGGGCGTGGTCAACAACCTGTCGCGGCGCTACCGCGAAACCGACTCGATGGCCGTCAAGGAAGAACTGGCCAAGTTCATCAACGAAAAAGAGTGCCCGTCGTGCGCCGGCGCGCGCCTGCGGGTGGAAGCGCGCTTCGTCAAGGTGGGTGTGGGCGACCATGCGCGGGCGATTTATGAAATCGCCCACCAGCCGCTGCGCGATTGCCTCGACTACTTTGAAGGGCTGGAACTGTCCGGCGCCAAGAAGGAAATCGCCGACCGCGTCATCAAAGAAATCATCTCGCGCCTGAAGTTCCTCAACAATGTCGGCCTCGATTATTTGTCGCTGGACCGCAGCGCCGATACGCTGTCCGGCGGCGAAGCGCAGCGCATCCGTCTGGCGTCGCAGATCGGTTCCGGCCTGACCGGCGTGATGTACGTGCTGGACGAGCCGTCGATCGGCCTGCACCAGCGCGACAACGACCGCCTGATCGACACCCTGAAACACTTGCGCGACATCGGCAATTCGGTGCTGGTGGTGGAACACGATGAAGACGCGATCCGCACCGCCGACTACATTGTCGACATGGGCAAAGGCGCCGGCGTGCATGGCGGCGATGTGATCGCCTCGGGGTCGCTGCAAGACATCCTGAAAAACACGGACTCGCTGACGTCGCAATACCTGTCCGGCGCGAAGAAAATCGACGTGCCGGCCAAGCGCCACGACTTCAATGAAGAACGCCAACTGGTGATTACCGGCGCCACCGGCAACAACCTGAAAAACGTCACGCTGCAATTGCCGGTCGGCCTGATGACCTGCATTACCGGCGTATCCGGTTCCGGCAAGTCGTCGCTGATCAACGATACCTTGTATCCGGCGCTGTCGCGCCACCTGTATGGTTCGCAGACGGAGCCATCGCCGCATGACTCGATCAGCGGCCTGGAACACTTCGATAAAGTCATCGCGGTCGACCAGGCCCCGATCGGCCGCACGCCGCGTTCCAATCCCGCCACGTACACCGGCCTGTTTACGCCGATCCGCGACTTGTTCTCGACCGTGCCGATGGCCAAGGAACGCGGCTACAGCGCCGGCCGTTTCTCGTTCAACGTCAAGGGCGGCCGCTGCGAAGCGTGCCAGGGCGATGGCGTGATCAAGGTCGAAATGCACTTCCTGCCGGACGTGTATGTGCCGTGCGACGTGTGCCACGGCAAGCGCTACAACCGTGAAACGCTGGAAGTGCAGTACAAGGGCAAGAGCATCACCGAAGTGCTGGACATGACGGTGGAGGATGCGCACACCTTCTTCAAGCCGGTGCCGCTGATTGCCCGCAAGCTGCAAACCCTGCTCGATGTCGGCCTCGGCTACATCAAGCTGGGGCAAAGCGCCACCACCCTGTCGGGCGGCGAAGCGCAGCGTGTGAAACTGTCGCTGGAACTGTCCAAGCGCGATACCGGCCGCACCCTGTACATCCTCGATGAACCGACCACCGGCCTGCACTTCCACGATATCGATTTGCTGCTGAAAGTGATCCACCGCCTGCGCGACCAGGGCAATACGCTGGCCATCATCGAGCACAACCTCGACGTCATCAAGACCGCCGACTGGATCGTCGACCTGGGGCCGGAAGGCGGCGCCGGCGGCGGCCAGATCATCGCCACCGGTTCGCCGGAAGCGGTGGCGGCCAACCCGCACAGCGTGACCGGCAAATACCTGGTGCCGCTGCTGCCGGCGCTGGCGCCGAAGAAAAAGAAAGCGTAAGGGCCACGCTGCCTGAGACTATCCGGGACGTTATCCCCTAGGGCAGACTCGCGGGATAGTCCCGGGGCGGCTGATTACTGCTGCGCCGTGGCGTTGCCCTTTTCAGACGCCACCCAGTCCTTGATCCGGGCTTCCAGCACATCCATCGGCAACGCGCCCGCGCCCAGCACCTGGTCGTGGAATGTGCGGATGTCGAAGCGCGGACCCAATTCCTGTTTCGCGTAGTCACGCAGCGACAGAATCTTCAGCTGGCCGATCTTGTAGCCCAGCGCCTGGCCCGGCCACACGATATAACGGTCGGTCTCACTCTGGACCTCGACTTCCTCGATGCCGGAATGGTCGTGGAAGAAGTCCACCACTTGCTGGCGCGACCACTTCTTGTAGTGCAGGCCGGTATCCACCACCAGCCGGATCGCGCGCAGCATTTCATCCTGCAAATGGCCGTAATAGCTGTACGGATCCTTGAAGAAGCCCAGTTCCTGCCCCAGGCGTTCCGAATACAGCGCCCAGCCTTCCGCATACGCGGTGTAATTGCCCTGCTGGCGGAACATGGGCAGCCCCTCGATTTCCTGCGCAATCGACAATTGCATATGGTGGCCCGGCACGCCTTCGTGCAGCGCCGTGGTTTCAATGCCCACGATGGAACGCTTGGCGAAGTCGCCGGTGTTGACCATCACGCGGCCCGGACGCTTGCCATCCGGCGAACCCGGCAGGTAGGCGGCGCCCGAGGCGCCTTTTTCGCGGAACGCTTCGACTTGCGTGATTTCCACCTTGGCCTTGGGCAGGATGCCGAATTGCTGCGGCAACTGGGTATACATCTGGTCGGTATATTTCTGGTACAGGTCGACGATTTCCTGGCGCGATTTCGGATGCAGCGCGGCATTCGCTTCCAGCGACTTGTTAAATGACTTCAGTTCCTTGAAGCCGAGTTGTTGCGCCACCTGCAGCATTTGCGCTTCGATCCGTGCCACTTCGGACAGGCCCAGCTGGTGGATTTGTTCCGGCGACATGTCGGTCGTGGTCGAGCTCTTGGCCTTGAAGCTGTAGCGCGCCGCGCCATCCGGCAGCGACCACATGCCGACCTCCTTGCGGCCATGCGGCAGGTAGCGGGTTTTCACAAACGTGCCCAACTGCTTGTAAGCCGGGGCCACGTCTTGTTGCACGGCCGCCAGGATTTCCTTGGTCAGGCGCGCCTTGTCGGCGGCCGGGAAATCCTTGGGGAATTTCTTCAGCGGTTCCGCGAACGGCGATGCGGCCGGCTTCAACGCCGCCACCTCTTGGCACTGCCGGGCGATAGTCGGGATCAGGAATTTAGGCGGCATCAGGCCATCCTTGACGCCCTGCTCCATCTGGACGCGGGTTTGCGCGAACAGCTTCGGCAACTTGCGCAGGCGGGCGAGGTAGTCGTCGTAATCCTTGACGGTCTCGAACGGCAGCGCCGACACCATCATCGGGATGTCGAGGTGAACCCCGGAGTTCTGCGCCAGCGGCATCTGCCAGTCGCGGAAACGGGCCGCTTCCACCCGCTCCTGCAACTGGCGCACCATCAAATCGCGGTTCAGCTTTTCCTGCAACGGGAAGCCGCTGGCGTCGATGGCTTCAAACCGCTGCAGGAATGCCGCGTCGGCCCGGTTGTCGGCATCGATCGCCGCCTGCGAAAAATCCGACCAGCGGTCGTTATAGCGCTTGTCGCCCAGCAGCGAGGCCCACTCCGGGCTGTTGCGCATGGTGTGTTCCCACTGTTCCTTGAGCAGCGTATTGAGCGCGGCGCGGCGCCCTTCCAGATCGGGGGCCACGGTCTCGGCGTGGGCCGCGCCCAGCATCAGGGCAAACAGCAGCGCACTAGCGGCGCCAAGGCGGCGGGTTATGGTTATTGTCATGCAAGCCTCGAGTCAATAATGGTGGAGGCTACACTGTACGGTGGCGCGCGCCCGGCCGCACGCGCCACGGGCTGAAAGGTTAAAACAACGGCATGGAATGCACCTCCGCGTGATGAACCGGATCAGCCGGATCAGCTGGCGGCATTGACGGCGGTCGCGGACGATGGCGTTTTCCACTTGGCGCCCACCGGGCCACGCGCCTTGCGCGCCCAGTAACGCCAGGAGGCGCCGCGCCCAGCCAGCCACGCTTCGAGCTGGCCGAAGCGGTCGAAACCCCAGAAGGGTTCGCCATCGGCGATGACGAACGGCACTCCGAACACGCCGCGCGCCAACGCCTGCTGTGTCTCCTGCTTGAACAGGGTTTTGACCTGGTCCGACTGCAGTGCGGCGGCCAGCGCGTCCTCCGCCACGCCCAGTTCCGCCGCCAGCTGGCAGACGGTGGCGGCGTCGGCCAAGGCGGCCCGTTCGGCAAAATACGCGTGGTAGCAGCGCTTGGCGAAGCGCACCGCCAGCTCCTCGCCATATTGCAGCCGGATCCACAGCATGGCGCGGGCCGGCGCCACCAGCAATGCCGGGAACGGCTCCGGCTGGCGGTAGGCAATGCCGTGCTGGCGCGCCGTGCGGCGGATGTCGTGCCGCACGTAGTCACCCTTGATCGGCACCAGCGGCAGCGCCGTAGTGCCGGTGGCCTGCAGCATGGCCGCCATCATGATCGGATGCCAGCGCACCGTCCGCCCGTGGCGCGCCGCCAGTTCATCGACGCAGGTGGCGGCGAAGTAACCGTAGGGCGACCCAAAATCAAAATAGAAATCGACCGGTTCCATGCTTACACCGCGCCGAAATCGTCGTTGGACTCCGGCAGCGCGCGCAGGGCCGCGGCAAAACGCGGGTTAATCAGCAGGAAAAAGGCAACAACGGTAACAAACAAGACCTTGGTCATGATGCGCTCCTTGTTTCGCACAGGCGTGCGAAATTGGTTTAAAAAAACGCCACACAACGGGTGCGGCACCGCTCAATCCTGGTACGTGAAACTTTTATAGGTTGAAATCAGGCGGCCGTAGGCCACCGAAATGCGCTTCAGGGTGGACGGATCGCGCATGAAGCGCGCATCGTGCAGCAAGCCCACGATCAGGCAGTAAATCTCGAACACCAGCTGCTCCGGATCGGTATCGGGCCGCAAATGCCCCACTTCCACCGCCTGCAGCACGGTTTTGCGCAGCGACGCACGCCAGCGCAGCACGCCCTGCTCGATGCGGTCGCGCAGCGGGCCGGACAAATCATCGAACTCAAACGCGCCCGCCGTGTACAGGCAACCGGTGCGGGGCCCGGTTTCACAGCAGCGCTGGATCCAGGCCTGGATTTGCACCGTCAGCCGGGGCAGCCCCTGCGGCAGCCGCAACGACGGCAGGAAGATATCTTGCGCAAAACGGCGGTCATATTCGTCGAGCACGGCTTCCTGCAGCGCTTCCAGCGACCCGACGCGGGAAAACACGCCGCTCTTGCTGAGCCCCAGCCGCTTGGCAATTTCGCCCAGCGACACCTTGCCGATCCCCTCGGCGGCCGCCATGTCATAGCCGGCCTGGACGATGGCGCTGTAGGTGGCTTCGCTTTTAGTGGTCGGGGTCTCCATGAACATCACTTTAGCACAGGTGTGCGAAACATGCACGGGGATTCTGCCCATTCTTTATGCAACGGCGTCCGTTGCGGCTTGACGCGCCAGGGGCATTGCGCGACTATCAAATCATCATCTTCATCGGAGCAGCGCATGTTGCAATCCGGGGCCCGCATGGCTGCCGCCATCTTTGCTGTCATGCTGGCCGCCGTCCTGGTGGTGCCTTGTGCGCTGGCCGAGGTGCTGCTGTTCCCCCGTCCCGAGAGTCTCGACGACGAACGGGGCGACTACGCCTTCCAATTGCTGCAATTGGCACTGATCAAGGCCGGCAGCAACGCGCAGGTCGTCATGACGCCCCATTACATGCAGCAAAACCGCTCCCTCACCGAAGTGGCAAACGACACCGGGAAAGTGCATGTGGTGGCGACCATGACCTCGATCGAACGGGAGCAGCACTTACTGGCGATCCGGATCCCCATCAGCAAAGGCTTGATCGGCTGGCGGCTGTTACTGGTACGGCAAGCGGACAAGGGGCGCTACCGCCATGCGAGCACGCTGGCCGATCTGGCGCCCTACAAGGTGGCGCAAGGGCATGACTGGCCAGACCTCGGCATTCTGCGCGCCAACGGCGCGGATGCGGCCCCGGTCTCCAGTTACAACAGCCTGTTCGGCATGCTCAAGGCCGGCCGCATCGATTACCTGCCCCGTTCCGTGCAGGAAATCTGGCCAGAAGCGGCGCGTCATCCGGAATTGGCGGTGGAGTCGCACCTGGTCCTGCGTTACCCGACTGCGGATTATTTCTTTGTCCATCGCGCCAACGCCCGGCTGGCCGAGCAGATCCGGCAAGGACTGGAAGCCGCCATGGCCGACGGTTCGATGGACCTGCTGTTTTACCGGCACTTCGGCGCCCGGTTGCGCCAGGCCGGGCTCGACAAGCGGCGCGTCGTCGAGCTGGTCAATCCCCTGCTGCCACCGGAGACGCCGCTGGCGCGCAAGGAACTGTGGTTCCAGCTGGACGACTTGAAACGCATACCGTGACCCCTTACGCCAACTGGCGCAGCCGGGCGATATCGAGGATTTCAATCCCGCCCCGCACCAAGGCAATCGCGTGCTGCGCTTCGAACTGCTTGAGAATCTGATTGACGGTCTGGCGCGACAGCGACAGCATCAGCGCCAGTTGTTCCTGGGGCACGTAGAGCAGGCGGCGGTTGCGGTCTTTGCAGTCGCCATAGCCTTCGGCCATGCTGACCAGGCGGCGCGCCAGCCGCGCGGCAGCGGGCAACAGCGCGGTTTCCTCCATCATGGTGAACGTCAGCCGCAGCTTGTGCGTCATCAACAGTGCCAATGCGCGCCAGTAGTCGGGCCGCGCCGACAGTAAGGCCAGCAATCCCTGTTGTGGCACATGCAGCAAGGTCACGTCGCCTTCGGCCCACGCATCGTGGGTGCGAGGCTGGCCGTCGAACAAGGCAATTTCACCGAACCAGTGCGGCGGTTCGATCAGCGCCAGCACGGCTTCCTTGCCGCTTTCCGACCAGCCACCGATGCGCATCGCGCCCTCCACCATGCCATACAAGCCATCAGGCGCGTCGCCGCGCGCAAACAGGCGCTGTCCACCGCGCAACCGGCGCAGGCGGGCCAGCGCCAGCAACTGGTCCTGCAACGCGGGGGCTAGTTGCTGGAACCAGTTGCCGGTGCGCAGCAAGGCGGCGTAGTCGGTCGGCAAGTTCATCGGGCCATTTTAAAGCTTGTGTCGGCTATCCGACAGCGCCACCGGGCCCGCCACCGCATGATGCGATTTTTCCATCGTTAGGAGACCCGCATGAAAACCATCACCGAACAATTGTCAACGTACGCCGCCTACCACCGCGACACACGCAACATCGCCACCCATGTCATCGGGATCCCGATGATCGTGGCCGCCGTGGCCATCCTGCTGTCACGGCCCGCCGTCGATGTGGCAGGCGTCACGCTGTCCGTGGCCACGCTGGTCACCGCCGCGACACTGGTGTATTACTTCCTGCTCGATATCGGCTTCGGCGTCATCATGAGCGCGCTGATGGGCGCCGCCTTGTGGCTGGGGCAATGGAGCGCCGCGCAAGACAGCGCGACCTGGCTGACGCTGGGCGTGGGCGGCTTTGTCGTGGGCTGGCTATTCCAGTTCATCGGCCATTATTTTGAAGGCCGCAAACCGGCCTTTGTCGACGACCTCAGCGGACTGATCATCGGCCCGCTGTTCGTGGTGGCGGAACTGCTATTCCTGCTGGGCCTGTATAAAGGGTTGGCAGCGGACATTGTGCTGCGCGCCGGAGCCTTGCGCAGCGCACGCTAAGCACCCAAAAAAAATGCGCCCCGCAGGGCGCATTCGTGATGCCGCTATACCTTAATTTGCCAGGCGCTGTTCAATCGCCGCCTTGGTGTCCACCAGCGCTTGCGGCAGGTGGTAGGCCAGCTTGTCAAACAGTTCGGCGTGCAGTTTCAATTCATCCAGCCAGGCCGCCTTGTCGATCGACGTGATCTGGTTGAACTGTTCTTGCGTGAAGTCCAGGCCATCCCAGTTCAGGTCGCCGAATTCCGGGGTGGTGCCGAACACGTTTTCCACGCCGCCCGCCTTGCCTTCGATACGCTCCAGCATCCACTTCAGCACGCGCATGTTGTCGCCAAAGCCCGGCCAGACGAACTTGCCTTCGGCATCGGTGCGGAACCAGTTGACGCAATAAATTTTCGGCAATGCGCCCGGATTGGCGGCGCCGATTTTCTCGCCCAGGTTCAGCCAGTGCTGGAAGTAGTCGCTCATGTTGTAGCCCATGAACGGCAGCATCGCGAACGGGTCGCGGCGCACCACGCCCTGCTGGCCGGCGGCGGCGGCGGTGGTTTCCGACCCCATGGTGGCAGCCATGTAGACGCCTTCCACCCAGTTGCGCGCTTCGGTGACCAGCGGCACGGTGGTGGAACGGCGGCCGCCGAAGATGAAGGCGGAGATCGGCACGCCGGCCGGATCATCCCAGGCCGAATCGAGTACCGGGTTTTGCGTTGCCGCCACGGTGAAGCGGGCGTTCGGATGCGCGGCCTTGGTGCCGGACGCCGGGGTCCAGTCTTTACCCTGCCAGTCGATCAGGTGCGCCGGTGCTTCCTTGGTCAAACCTTCCCACCACACGTCACCGTCATCGGTCAGCGCCACGTTGGTGAAGATGGTGTCTTCGCCCAGGCACGCCATGCAGTTCGAGTTGGTCTTGGTGTTGGTGCCCGGTGCCACGCCGAAGTAGCCGGCTTCCGGGTTGATCGCGTACAGGCGGCCATCGGCGCCCGGCTTGATCCACGCGATGTCGTCGCCAATGGTGGTGACTTTCCAGCCACCGAACGAGGCCGGCGGAATCAGCATGGCGAAGTTGGTCTTGCCGCAGGCCGACGGGAACGCCGCCGCGACATAGTGTTTTTTGCCTTCCGGCGATTCCACGCCCAGGATCAGCATGTGTTCGGCCAGCCAGCCCTTGCCGCCTTGCTGGGCTTCCTGGAAGCCCATGTTGGAGGCGATGCGCAGCGCGAAGCACTTCTTGCCCAGCAGCGCGTTGCCGCCATAGCCGGAACCGTAGGACCAGATTTCACGGGTTTCCGGGAAATGCACGATGTACTTGGTGCTGTTGCATGGCCAGGCCACGTCTTGTTGGCCGGCCGCCAGCGGCGCGCCCACGGTGTGCACGCATGGCACGTAGTCGCCATCGGCACCCAGCACGTCGAACACGGCCTTGCCCATGCGCGTCATGATGCGCATGTTGACAGCAACGTACGGCGAATCCGACAGTTCCACGCCGATGTGCGCGATCGGCGAGCCCAGCGGGCCCATCGAGAACGGCACCACGTACAGCGTACGGCCGGCCATGCAGCCGTCGAACAGGCCGTTCAGCGTGCTGCGCATTTCGGCCGGGGCCATCCAGTTGTTGGTCGGACCGGCGGCTTCCTTGGTTTGCGAGCAAATGTAGGTGCGGTCTTCCACGCGGGCCACGTCGGTCGGGTCCGAGCACGCCAGGTAGGAGTTCGGACGCTTTTCCGGGTTCAGTTTTTTCATGGTGCCGGCGGCAACCATTTCCGCGCACAGGCGGTCGTATTCTTCTTTCGAGCCATCGCACCAGTAGATGCGGGACGGACGGGTCAGCGCGGCGGTTTCCGCGACCCAATTGATAAGACCTTGATGCTTGACGTAAGCTGGGACGTTCAGGGCTGCAACGCCACCCATGATGGGCTGATTCATAGTACCTCCAATGCCAATAAAGAAATTCTTTGTCTTGTCCCGGCACGGCAGGATCGTCGTCAGCTTGTGGCTATGCGCTCAGGAAGGCATTACGGTAATGCTTCGGCGGTACGGCGGTCTTGTCGGTTCGCCCGGAAAAAATTCACAGGCGTCCAGTCCACATTATGTATCTGGACGGATGGAACGTATTGCGCAGACCCGCTGTTGGGCCCAAAATCTGCGCCGATTGTACACCCGTCCGCAAGCGATTCCGACAGAAATGTAGGAGAATTGGTTGACTCTTGTAGTAGGCTATTTGGATGATTTTTGAATCCTGTTATTACACTACGAAATGATGTTTCTACTAAGACAACACGTATGAAAATTGCCATCCTAGACGATTACCAAGATGCAACGCGTAGCTTGGACTGCATGAAGTTGCTTGACGGACATGATGTTAAAGTCTTCAACAATTCCCCCAAAGGCATCGGCCAACTGGCCGCCCGGCTGGCGCCGTTCGAGGCGCTGGTCTTGATCCGCGAGCGCACCAGCTTCAACCGCGCGCTACTGTCCAAGTTGCCCAATTTGAAACTGATTTCGCAGACCGGCAAGGTCAGCGGGCATGTCGATGTGGCGGCCGCCACCGAACTGGGCATCGCCATTGCCGAAGGGGTCGGTTCGCCCACCGCGCCGGCCGAACTGACGTGGGCCCTGATCATGGCGGCGCAGCGCAAGATCGTGCCGTATGCGATCCAGCTGAAAGCGGGCCAGTGGCAAACCGCGTCGTCGCTGCCGGAATACAACACCGTGGGCACGGTCTTGAAAGGCCGTACGCTGGCGATCTGGGGTTACGGCAAAATCGGCAAGCTGCTGGCCGGCTATGGCAAAGCCTTTGGCATGCAGGTGCTGGTCTGGGGCAGTCCGGCCAGCCGCGCGGCGGCGCTGGCCGACGGCTGCCGCGCGGCCGACACGCGCGAACAGTTCTTTGAACAGGCCGACGTGCTGACGCTGCATTTGCGGCTGGCGGACGCCACCCGCGGCATTGTCACGGCGGACGATTTGCAGCGCATGAAACCGACCGCCCTGTTCGTCAACACCAGCCGCGCCGAACTGGTGGCGGCCGGCGCGCTGGAAGCGTCGCTGCGCGCCGGCCGTCCGGGCGCGGCGGCGCTCGACGTGTTTGAACAAGAACCGCTGGCGCCCGATTCGATCTTGCTGAAAGTGCCCAACGTGCTGGCCACGCCGCACCTGGGCTACGTCGAGCGGGACAGCTATGAACTGTATTTCAATGCGGCGTTCCAGAACGTACTGGCGTTTGCGCAAGGCGCCCCCGTCAACATCCTGAACCCCGGTTACGCTGCGGGAAATGTGCATGCGGTTTGATCCGGCTTAGCGCTAGAATGAGATCACGGCAACTCTGAAAGCCACCCATGGCAATCACTCCGGAAGACCTGCAAGCCCTGATGCGGGAAGTGGAACAGGAAGACCCGATCGATTTCGCCGATCTGCCGTTCGAGGAACACGACTTGCGCGAGCTGGTAGCCAACCACCTGTGCGAGATGGCCGACGCCATGGAATCGTTCAGCGAAGAAGATCGGCGCCTGACCTTACTGGCGGTGGCGGCCAAGCTGGTGCTGGAAAACATGGTGCTGCACGTCCAGCTGCTGCGCCGCCACGGCTTGCCGATGAGTGACAGCGCGAACGCGCTGCTGAGCAGGCTGCGCGAGGGCAAACCGCCGCCGCAAGCTGATGGCAGCGGCGACGGCGAAGTCTGACCTCAGGGCAGCGGCCGCGCGGCCGGCACCGTCAGCACCACGTCGGTTTCGGCCACCGCCACGCATGGCAGGATCCAGCCTTCCTGCTTTTCTTCGCGGCTGACGCCGGGCCATTCGATCAGGTAGCGCACCGAACCACTGTCGAGCTTGCACAAGCAGGTGCGGCAGGTGCCGTTGCGGCACGAACTGGGCAGCCGGATGCCGCCCTGCTCCGCCGCCTTCAACAAGGTGGTGGCGCCATCGGTGGCAAAGCTCCAGCCTTGCGACGCCAGCGTGGCCCGCATCGCCGTCCGCCTTATTGCACCTTGCAGGCGGTGCGCGCCTGCGCCATGCGCACGTCCTTGCGCGCATCGATGTCGGCCGACTGGCCGGCGTTGAGCAACTCGTCGACTTCGTCCTTGGGCAAGCCGTCGTAATAGTTGTTGGCGACGCACTCGCAATATTTCGGCACCAGTTTCAGGTTTTTCGGCGCGCCGGGGCCGGTATTGCCCTGCAGCAGGCAACGGCTGCGCTCGACCTGCTTCAAGCCGTCCAGGCGGCGGTCGGGGGCGGCCTGCGCACCGATGGCAAACAGCGCCAGCAAAGCGCCAATGGTCCAGTTTTGATGCATGGCTTACTCCTTCACTGGCGCGGGCGCCGGCAGCGGTTCCGGTGCGGGCGCCAACTCGGGCTCGGCGCCTTCGGGCAACGGTGGTGGCGGCATTTTCTCATCCGGCATGTGGCGCCATTTGCCCGCGTTTTGCAACAGGCTGCGCAAGCCCGGCAGGGGGAAGCCGGCGTTGTACGCGCGCTGCGCATACTTATTGGCCAGCTCATAATTGTTCAGCTTGAAATACGCCAGGCCAAGGTTGTAATGGATCACGACATTCCTGCCGTCGAGCTCCACCGCCCGCACGTACATTTCGACCGCCTTGTCGTTCAATCCCAGGCCCAGCAGGTAGGCGGCATAGGCGGCATAGACCGCCGCATCGTCGGGCGCAAAGCGCTGGGCGCGGTCGTAATAGCATTCCACCGGAAACTTCATGCCCGGCAACTTGGCGCGCTTTTCCTTCAGCGCCAGGCGCGTCAGGGCATTCAATGCCGGCACATGGTTGGGGAACGCCGCCAGCGTGGCGTCCAGCCCACTGACGGCCGCCATGCCGATGGCGCCACTTTCCACGTCCGGCGAAAACGAGGAGCGTTCGACTTGCGCCAGCCTGACAGCAAATTCCGTCCGGCCTTTACGGTAATCAGATAACGCGGCGGGCTCGTCGAACACGCCACAAATTTTAGGCGCAGCCAGCGCCGGAGCGGCTGCGGTGGCCAGCAGGCACATCGCCGCCAGCGCAGGTAGATATTTCATGTGATCTCCGAATATTTCCTGCAGTAATTTACCACGAGCGCAGCCACTGTCCAGTCCATTCGGCGACCTGGTCGCGCCAGGCCCGGCTCGAAAACGTGTGGTCGGCGCCGGGAACGTCGCGGCGCGTGATGCGCGGCGCACGCATCAGCGTGCGCCAGGCCCGGCTGCTGCCGGCCAGGTCCAGGAACTCCATGGCGGTCAGGTCGCCAGGACTGATCACCAGCAGCACCTGGCCCTGGAAGCGCTGCAGGCCCGCATACAAGCGCGGGCCAAGTGGCGGCGCAGCAACGGCCGGGATGGATGGCAGCGCAGCGGTCGGCGCCGGTGGCCTCGCGGCAGCCGATACGGGCGGTGTCGCCGCCGGTGCGACGGTCGACATGGGATCCGGGGCCGACACGGCGCCAGCCGGTTCGATCCCGGCCAACGGCGGCTTGGCGCTTGGCCGCAACGCTCGACCAATGTGCAGCGCCAGCGAGGCGGCGGATCCCCGCACGTCAAAACGGCCACTGAACACTTTGCGCCACAGCGCGGGATCCGCCAGGCGGCGCAGATAATAGTGTTTTAGCATGGCTTTCGCCAACCCCGCCTCATCGCGCGCCCACGGATTGAGCAACACCAGGCCGCTGATACGCTGATCACTGCCGGCATATAACACCGCAGCCGCCGCACCATCGCACAAGCCCCACAGCACCACGTCACGTAAACCCGGCACGGCGCCCATGAAACAATCGGTGGCCGCCCGCACATCGTCAGCCAGATCGTCAAAGGTACGCGGCTCGCCTTCACCATCGCCCATGCCGCGCGCATCGAAACGCAGGACGGGAATGCCTTGCTGCGCCAGGCTGCGCGCCAGCAAGGTGAATTGCCGGTGGCTGCCGGCCCGGTATTGCGGCCCGCCAACGATCACCAGCACACCGCGCGTGGCCGGCGCTTGCCCCGCCGCCGACACGGGCAGCGTCAGGATGGCCGGCAAGGTCGCCGCATCGCAGTGGAACGCCAGCGCCTGCTCCTGATAGCCGCCGTCATGGAACATGACCGGCTCCAAAAACGGCTGCCGTGGCAGCGAGCAGCGCGGCACTGGTGGCCACTTCCGGCGTGGCCCAGAATTGCGGGCCCGCCACCACCTGCGCCTGCACGACCGCGCCTTGCGCTTGCCACGCCTGCAGCACGGCGGCGCCGGCGGGCGGCAGCGGACGGCCCGCTTCCGGCGCCAACTCGAACCAGTGCGTGGGACAAGGCGGCGCCAGCGTTTTACTGTCGAGCGCATCGAGCGCATCGGCCATCGCCGGCGCCAGGGTGTAGCCGGCGATTTCCTGCGGCGTCCCCGCGCGCAGCGCGGCCCGCAACGCCGCCGTGGTGCTGCGGGCCGCCGACTGCTGGTCCAGCATGTCGGCCGCCAGTTGCAAGCGCAAGAACTGCGTCAGACCGGTGGCGCCGCTGTGCACCGGTTGCCACAGCAGCAGGTGCGGGCAGGCCAGTTCGCGCGCGCAATCGAGCGCCAGCAAGGCGCCCATGCGCAAGCCCCACAGGCCGGGCACATGGCCACTGCGTTCGCGCAGCCACGCCACGGCGTGCCGCACATCGGTGCGCCAGGCGTCCCAGCTGGCGTCGCCGAAATCGCCGCTGCTGTCGCCACAGCCCAGCAAATCGATTTGCAGTACCGCCACGCCGCGTGCCGCCAGGGCGCGCGCCGCCAGCGCCGCCATACGGCGGCTGCGGTTCATTTCTTCGGCAAACGGATGCACATACACCAGCGCCGCCGTGCCCTTTCCGGCCGGCGCGTGGTACAGGCAAAAACGGGCGCCCTGCCCGGCCACCGGCAAGAACAACGGCAGCGGCGGCGGGAGCGCGGGCGCGGCCGGCGCAGTGGCGCCGGAACCGATCATGCGGTCAGCTTGTGCTGGACGAAAGCCGCCAGGGTGCCCACCGTGGCAAACGTGCTGGCGTCGATTTCATCATCGTCGATGGCAAAACCGAATTGTTCTTCCAGGGTGGCGATCAGCTGCACCACCGCCATCGAATCGAGTTCCGGGATACTGCCCATCAGCGCCGACTCGGCCGTCAGCGCATCGGCCGCGCCTGGTGGCAGGCTCAGGGTGTCAGCCAGGATGGTCTTGATTTCTTGCAAATACATTATGACTCCAAAGGATTGCGCCGGGATAGTCGCCGGAATGAACCCCGTCGTGCCCGCAGTTGCCCATGCAACTGCCGCAACAACGGCCAGCGATAGTGATTGATATGGTACATGGTGCGCACCTCGTCAGTCCATTGGCGGTGCCAGGGCAATACCTGGCCATAAAACTCCACCAGCCGCAGACCCGGCCGCGCAAACAGTAGACGGAAGCTGTCATCGCGCATCAGCAGCGCGGGGGAAAAGTGCGACGCCACCCGCTCGTCATAAGCGGTTTTCAACACCACCAGCACGCCGCCGCCTTCGATGCACAAGTCCATCGCCACCAACTGGTCGTTAAACCAGTAGCGCACCGCGCTGCCGGCGCCACGGTGGCAAAACGCGGCCAGCATGGCGCCATAAAAGCCCCCCTGCGCGTTGTCGGCATGGACCGCCGTGCCTTCCGCGCCCTTCCAGCCATTGCTTTCCAGCCGCCCGTAATCGGCCACGGCTTGCGCCATCTGTTGCGGCGCGGTGCAGATCTCGAGCCGTGTCACGATGCCTTCGCGCTGCAGGCGGCTGCGCTGTTTTTTCAGGTTGTTGCGCAAATTCTTGCCGCGCCCCGCCCAGTAATCGTCATACGCCATCCCCAGCGTGATGCGGGCGGTGTCCATGTAATCGAGCGTTTGCACCCGGCCGGCGTCCACCGGACGGGGCGCCAGCGCCGGGTCGCACTGCATCACCGCCAACAGGAGTTTGCCTCCAGGCAATGCCTGCATCAGCGTCTCGCGCAGGCGCGCCGCATCTTCGCCCGGCAGTTGCAGCCACATGGCCAGTGGCTGCTGTGCCGGCTGGAACGTGGCCCAGACGCCCGGGCGTTGCTGGACCAACACGGTCATGGCAACGGTGCGGCCATGCTGTTCACAACGGGCGAGCAGCGCCCCCGCTGCGCCAAAATATTGCAATAAAGGAATAATAAAATCCGCTTCCAGCAGCGGGGAAGCCGCGCCGGCGGCATTGAGCGCATTCCAGCGGCCGGCATGGGCGGGGAAGTCGGCAGCCGGGGTCAGGGTCCAGGTCATGAAGGGAAATCAGCGCGAAATAAGAAGCAAGAAGCGAAGCAAGGAGCGCAGCGACAACGAAGCCACAACGAAGCAACAACAACGGGCGCGCGGGCAGCCCGCCAAATCGTTGCCACTTTATCACAGGGCGCTTGCCGCAGCGATGGACAGCCCCACAGGCTGCGCGTACCATGCGGCCCCATGAGCGAGCTGATACACGATTTCATTTTTGACAGCGCGCGCCGCACGCCAGGCGCCGAAGCGCTGGTTTATGGCACGCGCCGCCTCGATTATGCGGCGCTGGCCGGCGCCGTGCGCGGCGCCGCCGATGCGCTGGCCGCGCTGGGATTGGAACGCGGTGAGCGGGTCGCGGTCTGCATGGAAAAAAATGTGGAAAACGTGGCCGCCATGTTTGGCGCCGCGGCCGCCGGCGGCGTCTTCGTGCCGGTCAATCCGCTGCTGAAACCGGAGCAAGTCGCGTATATTCTGGCCGACTGCAACGTCCGGATTCTGGTCACCAGCGCCGACCGTCTGCGCCTGCTGGCGCCTGCGCTGGCGCAATGCCCGGACCTGGCCACGGTGATTGCCGTCAATCCGTCCGGCGCGCCCCTGCCGGACTTGCCGGGCATCGGCGTGCTGGGCTGGGACAGCGCCCTCGCGGCGCCCCCCGGCGCCCCACCCCGCACCGGCATCGACCGCGACATGGCCGCCATCCTGTACACATCGGGCAGCACCGGCAAACCCAAGGGCGTGGTGCTGTCGCACCGCAACCTGGTGGCGGGCGCCGCCAGCGTGTCGACTTACCTGAACAACACGGCGCAGGACCGCATCCTGGCGGTGCTGCCGCTCAGCTTTGACTATGGCCTGAGCCAGCTGACCACCGCGTTCCGCGTCGGCGCCACGGCCGTGCTGCTGAACCATTTGCTGCCGCGCGACGTCGTCAAAGCCGTGGTGGCCGAACGCATCACGGGCCTGGCAGCGGTGCCGCCGCTGTGGCTGCAACTGGCGGCGCTCGACTGGCCGGCCGATTGCACCGTGCGCTACTGGACCAATTCCGGCGGCGCCATGCAGCGCCCGACGTTGGACCGCTTGCGCCAGGCGCTGCCGCAGGCGCAACCGTACCTGATGTATGGCTTGACCGAAGCGTTCCGTTCCACCTATTTGCCGCCGTCTGAACTGGCGCGCCGCCCCGATTCGATGGGCCGGGCCATCCCCAATGCGGAAGTGCTGGTGCTGCGTCCCGACGGCAGCGAATGCGACGCCGATGAACCGGGCGAACTGGTGCACCGTGGCGCGCTGGTGTCGCTGGGTTACTGGAATGATGCGGCCAAGACCGCCGAGCGCTTTAAACCGTATCTGGCACCAGGCGGCGCCGCCTTGGCCATGCCGGAATGGGCGGTGTGGTCGGGCGACACGGTGCGCCGCGACGCCGAAGGGTTCCTGTATTTCATTTCGCGTACCGATGAAATGATCAAGACCTCCGGCTATCGCGTCAGCCCGACCGAAGTCGAAGAAGTGATCTATGCCCGCGGCGGCGTGCTGGAAGCGGCCGCCATCGGCGCCTCGCACCCCACCCTGGGACAAGCGATTATCGTGATCGCACACGCCGCGGCGGACACCACGGCGGAAGCGCTGCTGGCGGCCATCAAACCGCACCTGCCCGGCTACATGCTGCCGCAACGGATCGTGATGGCGGACGCGCCGCTGCCACGCAATCCGAACGGCAAGATCGACCGTAAATTATTGAGCCTGCACTACGCCGACAGCTTCCAAGCCTGACCGTGGCGGCCCGCCCCTGATTTTTGCCTGATTTTTTCCCCCCATGACCACGCCCGCCCGTCCTCAACACGCCCCGCTCGAGCAATTCCCCATCATCGATGACTGCCTGGTGGTGGGTGGCACGCCCTTGCCACGGCTGGCCGCGCAAGTCGGACAAACCCCGTTTTACGCCTATGACCGGGGCGCGCTGACGCGCCGCGTGGGCGAACTGCGCGCCGCGCTGCCACCGGAAATCGCGCTGCACTATGCGATGAAAGCGAACCCGATGCCGGCCGTGGTGCAGCATATGGCCGGCCTGGTCGACGGCATTGATGTCGCCTCCGGCGGCGAATTGCGGGTCGCGCTCGATACCGGCATCGCGCCGCAACACATCAGCTTTGCCGGGCCCGGCAAGAGCGACGCGGATTTGGCGCGCGCGGTGGCGGCCGGCATTGTGCTGAACGTCGAATCCGCCGGCGAACTGGAGCGCCTGGCCGCCATCGGCGCAGGCTTGCAGTTGCGCCCGCAAGTGGCGCTGCGCATCAATCCCGACTTCGAACTGAAATCGTCCGGCATGAAAATGGGCGGCGGCCCCAAGCAGTTCGGCATCGATGCCGAATGCGCGCCCGACGTGCTGGCGCGCCTGGCGCAGTTGGAAGTCGACTTCCATGGCTTCCACATCTTCAGCGGTTCGCAAAACCTGAAGGTGGCCGCGCTGCGCGAAGCCCATGAAAAAACCTTTGCCCTGGCGCTGCGCCTGGCGGCCCACGCGCCGACGCCGCTGCGCACGCTCAACATCGGCGGCGGCTTTGGCATTCCCTACTTCCCCGGCGAAGAACGGCTCGATGTGCAGGCCGTGGGTGACGGCCTGCGCACCTTACTGCCGGAGGTGCTGCGCGCCCTGCCGGGGGTGCAAATCGTCATCGAGCTGGGTCGCTACCTGGTCGGTGAAGCCGGCCTGTATGTCAGCCGCGTGATTGAGCGCAAAACCTCGCGCGGACGCACCTACCTGGTCACCGATGGCGGCTTGCACCACCATTTGTCGGCGTCGGGCAATTTCGGCCAGGTGATCCGCAAGAATTATCCGGTGGTGATCGGCAACCGGGTCCAGCACGGGCCGCGTGAAACCGTGTCCGTGGTCGGGCCGCTGTGTACCCCGCTCGATTTGCTGGCCGACCAGATGGACCTGGCGCAAGCCGGCCCCGGCGACCTGGTTGCCGTGTTGCAATCAGGCGCCTATGGCCTGAGTGCCAGCCCTGGCGCCTTCCTCAGCCACCCGGCTGCGATGGAAGTGCTGGTCGGCCGGCGCGACTGAGCGCCAGGCCCGCCGGTGCCGGTCTTGCATTGTTATTTCTATTGCTACACCGCGTGTTACATGCCAACATAATGGATGGCATGTTGGCACCTTCACGTCAGTAGTGCGCAGCCCTTATACATCAAAGGAATCCTATGTCTCATCGCGTAAACAAGCTGGCGCTGGCCACCATGGTTGCTGCCCTGTCCACCGGTCTAGTTGCATGTAAGAAACAAGAGTCGAGCGAGACGCTGGTCGCGCAAGCCAAGCAATATCAGCAAAAAGGCGACACGAACGCCGCCATGATCCAGTTGAAGAACGCGCTGCAAGCCAATCCTGAGGATGCCGAAGCGCGCTTCCTGCTGGCCTCGGCCTACATTGAAAATGGCGACGGCGCGGCGGCCGAGAAGGAAATCCGCCGCGCGATCAGCCTCAAGTACCCATCCGACAAGACCGCCACCGTGCTGGCCCGGGCTCTGCTGGCGCAAGGGCAGCCCCAGAAAGTGCTGGACGAAACCGCCGAAGAAGCCAAGAAAAACACCCCGGACCTGATGTTGTACCGCGCCGAAGCGCTGCTGTCCTTGAACAAGCGCGACGAATCGAGCGCGGTACTGGAACAGGCCCTGCAAGCCCAGCCGAATAACGCGCTGCTGCTGGCGGCCAAAGGCCGCCTGGCGCAAATCAACGGCGACCCCGACGGCGCCATGCGCCTGGCGGACCAGGCGCTGGCGGCGTCGCCGCAAAGCCAGGAAGCACTGATGTTCAAGGCGGATTTGCTGCGTGTCCAGCGCAAGACCGACGAAGCCATTGCGCAGTATGACAAGGTGCTGGCGGTAAAGCCAAACCACCGTTTCGCCCACATTGAAAAAGCCTACCTGGAATTGGCGAACGGCCAGTACGACAAGGCCCAGACCGACCTGGACAAGGCAAAAAAAATCACGCCGGGCAGCATGCTGGTCACGTATACGCAAGCATTGCTCGATTTCTCGCAAAACAAGAATGCGGCGGCCGAAGAAAACATCCAGAAGGTCTTGCGCATCGCCCCCGACCATATGCCCACCATCTTGCTGGCGGGCGCCGTGGCCTTGCGCCAGGGTTCGCTGCAGCAAGCCGAGCAGCACCTGCGCAAATACGTGGAAAAATTCCCCGACAATGTCTACGCCCGCAAAATGCTGGCCAGCGCCTTGCTGAAAACCGGCCAGAGCCCCGATGCGCTGAGCGTACTGACGCCGGCGCTGAAAGGTGGCACCGAGGACTTGCAAGTGTTCGCGCTGGCCGGTGAAACCTACATGCAGGCGCGCGACTTCAGCAAGGCGACGGAATACTTTGAAAAAGCCAGTAGCAAGGCGCCGGAATCAGCCAACCTGCACGTCCAGCTGGGCGTGAGCCTGCTGCAAAAAGGTGATACCGCCAAGGGCATCGCCGAAATTGAGAAGGCCGTCAAACTCGACAAGACGCCGCAGTCGGGACTGGTGCTGACGCGCGCCTACCTGTCGCAAAAGAATTTTGACAAGGCGCAAGGCAGCGTCACCGAGCTGGAAAAGCAGTTCCCCAACAATGAAGTGGTGCACGAACTGAAAGGCCTGATGCAGGTCGGCAAGAAAGACTTTGTCGCGGCCCGCGCCAGTTTCGAAAAATCCGCCAGCCTGAAGCCGGATTACTATTCCGCCACCGGCAACCTGGCCATGCTGGCCATGGCGGAGAAAAAGCCGGCCGAAGCCAAGGCGGCCTTACAGCGCTTCCTCGATAAAAACAAGAAGAGCGCGGAAGCCATGACGGCCATGGCGGCCCTGGCGGCGCTCGAAAAGAACACGCCGGAAGCGACCCGCTGGCTGGAACTGGCGCAGGCGGAAAATCCGGAAGCCATCGGCCCTGCCGCGCGCCTGATTGGCCAATACCTGGGGACCGAGCAGCAGCAAAAAGCACTGACCCTGGCGCGCAAGATGCAGGTGGCTAATCCAGGTAGTCCCGAGTTGCTGGAGTTGCTGGCCAAGTCGCAAATGGCGACCAAAGATTTGAATGGCGCGCTGGAAACGTACAGCAAGCTGGCCGGCGCCCAACCCAGGAATGCCGGGGTCCACCTGGCGCTCGCCAACCTGCACATGCAGCTGAAAAATCCGGGGGCGGCGGAAGACGACATCAAGAAAGCGCTGCAATTGCAGCCGGATTATCCGGTGGCGCAAGTCGCTTATGTGGAACTGTTGTCGAACAAAAAACAATATGACCAGGCGATTAGCCAGGCCCGCGCACTGCAAAAAAACCATCCGGAGGTGGCCACCGGCTATATGCTGGAAGCGGATGTCCTGATGAAGACCGGCAAAGCGGCGCAAGCCCTGCCGTTGTATGAAAAGTCGTTCGCCTTGGTGAAAAATACCGAACTGCTGACCCGACTCGTCAACGCGCTGCGCGAGTCCGGTAAAGCCGCCGAGGGCGACAAGCGCCTCGCTCAGGCCATCCAGCAATACCCGAAGGATCTGCGCTTGCCGCTGTTCCGCGCCGAACTGAGCCTGCGTGATCAACAATACAAACAGGCCGCCGAACAACTCGAAGCGATGGCCAAGCAAACGCCGAACAACGCCGCGATCTTGAACAACCTTGCCTATGCCTATCAGCAAAGCAAGGACAGCCGCGCGCTGGCCACGGCCGAAGCCGCGTACAAACTGGCCAGCAGCGAGCCGGCTGTGATGGATACACTGGGCTGGATCCTGGTGGAGCAGGGGGACGCCAAGCGTGCCGCGCAAATCCTGCAACAGGCCAGCACCAAAGCCCCGCAGGCGCTTGAGATCCGCTACCACCT
>JAIENA010000236.1 GCA_019751755.1 Burkholderiaceae bacterium | reverse complement strand
CACTGCCTAACGGGAAATCATTCCCATTCAATCGTCGCAGGCGGTTTCCCCGAAATATCGTACACCACACGGTTGAGACCACGTACTTCATTAATGATGCGATTGGACACCTTGCCCAACAGCGCATGCGGCAAATGTGCCCAATGCGCCGTCATGAAGTCTTGCGTCTGCACCGCGCGCAGCGCCACCACATATTCATAGGTGCGGCCATCGCCCATCACGCCGACCGATTTCACCGGCAGGAACACGGCAAACGCCTGCGAGGTGGCTTCATACCAGTTCTTCGGCAGGTTGTCCGGGTCCACCGCCTGGCCAGCGACGAACTCATAAGGCGTGTTGCGCAGTTCTTCGATAAAGATCGCGTCGGCCTGGCGCAGCAGGTCGGCGTATTCTTTCTTAACTTCGCCCAGGATCCGCACGCCCAGGCCAGGGCCCGGGAATGGATGACGATACACCATGTCATGCGGCAGGCCCAGCGCCACGCCCAGCTTGCGCACTTCATCCTTGAACAGTTCGCGCAGCGGCTCCAGCAGTTGCAGCTTCATGGTGTCCGGCAGGCCGCCCACGTTGTGGTGCGACTTGATGGTTTGCCCCTTCTTGCCCTTACCGGCGGACTCGATCACGTCCGGATAAATCGTGCCTTGCGCCAGCCATTTTGCGTTGACCAGCTTGGCCGATTCGGCCTGGAACACTTCGACGAATTCGCGGCCGATGATCTTGCGCTTCTGTTCCGGGTCGGTGACGCCGGCCAGGTGGCCCATGAACTGGTCGGTGGCGTCGATGCGGATGACTTTGACGCCCAGGTTCTTGGCGAACATGTCCATCACCATCTGGCCTTCGTTCAGGCGCAGCAGGCCGTGATCGACAAACACGCAGGTCAGTTGGTCGCCGATCGCGCGGTGGATCAGCGCGGCGGCCACGGACGAATCGACGCCGCCCGACAGGCCCAGGATCACGTCATCGGTACCCACTTGGGCGCGGATTTTCTCCACCGCTTCGGAGATGTAGTCCGGCATGTTCCAGTCGGCCTTGATGCCGCAGATGTCATGCACGAAGCGGCCCAGGATGGCTTTACCTTGTTCGGTATGCGTCACTTCGGGGTGGAATTGGACGGCGTAGAAGCGGCGCTCCTCGTCGGCCATGGCGGCGATCGGGCAGCTCGGGGTATCGCCCATCAATTTAAAGCCTGGTGGCATTTCCAGCACTTTGTCGCCGTGGCTCATCCACACTTTCAGCATGCCGTGGCCTTCGTCGGTGACAAAGTCGTTGATGCCGTCGAGCAGCTTGGTGTGGTTGCGGGCGCGCACTTCGGCGTAGCCGAATTCGCGCACCAGGCCGTTTTCAACTTTACCGCCCAGTTGCGCGGCCATGGTTTGCATGCCGTAGCAAATGCCCAGCACCGGCACGCCCAGCTCGAACACGGCTTGCGGTGCGCGCGGCGAATCGCCTTCCAGCGTCGAGTTATGGCTGCCGGACAGGATCACGCCGGACGCGCCATAGTTGCGCACGAAGTCGTCGCCGATATCGTACGGATAAACTTCGGAGAACACGCCGGAATCGCGCACGCGGCGGGCGATCAGCTGGGTGACCTGGGAACCGAAATCGAGGATGAGGATTTTAGAGTGCATGGATGTGGGTAAAAGCTGAGGAAATGGGTACAACCAGGAAGTCAATCGGGTACAACAACGCCGGCACCGCGTTGCGCTGGTGCCGGCGTTCGTGAAGCTTATTCCGAACGGTAGTTCGGCGCTTCCTTGGTGATTTGCACATCGTGCACATGCGATTCGCGCATGCCGGCCGACGTGATTTCAACGAATTCCGCTTTTTCGCGCAGTTCGTCGATGGTGGCGCAGCCGCAGTAGCCCATGGACTGGCGCACGCCGCCCACCAGCTGGAACAGGATGGCCAGGACCGAGCCTTTGTAGGCCACGCGGCCTTCAATGCCTTCCGGTACGAACTTGTCCTGCTTCATGGCCGCGTCCTGGAAGTAGCGGTCAGCCGAACCATCGGCCATCGCGCCCAGCGAACCCATGCCACGGTACGATTTGTACGAACGGCCCTGGTACAGGATCACTTCGCCCGGCGCTTCTTCGGTGCCGGCAAACATGGAACCCATCATGACGGTCGATGCGCCGGCTGCCAGCGCTTTCGAGATATCGCCCGAGAAGCGGATGCCGCCGTCGGCGATACATGGCACGCCGGTGCCTTCCAGTGCTTGCGCCACGTTCGAAATCGCGGTGATCTGCGGCACGCCGACACCAGCGACGATACGGGTGGTGCAGATCGAGCCTGGGCCGATACCGACTTTGACCGCGTCCGCGCCGTACTCCACCAGCGCTTTGGCGGCGGCGGCCGTGGCGATATTGCCGCCAATGACGTCCACTTGCGGGAAGCGTTCCTTGATCCACTTCACGCGGTCCAGGATGCCTTGCGAGTGACCGTGGGCGGTGTCCACCACCAGCACGTCCACGCCGGCCGCGACCAGCAGCTCGATGCGCTCTTCATCTTTGGCGCCCACGCCCACCGCCGCGCCCACCAGCAGTTTGCCGTGCTTGTCTTTCGATGCGTTCGGATGCTCGGTCGACTTCTGGATATCCTTGACCGTGATCAGGCCGCGCAATTCGAAATTGTCGTCCACCACCAGCACGCGCTCCAGACGGTGCTTGTTCATCAGACGCTTGGCTTCGTTGGTGTCCGCGCCTTCCTTCACGTACACCAGCTTATCGCGCGGGGTCATCTTGGCGCGCGCTTCCGCGTCCAGTTCCTGCTCGAAACGCAAGTCGCGGTTGGTGATGATACCAACTACTTGTTTACCCTCTATCACCGGGAAGCCGGAAATGCCATACTGCTCTGTCAGCTTGATGACTTCGCGGATTTTCATCTCCGGCGGAATCGTGATCGGATCACGCAGCACACCTGCTTCGAAACGCTTGACGCGGGCCACTTCGCGGGCCTGGTCTTTCGGTTTCAAATTCTTGTGGATGATGCCGATGCCGCCCTCTTGCGCCATGGCGATCGCCAGACGCGCTTCCGTCACGGTGTCCATGGCGGCCGACAGCAGCGGGATATTCAGGGAGATATTGCGGGTCAGGCGAGTCTTGAGAGACGTATCCGCAGGGAGGATATTGGAATACGCTGGGACGAGCAGCACGTCATCGAAGGTGAGTGCTTTTTGGAGTAAACGCATAGTACATTTCCTATTGGCGCAAAAGTAGATTATACAGAAAATCGGGCTTTTCGTCTTTACCCACCGGAAATTCCATGCTGGCGGTTGACTTCAAAGGGTTTTCATGGAGAATCGGCCTGTCATGAAAAAGATTGCCACGATGAAACTCTTACAACGCCGCCATTGGGGCGGCCCGCTGTTCGCGGCACTGTTGACGGCACTGTTGACCGCACCGCTGGCCCAGGCCCAGGCCCCATATATCTGGCTCGACGACAAGGGCATGAAACAGCTGTCGGACCAGCCGCCGCCGCCATCGGTGCCGTTGAACCGGATCTTGCGCCAGCCGCGCCATGTGCAAGCGGCGCCCGTGCCTGGTGCGGCCGACGAAGCTGCCGCCACGCCCCCAGCCCCGCCCGACGACAAGGCCAAACGCCCGTCCACGCTGGCCGAACGCAACGCCGACTTCAACAAGCGCAAAGCCGACGCCGCCGACGCAAGCCAGAAAGCCGCGCAGGAAGCGGCACGGCAATCAGCGGCGGCGGCCAACTGCGACAACGCGCGCAGCAACCAGATGGCGCTCGACTCCGGCATCCGCATGAGCGCCTTCGACAAGGACGGCCAGCGCAGCTTCCTGACGGATGCGCAGCGCGCTGAGCGCAGCAAGCAAAACCAGGCAGTACTGGCGGGATGTGCGCGCTGACCGTACACTGGCCGATTCAGAGACAAGCAGAGACAAGAACAACATCAATGAGCAGAACTACAAATGGCAAGAGCCGCGCCAGCGGCCGTGTAACCCTGGCGGCGGTGGCCGCCCATGCCGGCGTGGCGACGATGACCGCGTCGCGCGCCATCAGCCAGCCCGAACTCGTGTCGTCGCTGTTGCGCGAACGGGTCGAAAAAGCGGTGGAGGAACTCGGCTATGTGCCAAACCGCGCGGCGCGGGCACTGGCGTCGTCGAAATCGAATGTGATCGTGGTGCTGGTGCCGTCCCTGTCCAATGCCGTGTTCACCGCGGTGCTGGCCGGCATCCAGGACGCGCTGGACCCCTATGGTTATCAGATCCTGATCGGCAACACCCGCTATTGCGACGCGGAAGAAGAAAAACTGCTGAACGTGTACATGCAGTCGAACCCGGACGGCATCTTGCTGTCGGGGCTGTCGCACAGCAAGGGCGTGGAAAAATCCCTGGCCACCTCGCGTGTGCCGGTGGTGTCGATGATGGACCTGTCGACCGATCCGGAGCGCGTGTCGGTCGGCTTTTCGCAAATCCAGGCCGGCTACCAGATGACGCGCTACCTGCTGCAGAAAGGCTACCAGCGCATTGGCTTTATGGGGGCGCAACTCGATGAACGCACCATCAAGCGCCAGGAAGGCTACCGCATGGCGATGGCCGAGGCCGGCAAGCTCGACCCGATGCTGGAATTGATGGTGCCCGATCCGTCCACGCTGGCGCTGGGCGGCGAGCTGGTCGAGCGCATGCGCGCCGGCATGCCAGGGCTCGATGCGATCTTTTGCTGCAACGACGACCTGGCGCACGGCGCAATCTTCCACTGTCAGCGGCACGGCGTCGCGGTACCGCAACAACTGGCGATTTGCGGCTTCAATGACTTACCCGCATCGGCGCTGATGCACCCGTCCTGCACCACCATCGCCACGCCACGCTACCAGATCGGCTTCGAAGCGGCCAGCCTGCTGCAAACGCTGATCAAGGGCGACATCCCGGCACAGCAGCATGTCGACCTCGGTTTCACGGTGATGGCGCGCGAAAGCGCGTAACCCGCCCCCTCTGCGACGCCTCGTGTCACACTCCGGGACCCCGAGTCCCCGGGGTCTGACACGCCATGCGCAGCGCGCATGCTTGCTGCAATGCAGCATATAAATCTCTTGACCATCGCACCGTGTTGGATAACACTTCGCCCCACTGATAGCGCTATCATTTTGATGTCAAACTTTTAACTCAACCGAAATGAACCACACAAAACAAGTAAGCCGATGGGTCGTCATGGGTGTGTGCGGCAGCGGCAAAAGCGAGGTCGGACGCCGCGTTGCGGACGCGCTCGGGGCCGGCTTTATCGAAGGCGATGATTTCCATTCGCCAGCCAACATCGCCAAGATGGCGGCCGGGACACCGCTCGATGACGCCGACCGCGCCACGTGGCTGCAACGCCTGCGGCAGGAAATCGCCACCGCACGGGAAGCCGGCAACAGCCTGGTGGTGTCGTGCTCGGCGCTCAAGCGGCGCTACCGCGACCTGTTGCGAGAAGGCGATCCGGCCTTGCGCTTTGCCCACCTGCAAGGCGAGCGCGAGGTGATCGCGACACGCCTCGCGGCCCGCACCAACCACTACATGCCCCCTGCCCTGCTCGACAGCCAGTTGCTGGCACTGGAACCGCTGCAGTCCGATGAAGCCGGCCTCACGCTGGACATCACGGCCGCGCCGCAGCCATTGACCGACGCCATCCTCGCCGCCGCGCGGCGCTAGCGCCCCATCCCCTCCAGGAGACAATTTTGAACACCAACAACACCAAGAACATTCCTAAACGGCGCTGGGGTATCGGCGCACTGCTCGGCATCGGCGTGCTGATCAACTACATCGACCGCATCGGCCTGTCGGTCGCGGCGCCGCAAATCCAGGAAGCCTTTCACCTGACGCCACTCGACATGGGCATCCTGTTTTCCGCCTTTGCCTGGTCCTATTCGCTGCTGCAAATTCCGGTCGGCATGGTGCTGGACCGCTTCGGCCCCACTACCGTGGGCCGCTGGGGCGCGTTCCTGTGGGGCCTGGCGTCCACTATCACCGCGTTGTCGAGCGGCTTCGCAGGGATCTTCATCGCCCGCATCCTGCTCGGCATAGCCGAGGCGCCGGCCTTCCCGGTCAGCTCCAAAGCCACCGGCTACTGGTTCCCACGCAAGGAACGCGGCATGGCGACGGCAATCTTTGACGCGGCCGCCAAGTTTTCCAATGTGATCGGGGTGCCGCTGGTGGCGGTCACCATCGTGGCCTATGGCTGGCGCTGGGGCTTTGCGCTGTCGGCCTTCCTCAGCTTTGCCTACTTCATCGCGTTCTACGTGTTTTACCGCGATCCGAGCGCCGACCCGCACCTGAGCAAGGAAGAACTGCGCTATATCCGCGATGGCGGCGCCGCGCCGGAAGGACCATCCGATGCGGGCGCCTTCAACATGCTGGGCTATTTGCTGACCAAGACCAAGATCTGGGGCCTGACCATCGGCTTCGCCGCCTACGGCTACACCTTTTATTTGTTCCTGACCTGGCTGCCCGGCTACCTAGTGCAAACCATGAACATGAGCATCCTGAAGTCGGCCGGCTATGCCGCCATTCCGTGGATGGTGGCAACCGTCACCGACCTGTTCGTGGGTGGCTGGCTGATCGACCACCTGATCGCCAAGGGCAAGAATGAATCCGTGGTGCGCAAAGGCGTGCTGGTGACCGGCATGCTGTTCGGGCTGGCGGTGTTCGGCGCCACCCAAACCACCGATCCGGTTTGGGCCATCTTCTGGATTTCGATCGCGCTGGGCGGCCTGGCGGCGGCCGCGCCGGTCGGCTGGTCGCTGCCCTCGCTGATCGCCCCGAAAGGCGGCGCCGGCACCATCGGCGGCATCATGAACTTCGCCAACAACCTGATGGGCGCGGCCGCGCCGATCGTGACGGGACTGATCGTCGGCGCCACCAATTCGTTTGCCAACGCCTTCCTGGTGGCCGGCGTGATCCTGGTGATCGGCATCGTGTCGTTCGTATTCGTGCTGGGCAAGATCGAACCGATTCCCGACCCGGAACCGGCCAACGGCGCGCCGGCCACGGCCCGTTAATTTCCTTCTACGCATCCTACCGCGGCCGGGCTTGCGGGCCCGCCGCATCCAGATATTCTCGGAGACAATATGAACAAGCGCATCCTTGCGCTGGCCGCCCTGTGCGCGGCCGGCGGCAGCGCCGCGTCCGAACTCGCCGTGTATGGCGTGATGGACGTCGGCATTTCGCACGACCGTGGCGGCAGTCATGGCGATGCCACCCGCGTCACCAGCGGCATGGCGACGCAAAGCCGCTGGGGCTTCAAAGGCAGCGAAGACCTCGGCGACGGCCTGTCGGCGTTTTTCGTACTCGAAGGCGGGATCCATGCCGACACCGGCATCCCGACCCAAAACGGCACCCTGTTCGGGCGCACCAGTATCGTCGGCCTGCGCGGCAAGGCCGGCGCCGTCAGCATCGGCGTGCAGGACACGCCACTGTTTACCACGCTCAACACCGTGATCGATCCGCTGCGCAATGGCATCGGCCGCTCCAACAACCTGATGCCGCCCGGCGGCTTCCGGGCCGGCAATAGCATCCTGGTGCGCAGCAGCCACTGGCATGGCATCAGCGCCGACGCCATGCTGGTGGCGGGCGAAGCGGTCGGCAACCGCGCGATCGGTCGCCAGTTCGGCGGCTCGATCGGCTACAGCAACGGTCCATTGACGGTACGCCTCGCGCTGCACCACCGCAGCAACGTCTCCGTCACGGCGCCGGATGCCGGGGCGGCCCGCAACTGGCTGCTGGGGGCAAACATTGACCTGCAAATGGCGAAAGTGTCTGCCGGCTATGGCGTCAACCGGGGCGTCAATTCGTCGCCCCTGAACAGCGCTGGCGCGCCGTTTGGCGGCGTGGCGCCGGTGCCGACCAGCGCCAGCAACGATGCCTTACTGGGCGTATCGGTGCCGCGCGGCGCGTGGACCTATATCGCCACCGTGGTGCACAAAAATGACCGCACGCGTTTCGACCAGGATGCATTGCAGACCGCACTGTATGCGGCCTATGCGTTCTCGAAACGCACCGACGTGTATGCGGCACATGTGCTGATCCATAACCGCAACGGCGCGGGCTACACGGCCGGTAACAGCGAAGAAGCGGGCACCGGCAACCGCCAACTGGCGCTGGGCTTGCGGCACCGCTTCTAAGCGTTGTAAAGCCTACTTAAGCGCTTTTAGCCGGACGCCGCCGGCGCGCATTTTTCGGATCGGCAATCAACGGCCGGTACACTTCGACCCGGTCGTGTTCGCGCAGCACGGTGTCGCGTGGCTTCTTTTTGCCATAGATGCCGACCACCATCGTCTCCAGGTCGACTTCCGGCACGGCCAGCGCCAGGCCGCTGACGTTCAGTGCGTCGGCGATCGTCGCGCCGGCGTCCAGCCGCAACGCGCGCAGGAATTCCAACGTGTCCGTGGCATAGCAGACGGACACGTTGATTTGCTCATTGCTCATCATCAACCTCCATACACGGTCTCCGCCCGTTTGCAGAACGAATCCACAAAGCTGTTGGCGATCATGCTGAACACGGGCCCGATCACCTGCTCCAGCAGCCGACTGGAAAACTCATAATGCAGATCCAGTTCGACCTTGCACGCATCGTCGCGCAGCGGTTTAAAGGTCCAGGTTCCGTCCAGGGTTTTAAAGGGTCCGTCCACCAGCGTCATGCGAATACTGGTCGGGCGCGTATTGGCATTGGACGTGGTAAAGCTCTGGCGGATGCCGTGATAGTGGATCGCCACACTGGCGACAACCGCGTGTTCGCTGCGCTCACGCACCTCGACGCCGCCACACCAGGGCAGAAATTTGGGATAATCTTCGACTTTGGCCACCAGTTCGAACATTTGTTCGGCTGAAAAGCCAAGAATAACCGACTTATGCACTACTGCCATTGTGTTACCGTTGTTATGATATTGGTCTGCAAGGACCGTAGTTTAACAAACCTGCTTCACTTTACGCACCCATGACTATTGCCGATAACAAAAAAGCCTTTCACGATTACTTCATTGAGGACCGCTACGAAGCGGGCATCGTGCTTGAAGGCTGGGAAGTGAAGGCAATCCGCGACAACAAAGTCCAGATCAAGGAAGCCTACGTCACCATCAAAGGTGACGAGCTGTACCTGTTTGGCGCCCACATCAGCGCATTGCCGACCGCGTCCACCCACATCCACCCCGACGCTGTGCGCACCCGCAAGCTGCTGCTGCACCGCCATGAGCTCGATAAACTGATCGGCAAAGCCACCCGTTCCGGCTATACGCTGGTGCCACTGAACCTGCATTACAAAGGCGGCCGCGTGAAATGCGAAATCGGCCTGGCGAAAGGCAAGAAGCAGCACGACAAGCGTGCTTCGGAGAAAGACCGGGATGCGTCGCGCGAAGTCGCGTCCGCCATGAAGCAGCACCGCCGCTAATTCCGGTATCCGCATCACTGCGTCGTTATTGCACCACGCATAGGCATAAATTGGCATCAGCCCGGCCTTGCGTCGGGCTTTTTACTGGCACTGATTTTCTCCCTAGAAACATCCATGATAAACTGGGGAGGCAAGTACAAGTACCCATTCAGGCGAGGATGAGATGGCAAAAATGAATCAGGCGAAACCCATTGCCGGCGCGCTGGCGGTCGTGGCCACCAGCGTGCTGTTGGCAGGCTGCGCCGTGCCATATAGCCCGGCGCCAATCCCGACCAACTTCGAAACCTCACGCCAGCTCAAGCTGCAGGCCGCCGCACACTGGGGCGCGATCGCCGGCAATATTCAAACCCGTCTGTCGGAAGACTTGAGCAAGGCGCCGCAGCGTCCGTACTACGTGGCGGAGCCACCGGTTGACGCGTCGCCGTTCCAGCGCGCGCTGACCGAGGAAATCGCCTCGACGCTGGTGAAAGCCGGTTACGTGGTGTCGAAGGTGCCGGCCGGATCACTGAAAGTCGATGTCAATGTGCAGGCGCTGACGTTCTCGCCGCACCGCGCAAGGTATATCTATGCCGGCGTGCCGACCTCGATCGTGGCCGGCGTGTGGCTGCTGGCGTCGACCGCCGATCCGGTACTGATGTCGACCGGCGCGCTGGGCGCGATGGACGCCGCGGCCTACCATATGGCCCAATTCGCCAGCGGCCCGACGCCCAAAACCGAATTGATCGTGACCGTTTCCATTTCCGACCAGTATCGTTATTACGCCCGTAACAGCTCGGCGTATTATGTGGCGGACAGCGACCGCTCGTTGTACGGCTTGCCGGAAGACGACGATAAGGCTTTTAAAACATTTTCCGTCCGGGGTGATAAATAATGCGCAAGCTGGCAACCGCAACCTTGCTTTCCGTACCGCTGTTGCTGACCGCATGCTCGGGGATACTGCCGCAAGCCAAGGAAGAAACCAATTACGCGACGGTGTCGTCGAACCAGTTCATCGCCTCCAACTATAAAGCCGCCGACGTCCTGTTGGCCCAGTTGAACGGCAAGCTGCTTGCCGACAAGCCTTTGATCATGGCAACGGTGGTCAATATCGACGCGCTGGAACAGACCACCACGCTGGGCCGCTTGATTTCCGAACAAATCTCGACCCGCATGGCGCAGGGCAAGATGAACATGCTGGAAATGAAGCTGCGCAACAGCGTGTACATGAAGCGCAACCAGGGCGAAATGATGCTGACGCGCGAAGTCAATGACATGGCGATCACCCACAAGGCGCAAGCCGTGGTGGTGGGGTCCTATGCGGAGACCAGCGACATGGTGTTCGTCAATGTGAAAGTCATCCAGCCCAACACGAACTACGTGCTGGCCGCGCACGATTACGCGCTGGCCAAGGAAGGCATCGTGCGCTCGATGCTGATGCAGTAAGGGATTAGGTTCGCGCCAGCAGTGGCAGCACGTCCTGCGCCGCCGCCGCCACTTTCAGTGCGATTAGCTCATCGGCGCGGGTGACGCCCGCATTGATGGCGGCAATTGGCTTGCCGCTTTGTGCCGCCATGCGGCAAAAGCGATAGCCGGAAAACACCATCAGCGACGATCCCACCACCAGCAAGGCATCGGCCTCTTCCATCGCGCGCAACGCGGCCTCGGTGCGCTGCGGCGGGATATTGTCGCCAAAGAACACCACATCCGGTTGCAGCACCCCGCCACACTGTTCACAGCCAGGCACAGTGAATTGATCGAGCGCGTCCGGTTCGACCTGCGCATCGCCGTCCGGCAGCGCCTTGACCTGCTCTCCGGCGTGCTGCAAGTGGGGATTGTCGTCCAGCAGCCGCTGCTGAAGACTGGCACGGCTGCACCTGGCCTGGCACGCCAGGCAGACGACCTGATGGATGTTGCCGTGCAATTCAATCAGGCGCGCGCTGCCGGCGCGCTGGTGCAAGCCATCGACATTTTGCGTAATCAGTTGCCCGACTTGTCCTTGCCGCTGCAGTGCCGCCAGCGCCAGATGGCCGGGATTGGGCGCGGCGCCGGCCAGCGTCGGCCAGCCCAGCAAGCTGCGTGCCCAGTAGCGGCGCCGCACCGCATCGGAACGGCGGAAATCAGGCCCCTGGATCGGCGCCCTGCCGCGCCGCACGCCATCCTTGTCGCGGTAATCAGGGATGCCCGATGCTGTGCTCAGGCCCGCGCCGGTCAGCACCAGGACATGCTGGTGCGGCGCCAGGAAGCCCGCCAGCGCGGCAGCGCCAGCCTCGATCTCGTGTTCAGGAAAATAGCGCATCGACGAGCACCGATAAGGCCGTCAGGCCGCCTCGGCCACCGGCACCTGGCACACATCGACCCAACTGCCGGCGGTAATGCCGGCCAATTGTTCGACCGAAATACGCACCGCCGTATGGACATCGCCGGCGGCCGGCAGCACCACGTCATACGCTTGCAGTGATTGATCCAGGTACACCGGCAACGGATGCGCCAGACCGAACGGGCACACGCCACCGACCGGATGGCCGGTCAGTTCGACCACGTCGTCGGCCGGCAACATCTTGCCCTTGCCAAAGACTTCCTTGAATTTGCGGTTGTCGATACGGGCGTCGCCGGCCGCCACCAGCAGAATCACGCGCCCCTCTCCCAGGCGGAACGCCAGCGTCTTGGCGATACGGCCGGGCGCCACGCCATGCGCCTCGGCTGCCAGCGCCACGGTGGCGGTGCTGGTTTCCAGTTCAATAATGGGGATGTCGAGTTGGCGCGCGGCGAAAAATTCGCGGACAGATTGCAGGCTCATAGCGGTGCTTGGTTGAAAGGCAGGGATTCAGGCGGTCTTGCCACATCCGGCGGGTTTATAAATGCGTTCAGTGGAGGCGGGATTATTGGCCAGCTTATTGGCGGGACGGCGTGGCCGCGTCACCAGTTCGCCGCCGCAATTCGGGCACACGCCTTTGAGCACGTGATCGGTGCAGTCGGCGCAAAAAGTGCATTCAAAGGTGCAGATGCGGGCATCGACCGCGTCGGGCGGCAAATCCTTGTCGCAGCATTCGCAGCCGGGCCGTAATTGCAGCATCGCGTTCCTCTACTTGCTTTGCGGGAAGCTGAATCCCGCCTGGTATTGGTGGTAGCCATCAAAATCTTCCTTGCCGACCGGCACGCCATGGCTGCGCAAGATCGAGTGCGCCGTCACCAGGTGGAAGAAGAAGTTCGGCAGCGCGTACGACAGCGCATAGTCGGCGCCGGAAAACACGGGCGACACCAGGCCGGCCGTGGTGACGATCTGGCGGTCTTCGGCCGCATTGATCTTGTCGGCCGGAACCTGCTCAAGAAAACTGACGGTGGACTGGATGCGCAAGCGCAGCGCGTTCCAGTCCTGGTCGCCGCCGCCCAGCACCGGCAAATCCGCACCCAGCAGCGGGCAAACCGCGCGCACCGTGAAACCGCACGCGGTGGTCACTTGCTGGGCGAACGGGAACATGCCTTCGGACAACGCGGCGCTGACCAGCATCCGCCCGGTGCGCCGTTCGTGATTTTCCGCAACGGCCAGTGTGGCGTGCAGTTGTTGCAGGTAATGGATAAAGACGGGCACAAAGGCCGAATACAGCGTAGTACTCACATTAGTCCCGTTTTGTTGATTCCAAGCTACACAATGCCACTTTGACGGGGCATTGGCAACCGGGCTGACAGGGTGTTGCCGCCATGCCGTAGCGTAGCGGTCACTTGCCGCTTATTTCTTGTCACCCCAGCGCCAGCGCGGCGGCTCACCGGTCTTGTAGCAAATGCCAATGAACACCGCCGCCAGCACTGTCACATAGCTAAAGTAGCCGAGCGGCGACACCTTGGGATCAATATACAACGCGCCGCCGGTCAACGCGCCCAAAAACACCAGCAACACCAGCCAGCCCTGCCAGGTGACCGGCGCGCCCCAACCCCAACCGTATTTCTTTGCGGGGAACCAGTATTTTTTATCGTCGGCCATCGCTGCCTCCTAGACTGCGGCGACGCGGGCGCGCAACTGCTCGATCATGCCGCGCCACGCCACATGGGCATCGGTCTGCGCCCATTCGTTGGCCAGTTCCGATTGCTCCGACACGATCACGTCCAGCGCCTTCAGCGATTTTTCCACCAGGTCGGCGCGCCGCTTGAATTTCTTGCGCACGGTGTCGACCCACGCATCAACATCGTCGTCGGCCTCGTCGCCCGGCTGGCCCGGCTGGCCCTGCAGCCGCGCCAGCACCTCGATGGCGGCCAGCGCTTCGCACGCGAACGGCATCGGAATCACGCTGTCGCCTTCGTCGAGCACATTGTTCAACGTGTCTTCGATGTAATACAGGTCGTTCGATTCCTGTAAATCCTGCACCCAGTCCAGCGCCAGGTCGTTATCGAACGGCCCGATATCCCATACACTCATTGCCTTCCCCTTCTTAAGTCTTTTGTTGCGTCTTCACCACCTGCATCGCGGTGGCGATCAAGCTGCTCATGTCGCCCACATTGGCCGGCACGATCAGCGAATTATTGGTCTTGGCGAGTTTTTCAAACGCGCCGACATACTGTTCGGCCACCTTCAATTGCACCGCCGCTGCGCCACCCGGCGACTCGATGGCGCTGCCCACTTCGCGCAGCGCGGCCGCCGTCGCGTCGGCAATCGAGATGATGGCGGCCGCCTCGCCCTGCGCGCGGTTGATGGCGGCCTGCATGTCGCCTTCGGAACGGGCAATCGAGGCTTCCCGTTCACCATTGGCGATATTAATCTGCTCCTGCTTGCGTCCTTCCGAGGCGGCGATCAGCGCGCGCTTGCCGCGCTCGGCGGTGATTTGCGCCTGCATCGCGTGCAGAATTTCCGCCGGCGGCGTCAGGTCCTTGATTTCATAGCGCAGCACCTTGACACCCCAGTTGGCGGCCGATTCATCGATCGCGTTCACCACTGTCATATTAATGTGGTCACGCTCTTCAAACGTCTTGTCGAGTTCCATGCGGCCGATCACGGAACGCAGCGTGGTTTGCGCCAACTGGGTGATGGCGGCGATGTAGTTGGACGAACCGTACGAGGCCCGCATGGCGTCGGTGACCTGGAAGTACAGGATGCCATCGACCTGCAACTGGGTATTGTCCTTGGTGATGCACACTTGCGGCGGCACATCGAGCGGAATTTCCTTGAGCACGTGCTTATAGGCGATCCGGTCGACAAACGGCACCACGATATTGAGCCCCGGCCCCAGCGTTGCATGGTATTTACCGAGACGCTCCACCACCCAGGCATGCTGTTGCGGCACCACGTTGATGGTCTTGAACACGAACACCAGCGCCAGGATAAACAAGACGAACGTGACATTGCCAATACCAATTTCCATAAGATTCTCCAAGGGTGATTCAAGCGCCGACGATCAGCCGGCTGCCCCGTACTTCGCGTATCGTGTACACGCCGGCCGCCGGCGGGCTGCCGGCGGCCAGTTCCACATCCCACAGCGCGCCACGGTACATCACGCGCGCGGTGCCGTTTTGCCAGTCCGCCACCTTGACGGTCTGGCCGATATCCATGTTCACATTGGGATCGATGGCAGCGTCCACGGTTTGCGGCCGGCCCGCCTTGCTGCGCCACAGCAGCCCGGTCGCCAGCACCCCCACCACGGCCGCCACCAGCGTCTGCGCCACCAGGGCGCCACCGGCCACGGCGGCCAACGCGCCGGCCGCCAGGCCGATCGCAATCATCAGTAAATAAAAGGTTCCCGTCAGCAGTTCCAGCACCACCGTCACACCGGCTGCCCACAACCAGAACGACCAGTCAGACATATACGCCTCCGAAAAAAAGAAAACCCGCGGCCCGGTCAGGCGGCAGGTTTTTTATGTCAGGCTGCCAGCCGTGCCGCTTGCCTTACTTGCATTATAGCCAATTTTTCGCTATTTCCTGTAAGAAAAAAATCTTCAAGCGCCGATCAATCCCTGTCCGCAGACCCGGATGGTATTGCCGGTGATGCCGTGCGCCCCTTGCGTACACAGGAACGTCACCAACTCCGCCACGTCGCGTGGCAAGCCGCCCTGCTGTAAGGAGTTCAAGCGCCGCCCGAGTTCGCGCGTCATAAACGGCATTTTCGCGACCATCGCGGTCTCAATAAAACCAGGCGCCACCGCATTGACGCAGATGCCGCGCGGCGCCACCACTGGCGCCAGTGCCGCCACATAGCCGATCAGCGCGGCCTTGGTCGCGGCGTAATTGGTTTGCCCGAAATTGCCCGCCACGCCGCTGATCGACGACAGGCAGACAATGCGCCCGTCATCGCGCAGCACGCGGCCCGCCAGCAATGCCTGGTCAATCGCGGCGATCGCGGCAAAGTTCACGTTCAAGACCGCGTCCCAAGTCGCGCCATCCATTTTCGCCAGGGTTTTATCGCGCGTGATGCCGGCGTTATGGACCACGATATCGACGCCACCGAAGCGCTCCACCAGCAGCGCCGACAATTGCGCGGCGGCATCCGGCGTGGCAATGTCGAGTTCCAGCGGCATGCCGCCGATGCGCATGCACAGCGCATCGAGCTCGCTGGACGCGGCAGGCACGTCGGCGCAGATCACCGTGGCGCCATCCTGCGCCAGCCGTTGCGCCGTGGCCAGCCCGATGCCACGCGCCGCGCCCGTCACCAGCGCCACCTTGCCCGGCAACGCGGGGGCGAAGGGCACGGCGTTCGGCGCCTTGACCTGCATCGTCACCGTGACGGCCTGACCGGACACATAGGTCGCCTGCTTGCCACAAAAGAAGTGCAGCAACCCGTCGAGCCGGTCCGCCGCTTCGCGCTGAACATAGGCCAGATTGGCCGTGATGCCTTTGCGCCCCAGTTCCTTGGCGAGCGAACGGCAAAAACCTTCAATCGCGCGCGCCGTCGCCGCCGCCACCGCGCCGACGGCGGCCGCCTCGGCCGGATCGGCGGCGGTAATCAAGACCCTGCCGTTGCGGGCAATCCGGCCCATCGTCGGGTGAAAGGCGTCATACAGCGCCCGCAACTGGGCCGGGGTGGCACAGCCGGTCGCGTCCATGACGACGATATCGACCCGCTCTTGCTCACCTGGCGGCAGCGCATGCAACACCGTGGCGCCATCGGCCGCCAGCGCACAGGCCAACTGCCCGGCGGCATAGCCTGCGGGCGAGCGGCACAGCAAAGCGCGCTTGCCGGCCAGCGGCTGCGGTTGGTAACCGCCGTCGTGGCGCGCGAGGTCGAGCGGATCCGGCAAGCCCAGGGCGCGCACCAGCCAGCCAGTCAGCGGGTTGCGGTTCAGTTTTTTTAGTAAGTCGGCCATGTTTGATATTTAAAACTAAAAAACCCCCGCCACCATGCAGGCGGCGGGGGTTCGAGGTTACCTGAACCTCAAACGGTTATTGCATCGATGCCAGTTTTTGCCAGGTGTCGATCACCGAGTCCGGATTCAGCGACATCGATTCAATGCCTTGCTGCATCAGCCAGACGGCCAGTTCCGGATGGTCGGAAGGACCCTGGCCGCAGATGCCGATGTACTTGCCCTGCTTGCGGCAGGCCTGGATCGCCATCTTCAGCAATTCCTGTACGGCCGGATCGCGCTCATCGAAGTCCGCCGCCAGCAATTCCATGCCAGAATCGCGGTCCAGGCCCAGCGTCAGCTGGGTCAGGTCGTTGGAACCGATCGAGAAGCCGTCGAAATGCTCGAGGAAGCGGTCCGCCAGCACCGCGTTGGACGGCACTTCGCACATCATGATGACGCGCAGGCCGTTTTCGCCGCGTTTCAGGCCATTGGCCGCCAGCAAGTTGATGACTTTTTCAGCCTGGCCCAGGGTGCGCACGAACGGCACCATGATTTCCACGTTGGTCAGACCCATGTCGTTACGCACGCGCTTCATGGCCGCGCATTCCATCTCAAATGCGCCGGCGAAATCGGCCGACAGGTAACGCGCCGCGCCACGGAAGCCCAGCATTGGGTTTTCTTCATCTGGTTCGTAGCGCGAACCGCCGATCAGCTTCTTGTACTCGTTCGACTTGAAGTCGGACAGGCGCACAATGACTTTCTTCGGCCAGAACGCGGCGGCGATGGTCGCGATGCCTTCGGCCAGCTTGTCGACGTAGAACGCTTTCGGCGAAGCATGGCCACGGGCCACCGATTCCACGGCCTTTTTGAGGTCGGCGTCGATGTGCGGGTATTCGAGGATGGCTTTCGGGTGGACGCCGATGTTGTTATTGATGATGAACTCCAGGCGGGCCAGGCCCACACCGGCGTTCGGCACCGACTGGAAGTCGAAGGCCAGCTGCGGGTTGCCCACGTTCAGCATGATCTTGGTCTTCAGTTCCGGCAGTGTGCCGCGCATCACTTCGGTGATTTCGGTTTCCAGCAAGCCGTCGTAAATCTTGCCTTCATCGCCTTCCGCGCACGACACGGTGACAAAGGTGCCGTCTTTCAGCACGTCGGTCGCGTCGCCGCAGCCAACCACCGCCGGCACGCCCAGTTCACGGGCGATAATCGCCGCGTGGCAGGTACGGCCGCCACGGTTGGTGACGATGGCCGACGCACGCTTCATGACCGGTTCCCAGTTCGGGTCGGTCATGTCGGCCACCAGCACGTCGCCCGGCTGCACGCGTTCCATTTCCGACGGGTCGGAAATCACGCGCACCGGACCGGCGCCGATCTTCTGGCCAATCGCGCGGCCCGAGGTCAGCACGGTGCCGGTCGACTTCAGCTTGAAGCGCTGCTGTGCTTCGTTGGCTTTTTGCTGCGATTTAACGGTTTCAGGGCGTGCTTGCAGGATATACAGTTTGCCGTCGCGGCCATCCTTGCCCCACTCGATGTCCATCGGACGCTGGTAGTGGCGCTCGATGATGACGGCGTATTTCGCCAGCTCGACCACTTCGGCGTCGGTCAGCGAGTAGCGGTTGCGCAGCTCGACCGGCACGTCGACGGTTTTCACGGAGCGGCCCGCCTTGGCTTCGTTGGTGAATTCCATCTTGATCAGCTTGGAGCCGATGTTACGGCGGATCACCGGCGACTTGCCCTGCTCCAGCATCGGCTTGTGCACATAGAATTCGTCCGGATTGACGGCGCCCTGTACCACGGTCTCGCCCAGGCCATACGACGACGTGACGAACACGACATCCTTGAAGCCCGATTCGGTATCGATGGTGAACATCACGCCGGCCGCGCCGACGTCGGAACGCACCATGCGCTGCACGCCGGCCGACAGGGCCACTTCAGCGTGGGTGAAACCTTTGTGGACGCGGTACGAGATGGCGCGGTCGTTGTACAGCGACGCGAACACGTGTTTCATCGCGTCCAGGACATTTTCGATGCCCACCACGTTCAGGAAGGTTTCCTGCTGGCCAGCGAACGACGCGTCCGGCAAGTCTTCGGCGGTGGCGGACGAACGCACGGCGAACGACACTTCGGTGGCCGAGTCGGCTACCAGTTGTTCGTAGAAGGTGTGGATTTCCGCTTCCAGGCGTGGCTGGAATGGCGTATCGATGATCCATTGGCGGATTTCCGCGCCGGCCTGGGCCAGCGAACGGACATCGTCAATGTCGAGACCGGCCAGGCGGTCGGCGATGCGGTCGGCCAGCGATTTGCCGCCGTCCGCCGCATACGACAGGAAGTCGCGGAAGGCCTGCGCCGTGGTGGCGAAACCACCGGGCACGCGCACGCCGGCGCCGGCCAACTGGGAAATCATTTCGCCCAGCGATGCGTTCTTGCCACCAACGGACTCGACGTCCGTCATGCGCAAGTGCTCGAACGAAGCCACGTATGTGGCCTGTCCATCCTGCTGCTCCTTCAACGTTGCTACGTTAGACAAGTTAGTCATAGAGACACCTTACTGATGATAGAAACTTGTTGGTGGCTGCCTCGAGCTGTGTTCTTGTTATTCTTGACGCTGTGCAGCACAATCGTACCGTTGCGTGCCATTCTACAGCCTATAGCGCAAATTGACGATTCACAATTATTAGATTGAGTAATACTACTATGACGCAAGAGCAACGACCCGCGCCCCTGCCCGAAGCCGCCCGCACGGTTTTCTTTGTTTCGGACGGTACCGGCATCACGGCCGAGACCTTTGGCCACTCGGTGTTGACCCAGTTCGATTTACGCTTCCGCCAGGTCCGTTTGCCTTTTATCGACACGCTCGATAAAGCGTATGAAGCGGTCCGCAAAATCAATGAGGCGGCCATTGCCGATGGCCAGCGTCCGATTGTGTTTTCGACCTTGGTTAAAACCGAACTATCGGAAGTGATCCAGCGCGCCCATGCGATGCACATGGATTTGATTCAGACCTTTGTGGCGCCACTGGAAAGCGAATTGGGTGTCAAATCGACGCACACGATAGGCCGATCACATAATATCGTCGATAGCGAGGAATATAAAAACCGAATCGAGGCGATTAATTTCTCGCTGGCACATGACGATGGCCAATCACATAAAAACCTGGCATCGGCCGATGTCATCCTGGTGGGGGTATCCCGCTCCGGCAAAACCCCGACCAGTTTATATCTGGCCATGCAATATGGCATCAAGGCGGCCAATTATCCGTTGATCCCTGATGATTTCGAACGCGGCAAATTACCATCGGCTTTATACGCCTTTAAAACAAAGATCTTTGGCCTCAGTATTTCACCGGAACGCCTGTCGGAAATCCGCCATGAACGCCGCGCCGGCAGCAAATATGCGTCAATTGAAAATTGCCGCTATGAAGTCAACGAGGCGGAATTCATGATGAAGCGCGAAGGCATCCGCTGGCTGTCATCCACCACCAAGTCGATCGAGGAAATATCCACCACGATCTTGCAGGAAATCAAACCGAATCGCCGCGATTACTGATTCCAATCAACCGTCACGACAGCCCGCCAGGCGCAAGCCGGCGGGCTTTTTTACGCCGGTACCTGTCGCCACTGCTCCCCTCTTGGGCTAACTGCAACAGGATCTGGCACGATCACGCTAAATATTGGCATAAAAATCACGCAAAAACGCCGTTTACGCATTATTTGTATAGACAGGATTTATAGAAAGAAAAACGCCGGCAGCGTGCGCATGCCGGCGTCGATAATCAGGGGGAATCCCGTGTATTTAAAAGAACTGGCGCCAGTCATTGAGCCAGTCGGGAAATTCTTCCACCGGCATCGGCTTGGCGATGTAATACCCTTGCGCATAGGTGCAACCCAGACCTTGCAGGAAATCCCAATCCTGTTTGGTTTCCACCCCGACCGCAACAGATTTGCGCTCCAGACTGCGGGCCAGCAGCAGGCAAGACTTTAATACTGTGCTGATTGCCCGTTTTTTGGATGCACCATCGACAAAACTGCGGTCGATTTTTAATTCCGTAAAAGGCACGGCAGCCAGCAATTGCAAATTGGAGCGCCCGGTACCGTAGTCATCAATTGCCAATCCAAAGCCCTGCATCCGCAAACGCAATAAACGTTCAAGAAAATGCGGCTCCGCCGACAAGACCGATGATTCCGTCATTTCAAACGTAATATAATCGGCCAGGATACGATGACGCTGCAGGCAAGCGGTGATTTGCGCAATAAACTGCGGGTGCGCCAATGTGGCCTGATCGACATTGACGGAAAAGGAAATTGGAATACCCTGATCATGCAAGGTACGGCATGCCACCACGGTTTTCTCGATCATTGACCAGTCGAGAAAATCGATCCGATGATGCTGTTCCAGCGCCGGCATAAATGATGCCGGGCCTAAAATTCCATGCTGCGGATGGCGCCAGCGCGCAAACATTTCCAGGCCTTTTACTTGGCCTGTTTCCAATTCGATTTTAGGCTGGAAGAATGGATCGAATTCGCGCGACTGTAATCCACGGCCGACTTCGGTAAAGCCAAAGGTGGGTGCCGCCTGGTTGCGGGCGCGTTGTTCCAACGGCGCATAATGGTCGATCAGCGCTTTGATGCGTTGTTCGCCGGCAGGCTTGGCAATCGCCCCCAGCAGGTTCACGCCATACGCCTGGGCCATGGTTTCGATCGAAAACAGCACATCGGCTTTTTGCGCACCTGCAACAATAACCCCGACCGTCGAACCCATTTCCGCCAGGCGGCGGATCAATTCGAGCGCATCGACGCCGGGTAGCGCCAGGTCCAGCAGGGCAATATCGGTCGGCGGCGCCATGCCGGACGACAGGTGGCGCAATACCGCGTGACCATCCGGCGCGTCGGCCACGTGGGCGGCGCCCAAGCGTTGCAACATTGCAACCAAGGCCTCGCGCTGCGCCGCATCGCCTTCCGCGACCAGGAAATTCAACTCAGATAGTTCCATTCGACGCTCCGACGCTCCAGGGACAGCTAAGTCAGTACCAAGAATGTATGCGTACTTACTTAATTGACTTGTATCAACTTCTTAACCCTGATTCTGCCTGACTTGCTCAAAAAAGCATACTGCCGCACACGCCGCGACATTGAGCGATTCCACTTTGCCGAGGTGGGGAATGACCACGGTCTGCGAAGCCCCCGACAGCAAGGCATCGGAAACGCCCTGCCCTTCATGGCCAAAGATCCACGCCACCGGACGCTTCAGGTCGAGTTCATACAAGGTCTTGGTGGCGTAGCCGCTGGTGGCCAACACGGGAATGCCGGACCCGGCGACCAGCGCCGGCAAATCCACGTTTTCAAAGATGTCCAGAACAAAATGGGCGCCCATGGCGGCGCGCAAGACTTTGGGCGACCAGCAAAACGCACTGCCGGCGCTGCAAAAGACTTGCTTGATACCGGCGGCGGCGGCGCTGCGCAGGATCGAACCGACATTGCCGGGGTCTTGCACATTGTCCAGCAAGACCGCATTGACGGCCAGGCTGTCCGGTTGCGCCTTGTGCGGTGTTTCCACCAAAAACAGTACGCCGACCCCGTGCTCGACTTGCGACAGCGCGTGGTACAGCGCGTCCGGCAGGGCCAGGATATGGCCGTGCGCCTGCTGCACTTGCGCGACGATAGCGGCCACTTCCGCATGGTTCAACGCGGATTCCGCGACGATGCACTGCTCGGGCAAGCCGCGCAATTCCAGCCAGGCTTGCGCCAGGTGCACGCCGTCGAGCAGCGTGCGCCCGGCTTTCTTGCGCGCCTGCGCACTGGTGGCGAGGTGTTTGAGTTCTTTGTATTGCGCGTTATCGCGCGACGTGATTGTTTTCATAGGGAGCCCTGGACTCCTCCCGGCAGCGGGAGGCCAGTAGTGGAAAGCCCGTCACGGCGTGACGGGGGTACGTCAAGACAGCAGGTCGCGCAGCATCAACGCTTGCCGCACCGGGGCAAACGAGCGCCGGTGCACCGGCGACGGCCCGTGCAATTTCAGGCGTTCGAGGTGCAAGGCGGTGCCATAGCCCTTGTGCTGGTCGAACGCATAGTCGGGATACAGCGCGTGCAACTCCACCAAGGCAGCGTCACGCGCGGTTTTCGCCAGGATCGACGCGGCGGAAATCGCTTCCTCCTTGTCGTCGCCGCCGATAATGGCGATGGCCTGGATTTTCATGACCGGGCAGCGGTTGCCATCGATCAGCGCCAGCGTCGGCGTCACCGACAACGCTTCGACGGCACGGCGCATGGCCAGCATCGACGCTTGCAAGATATTGATCTTGTCGATTTCCGCTTCCGACGCCTGGGCCACGGCCCACGCCAGCGCATGGGCGCGGATCAACGGCGCCAGTTCATCACGTCTGGCCTCGGTCAGCTTTTTCGAGTCGCGCAAGCCCGGGATCGGCCGCGCCGGATCGAGGATCACGGCGGCGGCAAACACCGGGCCGGCCAATGGCCCGCGCCCCGCTTCATCGACACCGCAAATAATGGCGTCGGGCGAATAGGGCAAGTTGTCAAACAAGCCTGGTTGCGGGGTCGTCATCACTGTCCAATCACTTTCATCACGGCCGCGGCGCTCTCTTGCGCACTGTTGCGCAGCAAGCTGTGGTGCATCGCCGTGAAGCGCTCCGCCAGTTGCAAACGGTGCGGCGCATCGGTTAATTGTTTCCACATGGCGTCGGCCAACTGTTGCGGGTTGGCGTCGTCCTGCAGCAATTCCGGCACCACGAAGGCACGCTCCAGGATGTTCGGCAGGCCGATCCAGGGCTGATAGCCAAAGTGGCGCAAAATCTGCCATTCCAGCGCCATCATCTTGTAGGCAATTACCATCGGTTTCTTGTGCAGCGCCACTTCCAGCGTCGCGGTGCCAGACGCCACCAGCACCGCGTCGGCGGCGGCGATCGCGGTATGCGACTGGCCGTCGAGCAAGGTGATGTCGACATCCTGCAAGCCGGCCTGCGCCACCATCTGCAAGAACATCTGGCGCTGGCGCTCACCGGCCATCGGCGCCACGAAGCGCAGCGAACGGTCGCGTTTTTGCAGCAATTTCGCGGCGCCGACAAAGGCCGCCGTGTTGTACTTCAGTTCCGACATGCGGCTGCCCGGCATCAGCGTGACGACATTGGCGTCTTCCGGCAGCCCCAATTGACGGCGCGCCGCGCCTTCGTCGATGGCCAATGGCACCAGCTCGGCCATCGGATGGCCAACATAGCTGACCGGCACGCCGGCCTTGCGGTAGATTTCCTCTTCAAACGGGAACACCACCAGCATGTGCGACACGGCCTTGATGATTTTCTTGATGCGGCCACCGCGCCAGGCCCAGATTTGCGGGCCGATATAGTGGATGGTCGGGATCCCGGCCGCTTTTAACTGCATTTCCAGGCCAAGATTAAAGCCCGGATAATCGGCGCCGATAAAGCAGGCCGGCCGCTCGGCCAGCAACTGGTCGCGCAGCGCATTCTGGATGCCCTTGATCTCTCGGTAACGCGGAATCACGGCCAGCAGGCCGCGCACCGTCAGCTTGTCCATCGGCCAGTGCGACTCAAAGCCGTACTGCGCCATCGCGGGACCGCCGATGCCGTGGAAGCGCGCGTCCGGCAAGTGCGGCCGCAAGCCCGACAGCAAACGCGCCGCCAGCACATCGCCGGACGGCTCGCCTGCCGCCAGCGCGATCGCCATCTTGGCGCGCTCGCGGGCATGGTCCGCGGCGTTGATCGCAGCGGTCATCGCGACGCCACCGGCGGCGCTATCAGCGGACGATGCCACGGGTCGACAACTCGAGGAATTCACGCATGGCGCGCGCGTGCTGCGCGACGTCTTCCGTCAACGCCTGTTCCTGCGCCAGCATGGCCGCCTTGGCCTCTTCCAGCGTCAGCCCGGAACGGTACAGGATTTTATACGCGGTGCGGATCGCATTGATCTGCTCCCGCGTAAAACCACGGCGTTTCAGACCTTCGATATTGACGCCGTGGGCGGCGGCCGGATTGCCGTTCAACAAAACAAACGGCGGCACGTCCTGCGTCAGGCTGGTGCTCATGCCGACAAAGGCGTGGGCGCCAATCTTGCAGAACTGGTGCACATTGGCGAAGCCGCTCATGATCACGTGGTCGCCGATTTCGACGTGGCCGGCGATCTGCGCGTTGTTCGAGAAGATCGTGTGGTTGCCCACCACGCAGTCGTGCGCCAGGTGTACGTAGGCCGAAATCCAGTTGTCGTTCCCCAGCCTGGTCACGCCCTTGTCCTGCACCGTGCCGGTATTGAAGGTGCAGAATTCCCGAATCGTGTTACGGTCGCCGATTTCCAGGCGGGTCGGCTCGCCCTTCCACTTCTTGTCTTGCGGCGGTGCACCGATCGACGAGAACTGGAACAGTTCATTGTCGCGGCCAATCGTCGTGTAGCCGTCAATCACCACGTGCGGGCCGACCTTGGTGCCGGCCGCGATCGACACGTTCGGGCCGATGACGGAGTACGCGCCGACCGTGACGCTGCTATCGAGCTGCGCCTTGGGGTCGACGATCGCGGTGGGATGAATATTGCTCATTACTGCCCCGCTGCTTTGCTCGCGTCGGCTGCATTACGGATGGTGCACATCAATTCGGTTTCAACCGCGACTTGGCCGTCGACGCTGGCGGTGGCCTTGTATTTCCAGATACCGCGCGATACGCGCAGGATTTCCACGTCCATTTTCAGCTGGTCGCCAGGACCGACCGGACGCTTGAAGCGGGTATTGTCGATGCCGACGAAATACACCACCGAGTTTTCGTCCGGCTTGATGCCCATGGTTTTAAACGACAGCAGCGCGGCGGTCTGGGCCAGCGCTTCAACCATCAGTACGCCCGGCATCACCGGCTTGTGCGGGAAGTGGCCGTTGAAGAATTCTTCATTGACGGTGACATTCTTGATGGCCGTGATGGATTTGTTTTCTTCAAAGCGCAGCACGCGGTCCACCAGCAGCAGCGGATAGCGGTGCGGCAGGTAGGCTTTGATCTCGCAAATGTCCATCGTTTTGGTTTCAGTAGTCATCTCAGTAGTCATGTCAGTAGTCATCTCATTAAGCCGGTTTTATTTATCTGTCTTGCTGTTTTTTTCCAGCGCGCGGATTTTATCGCGCATTCCCGGCAAATTGCGAACAATCGCGGCCGATTTCTCCCAGTCCGCATTTTTCGCCAACGGGTAAAAGCCGGTGTACTGGCCCGGCTCCATCAGCGAGCGCGACACCATCGAACCGGACGACACGTGCACGCCGTCGACGATGGTCAAGTGGCCCAGCACCATGGCGGCGCCGCCAAAAGTGCAATGCTTGCCGATGATGGCGGAACCGGCAACGCCGACGCAGCCGGCCATCGCGGTATGGGCGCCGATGCGGCAGTTGTGGCCGATCTGGATCTGGTTATCGAGCTTGACGCCATCTTCGATGATGGTGTCAGCCAGAGCGCCACGGTCGATAGTGGTCGAGGCGCCGATGTCGACGTCGTCGCCAATAATGACGCGGCCGGTCTGCGGAATACGGATATAGACCCCGCCTTCATTGGCGAAGCCGAAACCGTCGGTGCCGATCACCGCGCCGGAATGGACGATGCCACGCTGGCCGATCTTGCAGCGCGCCTGGAACGTGACGTTGGGAAAGAAATGCGTGCCGGCGCCAATTTGGGCATCGCGCCCGATGAAGCAGCCATGTTCGATCACCACGCCGGCGCCAATCACGGCGCCTGCTTCCACCGAAACGAAGGGGCCGATATGGGCGCTGGGGTCGATCTGCGCGGACGGATCGATGAAGGCGGACGGGTGCACCCCGGCCGGCTTGACGATCGCCGTCAGCGACTCGAAATACTGCGCCGCGCGGGCAAAGTAGGCGTACGGATTCTTGCAAACGATGCGCGCGCCTTGATACACGGCGGCGATGTATTCATCATCTTTTTCCGACACGATCAGGGCGGCGGCCTGTGACTGGCCGGCCTGCGTGCGGAACTTGCTATTGCTGAGAAAGCTGATGTGCGAAACGCCGGCGTCAGCCAGCGGCGCGATCCCGGAAACTTCCAGGTTCGCATCGCCCACCAGCTGTCCGCCCAGGCGTTCGACCAATTCTCCTAGTCGAGTGCCCATCGGGTAATCCTTGTGTTAGTTTATCTACCGCTCATTTGCCCTTATCCAGCGCCGCCAGCACCTTGTCGGTGATGTCGATGCGCGGGCTGGCCCACACCGCGTCCTGCAGCACGATGTCGTAACCTTCGGTCGCGGCCAACTGCTTGATGATCTGTGTGGCCCGGTCGGAAATCATCGCGCGCTCTTCATTGGTGCGCTGATTCAAATCTTCACGGAATTCGCGCTGGCGGCGCTGGAATTCCTTGTCCAGCTCGAAATACTCGCGCTGGCGCTTGATGCGCTCGGGCTCTGCCAAGGACGGCAATTCTTTTTCCAGCTTTTCCGCCGCGCCTTTCAGGCGGGCAGCCAAGTCTTGCACGGCGCGTTCGCGCGACCTGAATTCCTCGGCCAGCCGATCCCCGGCCGCCCTGGCCATGCGGGATTCGTTATAAATGCGCTCAGTACTGAGCCAGGCAATCTTGGACTGCGCGTAGGCCGGCGCCAGCGCGCACATACCGATCGCCATGGCGATGGCAGCGGAGCGCATGGCGGTGACGGCCAGAGCGGGTACGGATGCAGTCTTCAACGTGTTTCTCCGAGTAAAGATTAGAAGCCCGTGCCCATCTGGAACTGGAAGCGTTCCAGGCGGTCGCCCGGCTTGGCGTTCAAAGGCTTAGCATAACTCAACTTCAGCGGACCGACCGGGGAAATCCAGGACAGACCCAGACCGGCGGAGAAGCGCAGTTCGGAGGCGCGCATCTTCTGGCCTTCCTGGTACACCTGACCACCGTCGAGGAAGCCGAACCAGCGCAAGCTGCGGTCCTGGCCGGAGCCCGGGAATGGCATTTGCAATTCCGCGTTACCGATCAGGCGCGAGGCGCCGCCCTGGGCGTCATTGAAGCGCGGGTCGACAATACCCAGCGACGAGCTCAGGTAGCCGCGCACGGAACCGATACCACCGGCATAGAAGTTTTTAAAGACCGGATACGCGCTGTCGGCCAGGCCGTGGCCGTAATCGATCTCGCCGCGCAGCGCCAGCGTGATTTTCGGATGCAGCGGCTTGTACCACTGGTGTTCGTAGACAGCCCGCACATATTTCGAGCGGCCGACGAAATCGGTTTCCAGGTTGATCCGCTGGTACATACCCATGGTCGGCGTGATGGCCGAGTCACGCGAATCGCGCGCCCAGGCCGCCGTCAGTGGCACGGCGGTGGTGGTGGCGGTGCCGACCCCATCGATATTACCGGTCACATTGGTCACATAGGTCTTGTACAGCACCGGCGACGAGTAGTCGGTGGTGATGCGCGAGCGCTCCAGACCGGCGCCAAAGAACACGGTGTCGAGTTCCGAGAACGGCACGCCCCAACTGATCCGGCCACCCTGCTGCTTGATCGAATAGAAGCCCTGGTTCAGCGCCGGCGGATTCATGGTGCGCAGGTACAGGTCGAACGAGCGGCTCACGCCATCATCCGTGTAATACGGATTGGTGTTCGAGAATTCAATCGTGCGGCTGTACTTACTGGTGTTCAGGTTGATGCCGACCGTATTGCCCGAACCGGCAAAGTTGGCTTGCTGGATCGACGCATTAAAGGTGAACTTCTCGGCCTGCGAGAAGGCGCCGCCGATCTGGAAGTTACCGGTTGGTTTTTCCGTCACCGTCAGCTGCACATCAACCTGGTCGGACGTGCCTTGCGCTTCCGGCGTATCGATCGTGACTTCCTTGAAGAAGCCGGTGCGATCGACGCGGTCGCGCGTCAGCTTGATCTTGTTGGCGTCATACCACGACGACTCGAACTGGCGGAATTCGCGGCGGATCACTTCATCGCGGGTGGTGGTGTTACCAGCGATATTCATGTGGCGCACGTAGACACGCTTGCCCGGATCGATAAAGAACGTGAACGCGACTTCGCGCTTGTCACGGTTTATTTCCGGATTCGCATTGACGTTGGCAAACGCGTAGCCGAAGTTGCCGAGGCGGTCGGAAATCAGTTTATTGGTGGCGGTCAGGCGCTCGCCGGAATAGGTTTCGCCCTTGCGCAGCAACACCAGGCTACGCAATTCGTCTTCGCGACCAAACATCTCGCCTTCGAACTTGACGTCCGACACCTTGTACTTTTCACCCTCGGTGATGTTGATGGTGATGTAGATGTCTTTTTTGTCGGGCGTGATGGAAACCTGGGTCGAATCGACCTGCATTTCGATGTAGCCGCGATTGAGGTAATACGATTTCAGCGATTCCAGGTCACCCGTCAACTTGGTCTTGGAATACTGATTGGCCTTGGTGTACCAGCTGAACCAACCGCCGGTATTGAGCGCGATCTGGTCGCGCAGTTCACTGTCGGAGAACACCTTGTTGCCAATGATATTGATCTGCTTGATCTTGGCGATCTCGCCCTCGTCCACCGCGAACACGATATTGACGCGGTTACGCTCGATCGGCGTGACGGTGGTGGTGACTTTGACGCCATACAGGCCACGCGACAAGTACTGGCGTTTCAATTCCTGCTCGGCGCGGTCGACCGACGCCTTGTCGAAGGTCTTGGTCTCGCCCACGCCGATATCTTTCAGCGCTTTGATCAGCGTGTCTTTCTCGAATTCCTTGGTGCCCGTGAAGTCCACCTTGGAGATGGCGGGACGTTCCTCCACGATCACAACCAGTACGTCGCCATCTTTTTCCAGGCGCACGTCCTTGAAGATGCCCGTGGCGTACAGGGCCTTGATGGTGGAAACGCTCTTGCTGTCATCGAAGGTTTCGCCCACGCGTACCGGCAGGTAGCTGAACACGGTGCCCGCTTCCGTACGCTGGATGCCTTCGACACGAATGTCCTTGACGGTAAACGGGTTAATGGCAAAAGCACTGCCGGAGCATGCCGCCAGGACAGCGGCGCCGATCAAGCTGCGGCGAAAAGATGGCAAAGCAAAACGTTCGGAATGTAATTTCATCGGCAAAAATCAGTGATTCAAATTCTTCGGTTGACGTCGCAAAAACTAATAACGCCGTGCGCGCCGCCTGATTAGAGGAGTCGCACGACGTCGTTAAATACGGCCAGCGCCATTAAGGTAACCAGTAATCCCACACCGATACGCTGGGCTATATCGCCTACGCGTTCAGGCAATGGGCGCCCGGTCAAAACTTCCAGCGAATAATACAGTAAAAGTCCCCCATCCAGAACGGGAATCGGCAGCAAATTCATAACACCGAGGCTGATGCTGATGAACGCAATAAAGCCGATATAGCTGGCCATGCCGATGCGCGCGGTTTGTCCCGCATAGTCGGCAATGGTGATCGGACCCGTCACGTTTTTCCACGACACTTCGCCCACCAGCATCTTGCCGATCATCTTGACCGTCATGACACTGGTTTCCCATACTTTGACCGCCCCCTTGACAACCGCCTCCACCGGGCCGGCCTGGACTTCGATCATATCCGTCGGCGCCGCGACGTACGCGCCGATCTTACCGACTGTTACAGATCCTTTACGGTCCACATCCGGCGTCACCGGCATGTCGATCACGTGGCCGCCGCGCTCGACCGCGAACAGCAGCAGCTTGCCGCCGGCGGCGCGCACCGCCGTGGTGAAGGCGATCCAGTCCGACACCGGCTGGCCATCGATGGCGACGATCAGGTCGCCGTGGTGCAGTCCGGCTTTTTCCGCGGCGCTGCCAGGCATGACCTCGCCCAGCCTGGCCGGCGGACGCGCCAGCGCGATCCCGAGTTTCGCGGCCACGTCGGACTCCATGTCCATGCCCGTCAGCGCATCGGCATGCAGGGTCAGCGACTGGCGTCCACTACCCGGGCGTTCGATCTCGAGGGTGGCGCCACGCTTGTCGATGACGGCCTGGATCAGGTGCCAGCGCACCTCCGACCAGACCCGCACGCGCTCACCGTTGATGGCGGTGACCAGGTCGCCGCCGCGCAGGCCGGCGATCCCGGCCGGTGAGCTGACGGCGGGCGGCGCCACCTTGGCAGCCGGTTCGGCCACCCCCACCATGTACAGACCCGCAAACAGCGCAATGGCCAGCAGGAAGTTGGCGAGCGGGCCGGCGGCCACGATGGCGATCCGCTTCCACACGCTCTGGCGCGTGAATTCGCGCGCCAGGTCCTGCTCCGACAAGTCCTTGAGGTCGCAATCGCGGCTATCGAGCATTTTCACGTAGCCGCCCAGCGGCAGGGCCGACACCGCCCATTCGGTCTGGTCGGCACCGAACTTGCGCGACCACACGACCTTGCCCATGCCGACGGAAAAGCGCAGCACCTTGACGCCGCACCAGCGCGCCACCAGGTAATGGCCCAGCTCATGGAAGATGATCAGGGTGCCCAGCGCGACGGCGAAGGCGATGAGGGTCTGCAGCAGGTTCATGGCGTCGGACTCAGCGTTGCGCCAGACCGGCGATGAGGTGTTCAGCCGCCGCGCGCGCCGCGGCGTCCTGCGCCATGACGTGCTCGATGCTGCCGGCCTCGCCGTGCGGCAAGGTGTCCATCACGTGCGCGATCACGCGGTCGATCTGGCGGAAGCCGATGCGCAGGTCCAGGAAGGCCGCCACCGCCACTTCGTTGGCGGCGTTCAGCAGGGCCGGCGCCGTGCCGCCCGCACGCAGCGCATCGAAGGCCAGCGCCAGACAGGGGAAGCGGGTGAAATCGGGACGCTCGAATTGCAGCGTGCCGATTTGCGCGATATCGAGTTGCGCCACGCCGGAGGCAATCCGCTCCGGGTAGGCCAGCGCATGGGCGATCGGGGTGCGCATGTCCGGGTTGCCCAGTTCCGCCAACACGGAGCCGTCGTTGTAGGACACCATCGAGTGGATCACCGATTGCGGGTGGATCACCACTTCGATCTGCTCGGCCGGGGTGCCGAACAGCCAGTGTGCCTCGATCACCTCCAGGCCCTTGTTCATCATGGTGGCGGAATCGACCGAAATCTTGCGGCCCATCACCCACTTCGGATGCTTGCACGCCTCATCCGGCGTCACGTGTTCCAACGTCGCCACGTCGCGCTTGAGGAACGGGCCGCCGGACGCGGTCAGCAAAATCTTGGTGACACCAGCGGCGGCCGGCACCCGGCCATAGCCGTGCGGCAGGCACTGGAAGATGGCGTTGTGTTCGGAGTCGATCGGCAGCAAGGTCGCGCCATGGTCACGCACCGTGTCCATAAACAGTTGGCCCGACATCACCAGCGCTTCCTTGTTCGCCAACAGCACTTTCTTGCCGGCGCGGGCGGCCGCCAGGGTCGGCGCCAGGCCGGCCGCGCCGACGATGGCCGCCATCACGGTATCGGTCTCGGCCGCGCTGGCAATCGCGCACAGCGCCTGCTCGCCATATTCCACTTCGGTACGCAAGCCCTGGGCGCGCAACAGTTCCTGCAGTTGCGCGGCGGCGGCGGCGCTACCGACCACGGCCCGCGCCGGCTTGAACTGCGCACACTGCGCCGCCAATTCCTCTACCCGGCTGTGGGCCGACAGTGCATACACGGAATAACGGTCGGGGTGACGCGCCAGCACGTCCAGGGTGGAGACCCCGATCGAACCGGTAGCGCCAAGAATGGTAATGCGTTGCATGGGGTATTCCTTCAAGACATCCACGCGGTGATCAGCGCCGCCATCGGCAGCACCGGCACCAGCGCATCGATACGGTCCAGCACACCGCCATGGCCAGGCAGCAGGTTGCTGCTGTCCTTCATGCCGGCGCGGCGCTTGAGCATCGATTCAAACAAATCGCCAATCACGCTGGCGGCGGTGATCAGCACCAGCAGCAGCACCGTCATGAACCAGCCCTTGTGGGCTTGCAGTTGCACGGCAAAAGTATCCTGCAGCCACGGCGCGCCGCCACTCAACACGATCGTGGCCACCGACAGCAACAGCACGGCAATGCCGCCGCCAATCGCGCCTTCCCACGATTTTCCGGGGGAAATCGATGGCGCCAGCTTGCGCTTGCCAAAAGCTTTACCGGAGAAATAGGCGCCGATATCGGCCACCCACACAATGGCCATGACCGACAGCAGGTACGCCGCCGAATGGCGGAACAGCACGACAATCGCGGCAAAGCAGGAAATCAGCGAGATGCAGTACAGGAAACCCAGCATCTGACTGCCCTTGCTGTCGATTGGCGGCAAGCCCAGTTTCAGTGCCGGCGCAAAGCGCATGACCCAGAACATCACGCCCAACGCCAGCCAGAAGTTGGCCGATGCGTTCATGTCGCGCAGCAGGAAGGTATAGCCGAACGCCGCGGTCAGCGCCAGCGCGTTGAGCCACGGCCGGGGCGCTTTGAACAGGCGCGACGCTTCCCACAGGGCGGCGCCGAGGAAGGCCAGCACCACGGCGCTGAAGGCCGGCGCATAATTGAAAAACAATACGGGCAGCAATACCGCCAGCAGGATGACAGCGGTGATGATCCGGGTTTTCAGCATTAGTTGGTCTTTTCCGCCAATTGATCACCGGTGCGGCCGAAACGGCGTTCACGGTGTTGGTACGACGCGATGGCTTTGTCGAATTGTTCGACATTGAAATCGGGCCAGAAGGTGTCGGTGAAATACAGCTCCGTGTAGGCGAGCTGCCACAGCAGGAAGTTGGAAATGCGTTCTTCGCCGCCGGTGCGGATAAACAGGTCCGGTTCCGGCGCATAGGCCATCGCCAGATGGGGCGCCAGTTGCTCTTCCGGGAAGTCCGTGGCGCCCGGATGGGCCGCCACCATCTTGCCGATCGCCTGCATGATGTCCCAGCGGCCGCCATAGTTGGCGCAGACGGTCACGGTCAGGCCGGTATTGTTGGCGGTTTTACGCTCAGCCTGGGCAATCATCTGGCGCAGCTTGTCATTGAAGCGCGACAGGTCGCCAACGACTTTCAGGCGGATGTTATTGGCGTGCATTTTCGCGACTTCGCGCTCCAGCGCAGTCACGAACAGGCGCAGCAGCAGCGATACTTCTTCTTCCGGACGACGCCAGTTTTCCGAACTAAACGCGAACAGCGTGACATATTCCACACCCCGGTTGACGCAGGCCTCCACCACGGTACGCACCGTCTCGACGCCTTTGACGTGGCCGGCAACGCGCGGCAGAAAACGCTTGGTTGCCCAACGGCCATTACCATCCATAATGATGGCGACATGGCGTGGCACCTTGTGCGCTTCGGGCACCGCAGTGGTCGAACTCGTATATTTCATGAACTCTATAAACAGGTCACACTCAATGAAAACAGCGGCCTCGTAGGGCGGGTTTTACAAACCCACCCTTGCGCCGCCGCTCTGCTTGCATGGCGGCTTTGTAAAAGCCGCCCTACGGTAACCCATGCGGGTCACACCGTCATGATTTCCTTCTCTTTTTCGAGCAGCAGCTTGTCGATGTCGACGATGGCCTTGTCGGTCAGCTTCTGGATGTCGTCACCGCCACGGCGCTCGTCATCTTCCGAGATGGCTTTATCTTTGACCAGTTTTTTCAGCGATTCATTGCCGTCGCGGCGGATGTTACGCACGGCGATCTTGGCATCTTCGCCTTCGCTCTTGACCAGCTTGACCATTTCCTTGCGGCGCTCTTCCGTCAGGGCCGGGGTCGGCACACGGATCATGTCGCCCTGGGTCGACGGGTTCAGGCCCAGATCGGAGTCGCGGATCGCTTTCTCGATGGTGGCGCCCATTTTCTTTTCAAATGGCACCACGCCGATGGTGCGCGCGTCGACCAGGGTCAGGTTGGCAACCTGGTTGATTGCCGTCGGGCTGCCATAATAGTCAACCATCACGTGGTCCAGCAGGCCGGTGTGGGCACGGCCGGTACGAACCTTGGCGAGGTCGGCTTTCAGGGTCTCGATGGACTTGGCCATGCGATCCTGAGCGTTCTTTTTAACGTCAGCTACGGACATTGCTTGCTCCTGTGTCTAGCAGTATTGGTGTTAATGGTATGAATGGTACTAAAGCGGTAACGCTTAAACGTGAACCAGTGTACCTTCATCCTCGCCCATAATCACGCGCATCAGCGCGCCTGGCTTGGTGATGGAGAACACTTTGATCGGCAGTTTCTGGTCGCGGCACAGCGCAAAGGCGGTCGCATCCATCACTTGCAAGTGCTTGGCGATGGCTTCATCGAAGCTGATCGTATGGTACAGCGTCGCGTTTGGATCTTTTTTCGGGTCGGCGGTGTAGATGCCGTCCACCTTGGTGGCTTTCAGCACGATTTCGGCGCTGACTTCGGAACCGCGCAGGGCTGCGGCGGTATCGGTGGTGAAGAACGGGTTGCCGGTACCGGCGGCGAACACCACCACTTTACCTTCTTCCAGGTATTGCAGTGCTTTCGGGCGCACATACGGCTCGACCACCTGTTCGATGGAAATCGCGGACATCACGCGGGCGGTCACGCCCACATGGCGCATGGCATCGGCCAGCGCCAGCGCATTCATCACGGTGGCCAGCATGCCCATGTAGTCCGCGGTCGCGCGGTCCATACCCTGGGCGCCTGGGGCGACACCACGGAAGATATTGCCGCCGCCGATCACCACTGCCAGTTCCACGCCCATCTTCGCGACCTCGGCCACGTCGGCGACCATGCGTTCGATCGTGCTGCGGTTGATCCCGTAAGGATCATCACCCATCAGGGCTTCGCCGGACAATTTGAGGAGGACGCGCTTGTAGGCTGGTTTTGACATGAGCTGGGGCTCCTAAGTAGGTTTTTATTCGGGTGAAACTATACTGCCACATCGGCCCGCGCATGGCTGGCCGATGTTTAAAAAAACGGGCCACTCGGCCCGTTTTTCATTTAACGCTTAGGCCTTGTTGGCGGCCATTTGCGCTGCCACTTCAGCAGCGAAGTCGTCGACTTTCTTTTCAATGCCTTCACCCACCACGTACATCGTGAACGATTTCACGGAGGCGTTGGCGGCTTTCAGCATCTGCTCAACCGATTGCTTGTCGTTTTTCACGAAAGCCTGGTTCAGCAGCGACACTTCTTTCAGGTACTTCTGTACCGAACCTTCGAGGCGCTTGGCCACGATTTCCGGCGACTGGGCTGGCTTGCCTTCGGCAGCGGCTTTGGCGGCATCTTCGTCAGCCTTGGCTTGAGCAACCGAACGCTCTTTTTCGATCAGTTCGGCTGGCACCTGGTCGGCCGACAGCGAAACTGGTTTCATTGCAGCAATGTGCATTGCCACGTCTTTACCCACTTGCTCATCAGCGGCGTCGAATTCAACGACCACGCCGATTTTCGTGCCGTGCAGGTACGACGCCAGCTTGGCGGTGGTTTCGAAACGCTGGAAGCGGCGGATCGACATGTTTTCGCCGATTTTACCCACCAGGGCCGAACGCACTTCGTCCAGGGTCTGGCCGGATTCGGTTGGCAGGGCCAACAGGGCAGCCACGTCGGCCGGGTTCTGTTCCGCGGCCAGTTTGGCGGCGGTGTTGGACAGGGCCAGGAAATCGTCGTTTTTCGCAACGAAGTCGGTTTCCGAGTTCACTTCCACCAGGGCGCCAACGCCGCCGGCGATGTAGACGGCCACCACGCCTTCGGCGGTGATACGTGCCGATGCCTTGGCTGCTTTGCCGCCCAGCTTAACGCGCAGAATTTCTTCTGCTTTGTTCATGTCGCCGTCAGCTTCGGTCAGAGCTTTTTTGCATTCCATCATTGGTGCGTCGGTTTTCGCACGCAGTTCGCCTACCATCGCTGCAGTAATCGCTGCCATGTATTTCTCCTGTAATTCTGTGAGGGAGTATGGGGCTACGGGAGCGCCTGCTTCCGAGCCGCGCCATACGCTGTCGTTAAAAAAAAGGGGGAGCTCAAGCCACCCCTTTTAAACTACTGATTTTACTGGTTCTCTATGTCAGTCTGACGACCAAACATGAGAAACCAAGTAATTAAGCCTGCTCGCTGACTTCCACGAACTCGTCGCTCGACGCGGCCTTGATCGTTTCCAGAACGTCGGCAGCCGAATTGGCACGGCCTTCGATGATTGCATCGGCAACACCGCGAGCGTACAGCGCGATCGCTTTCGAGGAGTCATCGTTGCCTGGAATGACGTAGTTAACGCCTTCTGGGGAGTGGTTGGTGTCGACCACGCCGATCACTGGGATGCCCAGTTTAGCGGCTTCGGTGATCGCGCCTTTGTGGTAGCCAACGTCGACCACGAAGATCGCGTCAGGTACGCCGCCCATGTCCTTGATGCCGCCGATGGACTTCTGCAGCTTGACCATTTCGCGGGAGAACATCAGCGCTTCTTTTTTCGACAGCTTCTCAACGGAACCGTCTTCGATTTGCGCTTCCATGTCTTTCAGGCG
>JAIENA010000322.1 GCA_019751755.1 Burkholderiaceae bacterium | reverse complement strand
TTACAGGTCGGTGATTTCCTTGTGGCGCGGCACCAGCGTCTTCATGATGCCCCAGGCGATCAGGTACGCCACCGCGCAGATCGAGAACATAATCATGTAGCCGGTGGCGATCTGGTTTTGTGCGCCGTAGTAGTCAAACAGCCAACCGCCCAGCTTCGACACCAGCACGCCACCCAGGCCGCCGGCCATGCCGCCGATGCCGACCACCGACGCCACCGTCTTTTGCGGGAACATGTCCGACACGGTGGTGAAGATATTGGCCGACCAGGCCTGGTGCGCCGAGGCGCCGATGCCGATCAGCAGCACCGGTACCCAGTAGCTGATGTAACCGAGCGGCTGCGCCAGCAGCACCACCAGCGGGAACAGCGCGATCACCAGCATGGCGCGCATGCGGCCATCATACGGCGCCATGCCCTTGCCCATGAAGTACGCGGGGAACCAGCCGCCGCCGATACTGCCGATCATGGTCATGCTGTACAGCACCGCCAGCGGCAACACGATGTCGGCCTTGCCCATGCCATATTGCACCGACAGGTATTTCGGCAACCAGAACAGGAAGAACCACCACACGCCGTCGGTCAGGAATTTGCCGGCCACGAAGGCCCAGGTCTGGCGGTAGCCGAACAGACGGGTCCACGGCACTTTCGCGCCTGGCGTGGCTTGCGTGGCCTGCACCGGCGCATCGCTGCGCACATACGCCAGTTCCGCCGCGCCCAGCTTCTTTTCCGGCGTATCGAACATCACGTGCCAGAAAGCCATCCACACGAAGCCCACCACGCCGATCACGATAAAGGCCGATTGCCAGCCCCAGTGCAGGGCGATCCACGGTACCGTCAGCGGCGCCAGGATGGCGCCCACGTTGGCGCCGGAATTGAAGATGCCGGTGGCAAACGAACGCTCTTTCTTCGGGAAGTATTCGGCCGTGGCCTTGATGGCGGCCGGGAAATTACCCGCCTCACCGACCGCCAGCACGGCGCGCGACAGCATGAAGCCGGCGATCGACACCGGCACCGCCGCCATCCCGAAGGCGCCCAGCATGGCCGCCACGCCCTCGCCCATCGGCACCGAATACGCGTGCATCACCGCACCCAGCGACCACACCACGATGGCCAGGATGTAGGCGTGCTTGGTGCCCATGCGGTCCACCACGCGGCCCGCGAACAGCATCGAAATCGCATACACGAACTGGAATACCGCCGTGATGTTGGCATAATCGGAATTGGACCAGCCGAATTCCTTCGACAGGTCGGGCGCCAGCAGGCTCAATACCTGGCGGTCCAGGTAATTGACGGTGGTCGCAAAAAACAGCAGCGCACAAATGGTCCAGCGGTATTTGCCGACGACTTGCTGACTTGCAGGGGGCTCGCTCAAATTCATGGTGATTCACTCTGATGGTGTTGGTGGGCGAATTCCCCGGTCTCCAGCGGGGAAACTTCAGCTATTGCTAAGTTGTATGTCATCGTACAACCTAAATGCATCAGCCGCAAGAAAACCACTGATATTTTTTTCTGCCGTGTCGATCTGGCATTGGCCCGCACGTCGTGTCAGGATGGGTGCCCGAACTTGTCTTTATCACCACGCGCCCAAAGTGTAATCCCCCCACTGTTCCAGGAGAGTGCCATGACCCACGTTGCACCGATACCCGCCGGTTTTTCCACTGTCACCCCGCACCTCGTGTGTGAGGGCGCGGCCGACATGTTCTGGGGCGACCGCTATGGCCAGGTCACCGACCCGTTCAGCCACACCTGGTCGATCGCCACCCACCAGCGCGACCTGACGCCGGAACAGATGCAGCAAGAAATGCTGCAACAAGCCCCCGATTGCGGCCAATAAGGAGGATGCCATGCGTTTTAGGATTATCAATGGGTAGACAATGAGCTGGTGGCCGGCCGCGTGCTGGCCGGGCTGGCGCGCCCAAAGCCTGAGTGCACCGCCCTGAGTGACGCGCCCATAGTGCGCCCATCACGAGCAACATAACGGGCTACATAACGAGCAACATAACGGGCTATCATGGCGATATGCCCTATTTTGACGACCTGTATATCGTGCGCACGCCGCCCGTGACGCTGGCCCAGTGGAATGCCCTGGTGCGGCGGCAACATGACTTCCAGTTGCCCGACCTCAGTCTGGATTGCCACATCACGGTCGGCGACGTCGAACTCGATGGCGCCAATGTGGTGATCTGGCTGGGCCACAGTTCAGGCCAGGCGGTGCCGCTGCAATGGACGGCGCGCCACCTGTACATCCCCGGCATCGACGGCGAGACCGTTACCTTCGTGCATGCGCTGGCGGCGCAGCTCGACGCCTGCGTGGTGCACAAAGTGCATCCGATGAACGTGGTGTCGCTGGCGGAATAACTGGTAGCGCGCACATTTTCCCCGCCTGCGCGATAATGGCTGCCTTCAACGTGATACAACCGGGAGCCAGCCTTGTTCAATTTTGATTTCTATAATCCGACCCAGATCCTGTTTGGCGCGGGCCAGATCGCGGCCATCACGCCGCTGGTGCCGGCCGGCGCGCGCGTGCTGATGCTGTATGGCGGCGGCAGCATCAAGCGCAACGGCGTCTATGATGAAGTCAAGGCCGCGCTGTCCGGTCACACCGTCATCGAATTTGCCGGCATCGAGCCCAACCCGCATTTTGAAACCTTGATGAAGGCGGTCGAGATCGTCAAGGCGGAACAGATTGATTTCCTGCTGGCGGTGGGCGGCGGGTCCGTCATCGACGGCACCAAGTTTGTCGCGGCGGCGGCGCTGCATGACGGCGATCCGTGGCTGATCCTGGAAAAAGGCGGCAAGACCATCCACGCCGCCATGCCGTTCGGCGCCGTGCTGACCTTGCCGGCCACCGGCTCCGAAATGAATGCGGCCAGCGTCGTCACGCGCGCCAGCACGCAGCAAAAGCGCGCCTTTATGCACCGCGCCGTGTTCCCGAAATTCTCCGTGCTGGACCCGTCGAAAACCTTCACCTTGCCGCTGCGCCAGGTCGGCAACGGCGTGGTCGACGCCTTCGTGCACACGATGGAACAGTACATGACCTATCCGGTTGATGCGCCGCTGCAGGACCGCTGGGCCGAGGGCATCCTGCAAACCCTGATTGAACAGGGTCCGCGCACGCTGGCCGAACCGGACAACCTGGCGGTGCGCGCCAACATCATGTGGTGCGCGACGATGGCGCTGAACGGCATTATTGGCGTGGGCGTGCCGCAAGACTGGTCGACCCACATGATCGGCCATGAATTGACGGCCCTGTATGGACTCGACCATGCGCAAACGCTGGCGGTGGTACTGCCCGGCATCCTCACCGTGCGGCAGGACGCCAAGCGCGCCAAGCTGTTGCAATACGCGGCGCGCGTGTGGCAGATCACCGAGGGCAGCGAGGCAGAACGCATCGCCGCCGCCATCGAGCGCACCCGTGCTTTCTTCGAGCAGATGGGCGTGGCCACCCGCCTGTCCGGCTATGGCCTGGGCCAGGAGGCGATCGACGCCGTGGTGGCGCGGCTGGTCGAGCAGCGCATGGTCAAGCTGGGCGAGCAGCGCGACATCGATGCCGACGCCAGCCGCGCGGCGCTGCAACTGAGCCTGTAGCCGACACTGTCAGCCGGGCTGCCGCCATACCCGTTATGGCGGCCCCGTCAGGCGCCCGGCGGCGCCTTATGTTACACTCGCCGCTTCGCTAGGGGTCCTGGACGTCCACAACATGTCCGGGTGAGAGATACCCTCCGTACCTGATCTGGATAATGCCAGCGAAGGAAAGCGTCGCGCCGATCCCCTCCCGCCGTTTGCTCTCCTCCGCTGGCTCCCACGTTTTAAGAGCCACTATGTTCAAACCAGAATTCGCAGTCACCGCCGCCGCACTGGCGATCGCCCAGGCTTTTGCCGCCCCTGCTCTTGCGCAGCAAACCATGACCGAGGTGGTCATCACCGGCAGCAAGCCGGCCGGCACCCATGCCGCCATCGGCGGCTTTGCCGACATCCCGCTGTTGCTGACGCCCGCGTCGATCAATGTGCTGGACCGTGAAAAAATGCAGGAATTGAATATCCGCACCACCACTGATGCGGCGAAATTCGACGCCAGCATCAGCGACGCGTATAACGCGGTCGGCTATGCCGAGCAATTCTCGATCCGCGGCTTCAAGCTCAACAACGCCAACAGCTACCGCAAGGATGGCCTGGCGATTGCCGGCGACACCCAGATTCCGCTGGAAAACAAGGAAGCCATCGAAGTGCTGAAAGGCCTGGCCGGCATGCAGGCCGGCGTCGCGGCGCCGGGCGGCGTGGTCAATTACGTGACCAAGCGCCCGACCTCGAAGACGCTGCGCAGCGTGACGCTGGAAGCGAGCGAACGCGGCACGCTGCTGGGCCACGTGGACCTGGGCGGCCGTTTCGACGACAGCCGCTTCGGCTACCGCATCAACGTGGCCGGCGAGCGCCTGCGCTCCTACATCAAGGGCTCGGACGGCCACCGCAACTTCGTGTCCGGCGCCTTCGACTGGCAAATCACGCCCGACGCGCTGCTGCAAATCGATGGCGATTACCAGAAAAAAGCGCAGGTGACGGCGCCCGGCTTCCAGCTGATCAACAACGCCACGTTCCCGCGCGTGCCGGCCGACCTGCAATTGAATGCCCAACCATGGAGCAAGCCGGTCACCACCGAGAGCAGCAATATCGGCGCGCGCCTGCTGCTGCAACTGAACCAGGACTGGAGCGCCACCGTCTCGGCCAACCGCCATGCGTTCAAGCGTGACGATTACACCGCCTTCCCTTATGGCTGCAGCGCGCAAAACCTGTATCCGGGCTTCTGCGGCAATGGCGACTTCGATGTCTACGATTACCAGAGCTTGGGCGAGCGCAAATCGCCACAGGCAATGCAAGCCATGGTGCAGGGCAAGTTCGCCACCGGCGCCATGCGACACGCGCTGACGGTCGGCTGGTCGTGGTTCAAGAACAGCGAAAAATGGGGCGACTACCTGTACGATTACGCCGGCACCAGCAACCTGACCGCGCCGGTCAACGTCAAACCGGCGCGCGGCACCAGCGGCCCGGTATCGGAACGCCGTTCGGACCGCGAACAAGCCGTGTTCGTGCAGGACGTGGTGGGCCTGACCGACAAGCTGAAATTGCATGCCGGTGTGCGCAGCGCGCAGCTCAAGCGCAGCGAAGTCGATGTGGCGCCCGTGGACGAATCGTTCCTGTTGCCGAACGTGTCGCTGGTGTTTGCGCCGAAGGCCAACGCCAGCGCGTACGCCAGCTGGGCCAAGGGCCTGGAATATGGCGACGTGGCGCCAATGAAAACCACCAACGCCGGCCGCGCACTGGCGCCATCCGTGTCGAAGCAGGTGGAGCTGGGCGTGAAGGCGGATATAGGCGAAGAGGTCAGCCTGGCGATGGCGGTCTTCCAGATCCGCAAGGGCCTCGATTACATCGATGCATCCAGCACATTCGTGCGCGGCGGCGAGCGCCAGCACCGCGGCCTGGAATTGCGTGCCAATGGCCAAGTGACGCGCGACCTGCAACTGTGGTTCACCGCCATGGCGCTGGACACCGAGCAAAGCGGCACCGGCGTTGCCTCCATGGATGGCAAGCGCGTAACCAACGTGCCGAAGTTCAAGACCTCGCTGTGGGCCGAATATGCGTTGCCGCAAATCGCAGGCCTGAAGCTGAACGCGAACTGGCAATACGCCAGCCGCAAGGCCTTCGATAACACCAACACCGTGTTCGTCCCAGGCTACAGCGTGCTGAACCTGGGTGCCTCGTATGCGATCAAAGTGGGCGACGTGAAGACCGTGCTGCGCGCCACCGTGCGCAACGCCACCAACAAGTTTTACTGGCGCGACGTGACGCCGGATTTGGGCGGCTACCTGTTCCCGGGCGGCGACCGCGCCTATAAACTGTCGGCACAGGTCGACTTCTAAACCGGGTGGCGACAGTACCTGTCAGGTTACCTGAACAGGTACTGCACCCGTAACGTAAAACTCTGCGCGCTGCGCGCGGAGTTTTTACCAATCAGCCAGGCCGCTTCATACTTGATTTCCTGGCCCGGCCCGACGTCGACGCCGCCAAACACGGCAGGCCCGGCCCGGTGCGATTGCCGCTGGCGCGGCAGCCAGTCATTCCATTTTCCGACCTCGCCAAAGCCCTGCACACCCGGCTGCAACCAGCTTTTCCAGCGCTGTTTCACTTGCCACTGATAGACCAACTGCGTCTGCGCCCCATCCTTGCCGTGCAGGTCGCGCTGCAGGAACAGGTTGGCGTTGAACTGGGTGCGGTAATACTCGGTCTGCAAGACCGGGCCGATTTCCAGGCTGGTGACATGCGGCTTGGCCGTGCTACGCTGGATATCGGTATGCAGCGCCACATCGACCGCATACTGGCCCTGGGTCAGCAGCACATCGTTTTGCCAGTTGACGGACGACAGCGCGTTGCCGTCGCCGCCATGCTCGCGGAACCACACGGCATTGAGTTCCGTGTACCAGCGCGAGGTCACGCCGAGGCTGTAGCCGATTTCCGGCGACGAGCGGCTGGACCCATTGGTGTAGTCCGCATTCCAGTATTTGTAATCGATGCCATGCTGGCCTTCGACGTCATACACGGACACCAGGTAATACCCGGTCGCCGCCTGCGCGCAGGGCAAGCCGGCAACAAGCATGATGGCTGCAAGGAGTGTTCTAGTCATGTCCTTAATGTAGCAGGCTTGCCCAGTGCCTGCTCGGCTTTTAGCAGGCGCTGCGCGGCATCGCCCGCCACCAGCGTATAGGGAATATTGCGCCGCTCCAGCTCTTCGAACAGCAAGCCGGCAATCACGCCGCATTGGTCCAGCGTTTCGCGCATGCCATCAGGCTCCCATGGGATATCGGAGGCGCACACCAGCGTGATGTCGTAGCGGCAGCGCCGCACCAGTTGTTCCAGCTCGTCATCGATACCGCCGAAATAATGACGGCTGTAGACCGCCGTCATCAACGGCGTGGTGTCGCAAAACAGATAACCGCACGCCTGCGCCAGCGCGGCCTGCTCGCGTGCGGCCTGGGTGCGGGCAATCACGATCTGGTCGTCGGCGGCCGGCATGCGGCCTTGCGTCTCGACGAATTCGCGCAGGTATTCCGGCACCCAGACGGTGCCATAGTGCGCCGCCAGGCGCGCGGCCAGGGTAGACTTGCCGGCCGACGCCGCGCCCACGATGGCCACGCGCCGGGTCATTTCAGCACCACCGCGTCGCTGGCGTCGCCCGCCCCTTCCGCCGCGCGCTTCCACGCCAGCAGTCCGGCCACCGCCATCAGCACGAACAAGCCATACAGCACGGCCGTCAGGATCAAATGCTTGTGGACATACAGCGCGACATAAATGATGTCGACCATAATCCAGACGATCCAGTTCTCGACTTTTTTGCGCGACAACAGTACCTGCCCCACCAGGCTGCCCGCCGTCAGGAAACCATCCATGTGCGGCACGTCGGTATCGGTAAAGCGCTTGAGGAACCAGGCCAGCGCAACAAAACCGGCCAGCCAGCCGACGGCCGACCACAGGATGCCGCGCCGGTCCAGTTCCGTCACCGCCAGTTTATCGTGCGCGCTACTGCCGTGCAGCCACTGGTACCAGCCCCAGAACGAGACGCTGATGAACACCAGTTGCAGCGCCATGTCGCCATACAGCTTGGCGCCCGCAAACACCACGCCATAGGTGGCCGATGACAGGATGGCAAACAGCCAGGCCCAGTGGTTCTGGCGGATATTGAGCAGCACTGTCGCCACCGACAGCACAAAGGACAGCAGTTCTAGCGGCGTCGTGGTCAGCAGGCCGAGCAGGGAGATGGATTCATTCATAGTAAGCTGCAATTATAAGGAAAACGGCGGCCACAAGGGCCGCCGTTTCACACACTACGCCATACCAACTCAGCGCTTCGGATACTTGATGGTCATTTCCTTAAGCACGTTATCGGCGTGGTCGACTTCCTTCATCACCCACAGCATATAGCGGATATCAAGGTGGATCGCACGCGTGATGGCGGTGTCGAAATACCAGTCCTTGGTGATCGATTCATAGGTGGAATCGAAATTGAGGCCAATCAGTTCGCCGTTCTTGTTCATCACGGCCGAACCGGAGTTGCCGCCGGTGGTGTCCGCGCTGGACAGGAAATTGACCGGCACGGTGCCCAGTACCGGGTCCTTGAACTGGCCATAACGCTTGGCGTTGACCGCGTCGATCAAGCCCTGCGGCGCCACGAACGGCTCCTTGCCGGTGTGCTTTTCCAGGATCCCTTGCACGGTGGTGAACGGGCCCTTGGTCACGCCATCTTTCGGCGAATACGGCGCCACCGTGCCATAGGTCACGCGCAAGGTCGAATTGGCGTCCGGGTAGACCGGCTTGCCCTGCGATTTTTTCCACCCGATCACGGCCGCCATGTATTGCGGCACGATGCGTTCGAGGTTGCCGTCGACTTCCATGCGGCGCTCTTCGAGCGCCATGCCGATTGCATGCAGCTTCACCGCCAGCTTGATGAAGGCGTCATCGGAAGCGGCAAAGGCGGCGGCATCCTGTTCCATCAGCGCCACGCGCCGCGCGGTATCGCCCAGCGTCGATTGCTGGTACAGCGCGGCGACATCCGATGCGGACGGCAGCAACGCGTCGAGGCTTTGCGGACGGGTGGCGGCCGCCAGTTTCGCATAGCGCGCCAGACCGGCCGCATAGCGGGCCTGGTCGACTTTCGCGTCATACGACTGCTCCAGGCGCGTCAGACGGCCCTTGATGAACGACAGGTCGCGCTGCTGGAAGCCGGCCTTGCGCTGCGCGTCCGGCTTTTGCTTTTCCAGCGCCAGGCGGTACAGCGTGCGGGCGCTCTTGAACAAATCGCTGTTGGTGGCGACGGTGTAGGCGAATTCCTCGTTCGACAGCGCCATGTCGGCGGCAATCGCGGCATCGAGTTCGGCCAGCATTGCGCCGGACTGTTTCGGCTGCTGCGCATACCAGGCGCGGAAGTCCTTGTCCTGGCCATCCTTGATGGCGGCCAGGTCCTTGCGGGCAAAGCCGTCCAGCAAGCCCTGGGTTTTCTTCATCCGGTTGTTGATGCTCTTGACCACGCTGGCGTAGCGCACATCAGCGGCGTTGTCGCCTTTGGTGGCGCCAGCAATGGTGTCCAGGTCGGCCTGGTATTCGGCCACCTGCAGCGGATACGCGTGGTCGCGCGCGTAGCGGATTTCCACCGGCAGCTTGTAGCGGCTGGTGCGGCCCGGGTAGCCGGCCAGCAGGATCGCGTCACCGGCCTTCAAGCCTTCGGCCGACACCACCAGGAAGTCCTTCGACTGGTACGGCACGTTGTCCGGCGACGGATCGGCCGGACGGCCATCCTTGCCGACATAGGCGCGCAGGAACGAGTAATCGCCGGTGTGGCGCGGCCATTCATAGTTGTCGATATCGCCGCCGTAATTGCCGATCTTGTCGGACGGCGCATACACCAGGCGCACGTCGCGGATCATCATCTGGCGAATCCGGTAGTACTCGGCGCCGCGGTGGAAGCTCGGTACGGAACAGCGGTACATCTTGTCGGTTTCACATTCGGCGATCAGTGCCTTGATGCGCTTTTGCGCTTCTTCATGGCGCTGACGGCCCGACATCGCGTCGAGGCCCTTGAGTACGCGGGCGCTGACGTCTTCCACCTTGTCGGTCACATAGACGCGCAGGTTGGGGCCGCCCGGCAGCTCGGCGGCGCGGGTCTTGGCCAGGAAACCGTTGGCGATGTAATTGTGTTCCGGCGTGGAATTGCGCTGGATCGCGTCATAGGCGCAGTGGTGATTGGTCACCACCAGGCCGTCGGGCGACACGAACGAGGCGGAACAGCCATCGGTCGATACGATGGCGCTCATCGGGTGTTTCGACAGGTCGGCCAGCTTTTCAGCGGGAATGGCGATGCCGGTTTTCTTGAGTTCAGCTTTGAGCTGCAGCAGCTGGTGCGGCTGCCATTGCCCTTCGTCGGCGCGGGTAGCGCCCGACACGGCCAGCAGAGCGGCCGGGAGGACTAGCAATTTATACAATTCGGGTCTCCGGAAAGTGATGCCCCGGCAGTATAGACCATTCCAGGCCGGCGGCCAGGCCCGAACTCAGGACAACGGCGGCACCAGCGGCATGCGCATCACGAGGCGGGCGCCCTGCCCGGGCACATACGGGTCCAGCATCAATTCACCACCGATTTCAACCAGGCACTCCGCGATCACCTGCAAGCCATAAGCGCCCGGCTTGCCGCGCACGCCCGGCGCGATGCCGATGCCATTGTCCACCACCGACAAGGTGACCCAGCCATCTTCGATGCCCAGCGCAACCTGGACCGTGGTGGCGTGCGCGTGGCGCCGCACATTGGCCAGCGCTTCGCGCAGCATGCGGAACAAAGCCACTTCCCGGGCGGGCGCAATCACCGCGCAGCTGGCTTCGTCCGGCATCTGCACGGTACACCCGAGCCGCGACTCCTTGCGAAAGCAGCCGGTCAGCCATTCGATGGCGGCCACCAGCCCCAGTTCCAGCACCGGCGGATGCAGCGCATTGATCATGCCGCGCGCGTTGCGGATCGCCACATCGACATGGCCCAGCACCTGTTCGGCGCGTTCATGCAGGCGGCCATGGGCGCCGGCCGTGCGCGCGCCAAACGCCACCACATCGATGCGCAGCGCCAGCAGGTTTTGCGCCAGGTCATCGTGGATTTCCCGCGCCAGCCGCTGGCGTTCAAGCTCGCGCTCGCGCAACAGGTAGCCCATCAGGCGCTGGTCGCGCTCGAGCTCCTGCTGTGTCCGCGCATGGCGCGCCTGCAATTCGGACAGGGCTTCAGATTGGATTTCCAATTCGATCTGCATGACTTCCAGTTCGTGGCGCTGGCGCAGCACGTCGGTACTGTCGTCGCCAACCGGCGCCGCGCCCACCCTGCACTCCGCCTGCTCCCGCAATCCAGCCCATGCCGTCCGCATATCACTTCCCGCCCTGTAATGCCTGCAATTGCGCTTCCATGCGCTTCGCTTCGGTGATGTTGATGAAGGTCAGCACCACACCGTCAATCACGTTGTCCGTGGTCCGGTACGGCATGATGCGCACGGTAAACCAGCGACCGTCGCGGGCCGCCACCTGTTTTTCACTGAACATCAACGTGCGCAACACTTCCAGCGCATCACGTTCCAGCTCCGGATACTCGAGATCATTGACGATGTCCGACAACGGCCGTTGCACGTCGCTGGCGATCAGCTTGTAGAGCTGGGTGGCCGGCGTCGTGAAGCGACGAATGTGCAGCGCGTTGTCGAGGAAAATCGTGGCGATGTCGGTACTGTTCAGCAAGTTTTTCATGTCGCTGTTTACCTGCGACAAATCGTCCACCTTGGCCTGCAATTCCGCATTCAGTGTATACAATTCTTCGTTCAGCGACTGCATTTCTTCTTTGGACGTGGTCAGTTCCTCGTTGGCCGACTGCAACTCCTCGTTGGTCGATTGCAGCTCTTCATTGGCGGAGCGTAGTTCTTCGCGCGAGGTCTGCATCTCTTCGCGCATCGCCCGCAGTTCCAGGCGCGCCTGCATCAGTTGCTGCTCCAGCTCCGCCACACCCGGGCTGACGGGATGGTCGCGCTGACTGTTTTCCGGCAGTGCCGAGGTGGTAAACGTCAGCAACAGCGTTTCCTGCAAGCCATCCTCCGCGCGCAGCGGCTGCGCCGTCATTTCCAGTTGCCGCGACTGCCCGCCGCCATCGAGGACCAACACGGCCCGCTGCAAGGTCTGGCCATCACTCTGGAGCGCGCGGCGCAGCAAGTCATCGAGTTCATAGCGCAGCGGCTCGCGCGCCATGGCGTGGATATTCCAGTTGGCCTTGCCCGCCGCCGGCTCCAGGAAGGCGCCGGTGCGCCCGTGGATATACAAGATGTCGCCGTCTTTGCTGATCAGCACCGAGGCCGGGGAATGGTGCTTGAGCAGTTGCTGCTCCACTTGCATTTGCAGGTTGCTGTTCATCGTCGCAGGTCTCGTTTCATACGGAATGGCAGGCGCGGCCAGCGCGACCCGGTTGGGGAAATAGAGCAGCCGGCGCTGTGGCGTGCTCTGCAGCCGTTTATAGATCCGACTGCCGGGCGCCAGCACGGCAAACAGGTCGGAGAATTGGCCCGGTGTATCGGCGTTGCCCAGGATCAGGTGGCCGCCCGGCTTCAGCGCATAGTGAAACAGCGGAATCAATTGCTGCTGCAGCTTGGCGCTCAGATAAATCAGCAGGTTGCGGCAACTGAGCAGGTCGAGCCGGGTAAACGGCGGATCGGAAATCACGTTTTGCTGCGCGAAAATGATCATATTGCGCACATCCTTGCGGATGCGGTAGCCGTGGTCTTCCTCGGCAAAGCAGCGCCGCAGGCGCTCGGCCGGCATCGCGGCCGCCACAGCGCGCGCAAACAAACCGTGGCGGGCCCGGTCGATGGCGTCGGGATCGAGATCGGTGGCAAAGATTTGCAGCGTGTAGCGCGCGCCCGGTTTCAGTTCCGCCAGCACTTCGTTAAAGGTGATGGCCAGCGAATACGCTTCCTCGCCGGTCGAGCAGGCCGGCACCCAGGCCTTGAAATCGGCGCCACCAGGATGGTCCGCCAGCAGCCGGGGCAAGACGATCCCTTTCAAGTCGTCCCATACCCGCTGGTCGCGGAACAGGCTGGTCACGCCGATCAGCATTTCCTTGAACAGCAACTCGACTTCGAGCGGATTGTCGCGCACGAACTTCACATACCCCGCCAGGGTTTTCACCCCATGCAAGTGGATGCGCCGCTCGATGCGCCGCATGACGGTGTTCATCTTGTAGTCGGAAAAATCGTTGCCGGTCTGGGCGTGCAGCATGGCCAGCAACTCACCGAGTGCGCCACGGCGCGCCGGGCTGGGTTCCCGCAGCAATTGCGGTGGACGGTAGCCATTGGCCCAGTCCAGGATCTGGCCCGGCATCTGCGCCGGCAGGTCGATCATATCGGCCACGCCCGCCTCGATCGCATGCTGCGGCATCGGGTCGAACTGGGCCGACGCGGGCGACTGCGCCATGGCCAGGCCGCCCGCGTCCTGGATCGCCCGCAAACCGCGCGTGCCATCCGTGCCCATGCCCGACAGCACCACCCCGGTGGCCAACTCGCCATACTCGAGCGCCAGCGATGTGAATAAAATATCGATCGGCAGGCGCGACCCATATTTTTGCGACGGTTCCGCCACCATCAGCCGGTGCCGCGACAGCGTCAACTCGGCATTCGGGGGAATCACATATACGCTGTCCGGCGCGACCTGCATGCCGTCGCACGCTTCACGCACCGGCATCGCCGTGGCCCGCTGCAACAGTTGCGGCAGCGCCCCCACGTGCTCCGGCGATAAATGCTGGACCACGACATAGGCCATGCCACTGCCAGCCGGCACCGCCGCCAGGAATTGGCACAACGGTTCCAGTCCGCCAGCCGACGCGCCGAGGCCGACCACCGGGATCAACGGCGGCAACGCGCTGCTGTCGGTGACGGCTGGGGTGGGGGAAATTGCCTGGACGGAGAGCGGGTCCGCCGGGGCGTTGTTCAGGTCACTCATCAAATTGCGGCCTTGGCGCCGGGACGCGCGGGAATGCTGGGATTTGCCGATTATACAAGCCTATCCAGCCCGCACGCGGGAAAAAAACCGGCGTTCAGCTGGCGGCGCGCCAGCCGCATCACCGCCCCGTCGGCCTCTCCGCATATCGTTACCGGCACTCACAGTTTGATACAAAGGCGCTACAAATACCCATCAGGCGGACACCCTCGGCCCGTACAATCACCGACATGAGCGAACATATCCTGATCATTGAAGACGACCCCCGGCTGTGCGACATGCTGTCGGAATACCTGGTCAAATCCGGCTACAGCGTCACCACCCACATGCGCGGCAAGCCCGCGCTGGTCTGGCTGGGCGACAACCGGGCCGACGCCGTCATCCTCGACCTGATGCTGCCCGACATGGATGGCCTGGAAATCTGCCGCCAGCTGCGCGCCTCGTCCAGCGTGCCGGTGCTGATGCTGACGGCGCGCGGCGACGCCATCGACCGCATCATCGGCCTGGAAATGGGCGCCGATGATTACCTGCCAAAACCGTTCGAGCCGCGTGAACTGCTGGCGCGGCTGCGCGCCATCCTGCGCCGTGGCGGCGAGCCGCAGCGCATGTCGAAAGAAGTGCTGCGCTTTGGCCGCCTGGAAGTCGAGCCGATCGCCTACGCGGCGCGGCTCGATGGCAAGCAGTGCGACTTGACGGCGTGCCAGTTTGATTTACTGTTGTTATTGGCCCGCAACGCGGGGCGCGTGATGTCGCGCGAAGCGCTGATGGACGCCACCGCCGGCAGCCAAAGCGAGGTGTTCGACCGCTCCATCGACGTCCACATGTCGCGCCTGCGCGCCGCCATCGAGGACGATCCGAAGCACCCGCGCCGCATCATCACGGTGCGCGGCGCCGGCTATGTGTTTGCCAAGGACCAGAATTGAGCCAGCGCGAGTCCCATATGCCACGGCTGTATTTCAGGTTTTATGTGGCGCTGCTGGCCAGCCTGGCGCTGTTTACGGCGGCCGCCGCACTGCTGTGGCACTACGCCGGCCCGTTTGAGACCTCGGACCGCGCACTGGGCGTGCTGTTGCGCAATGCGCTGCCCGCCGCCGGCACGCCGGCGGCCGAACAGCAGGCCGCGCTGTCGCGGCTGACCCGCGACATCAAGGCCGACATCACGTTGTACAGCCCGCAGGGCGAGCGCCTGGCCTATGTCGGCGAGCCGCTGCCGCGCCCGACGCGCGGCGCCTGGCGCGAGCGGCGCGCCGCCGCCATGGCCGAGCATGAACGCCTGCAGGGGGCGCCCGTGGTGGGGGCGGCCTCGGTTGCCACCGACCACGAGCGCATGATGGCGCGCCACGTCGAGCGCGATGATGACGGCAACCTGCGGGCGCGCCGCTTTTTCATGCGGCTCGACGACGGCCGCCTGGTGGTGTCGTCCACGCCGCTGCGGCCGATGCCGCCGCGCTACCGCCTGCACTACCTGCTCATTGCGCTGGCCGTCATCATTGCGATTGGCGCCTATCCGGTGGTGCGCCGCCTGACGCGGCGGCTGGAACGCTTGCAGCACGGCGTCGAGTCGCTGGGCGCGGGCCAATTGTCGGCCCGCGTCAAGGTCGAGGGCAACGATGAAGTGGCGCGCCTGGCGGCCAGTTTCAACCGCTCGGCGGACCAGATCGAAGCGCTGCTGGGCGCCCATAAATCGCTGCTGGCCAATGCTTCGCACGAATTGCGCACGCCGCTGGCGCGCATCCGGCTGGCGCTGGAACTGTCGAAGGAGCAGATCGAAGACAAGCGCCGCAGCGGGCTGGAACAGGACATCGCGGAACTGGACCAGTTGATCGATGAAATCCTGCTGGCCAGCCGGCTCGACATGGCCGACGTCGCGCAGGAACGGGGCGGCGCCCGTTCGGAGGTGGAGCCATTGGATCTGCTGGCACTGGCGGCCGAAGAATGCGCGCGCTACGACGAAGCCGAACTCGAAGGCGAATCCGCCGCCATCCAGGGCGAAGCGCGCCTGCTGCGCCGGCTGCTGCGCAACCTGCTGGAAAACGCGCGCCGGCACGGCGCGCCACCGACCCGCATGCAGGTGCGCCGTGCCGGATCGCAGGCGGAAATCACGGTCCAGGATGACGGCCCGGGCGTGCCGCCCGCCGACCAGGACCGCATCTTCGAACCGTTTTATCGCAGCGGCAATGTGCGCGACAACACCGGCACCGGGTTGGGCCTGGCGCTGGTGCGGCAAATCGCGCGCCGCCACGGCGGCGACGTGCGGTGCGAGCCGGTGCGGGGCGGCACCAGCCGGTTTGTGGTGACGTTGCCGCTGGGGTGAAATTGCCTGCTATGCTTGAGGTTCCATCCACACTGCGTCCGCGCCCGATGAAACCTGCACTGCTGGCCCTCGCCGCCACCCTCGCCTGCACCGCCCTGCCGCACGCCAGCGCCGCCGCGCTGGACGCCACCGAACAAGCCATCGTCGCCGCCGTCAAAGCGCGCCGGGAACCGGCGCTGGCGCTGCTGGAGCGCGCCGTCAACATTAACAGCGGCACCATGAACCACGACGGCGTGCGCCAGGTCGGCAAGTTGTTCGGCGAGCAATTCGAGGCGTTGGGGTTCCGCACCCGCTGGATCGACATGCCGCCGGCGATGCAGCGCGCCGGCCACTTGCTGGCGGAACGCGCCGGTACGCGCGGCAAACGCTTGCTGCTGCTGGGCCACCTGGACACGGTGTTTGAAAAGGACAGTCCGGTGCAGGCCTGGCAGCGCCACGGCGACCGGGTGCGGGGCCAGGGCGTCATTGACATGAAAGGCGGCGATGTCATCGTCATCGAAGCGCTGCGCGCGCTGCAGGCCGCCGGTGCGCTCGATGGCGCCGCCATCACCGTGTTGTTCACCGGTGACGAGGAAAACGCCGGCGAGCCGATGGACGTGTCGCGCGGCGACATGATCGCGGCCGCCAAACGCAGCGACGTCGCGCTGTCGTTCGAGTCCACCGTGATCGGCAAGGATGGCCGCGCCACCGGCACCATCGGGCGCCGCTCATCGTCGTCGTGGACCGTGCAGGTCAAGGGCAAGCAGGGCCACTCGTCCGGCATCTTCAGCCAGGACGCCGGCGATGGCGCGATTTACGAGGCGGCGCGCATCGTCGACGCGTTCCGCCGCGACGTCATCGAACCGGACTTGACGTTCAGCCCCGGCCTGATCGCGGGCGGCACGCAAATCAGCCATGACGACGACAACGCCCGCGCCACGGTACAAGGCAAGAACAATGTGATCGCCAGCAGCGCCACCGTGACCGGCGACATGCGCTACCTGACCTATGCGCAGCGCGACCGGGCCCGCGCGACAATGCAGGGCATCATCGCCCGCAACCTGCCCGGCACCAGCGCCACGATTACCTTCGTTGATTCGTATCCGCCGATGGCGCCCACGGCCGGCAACCGCCAACTGCTGGCGGCCTATTCGCAGGCCAGCGACGACGCCGGACTCGGTCCGGTAGCGGCCTTCCCGCCCGGCCTGCGCGGCGCCGGCGACATCCAGTTCGTGGCGCCCTTTATCGACAGCCTCGATGGCCTGGGCGCGGCTGGCAAAGGCGCGCACTCGCCGGACGAAGACCTCGATATCGCCTCGATCGAAACGTCAACCATCCGCGCCGCGCTGCTGCTGTACCGGCTGACGCGCTGATTGTCCGGAAACGGACAGTGGGACAGCCGAGCGTGCGGCGGCGGACAGCGGGATGCGGCAATCGGCCCGCATCCGCAGCGTGTCAGTGGCGTTTCCGTCGTATTTTCACGTGGCACGCGTCTTGCGATGGCATCGGTATCGCTGACCACCACCACCCGCCATGAACGCTATTTTATTCAACCTGCTCCAGGATTTCCGCGTCGGCCTGCGCCTGCTGGCGCGCGACCCGGCCTATGCGCTGACCGCTGTGGCGGGACTGGGCGTCGGCCTGGCCGCGTGCCTGCTGCTGTTGGGCTTCGTGCGCTATTCGTGGCAATACAACGCGCATGTGCCGGATGCGTCGCGGGTGTATATCGTCAAGCAGCGCCAGCACGCCGATCCCGCCGCGCCAGCGTATGACCAGGTGCCGGCCATGCTGCACGGCGCCGCGCCCCGCATTGCCGGCATTGAACAAGCGACGGCCTATCTGACGTGGGCGCCGCTGGCCATGCTGGACCAGGGCCGCGCCGTCAAGGTGGCAGGACTGGCCGTGACGCCGGGCTTTGAGCGCATGTTGGGCCTGCAGGCCGTCAGCGGCGACGCCAGCGCCACCCTGGCCCGTCCCGATGGCCTGATCGTGACGGAGGCGGCGGCGCTCAGGCTGTTTGGTGACACCGACGTGCTGAACCGCATGGTGCCAATGGCCACCGTCAATGGCCACACGGCACTGTTGCGCATCGGCGCCGTGGTGCGCACACCGCCTGCCAACAGCACCATCCCGTTTGACGCCTTGCATGGCGTGGTATCGACCATCATGCCGCCCGACGTGCGGGGCGAAGTGCAGACCGGGGCCGATGGCTGGTGGGGCTATGTGCTGGTCAAGCTGGCGCCGGGCGCATCGCCCGCCGTGGTGGCGGCAGGCCTGCAACAGGTGCTCGATCGCGCGCCGTTCGCGCCGGCGCAAAAAAACATGGAAGTGCAACTGGCGCGTTTGACGGATGCGTACTTCGATCACAGCGTATCGGTCAACTTCCTGTCCATGCGCATCGACCGGGGCGACCCGGCCGTGGTCAGGGGACTGGCGGTGGTGGCGCTACTGGTGCTATCGCTGGCCGCCGTCAATTACACCAATCTCGCCACCCTGCGCGCGATCCGGCGCCACCGCGAAATCGGCTTGCGCAAAGTGCTGGGGGCCGGCCTGGGACGGCTGGTGCTGCAATTCACAGCAGAGGCCATGGCGGTGTCGCTGCTGGCCACCTTATTGGGTTTGCTGCTGGCGTGGCTGGCGCTGCCGCTGTTTGGGGCCGCCATGAACCGCGACCTGTCGCCGTTGCTGTCGCTGCACAACGTGGCAGCGGCGCTGCTGGGCGGCGTGGCGCTGGGGTGTTTGACGGCCGTGTATCCGGCATGGGTGGCATGGCGCGTCCCGCCCGCGCAGGCGCTGGCCGGGCGTCCCGATGCGCAAGCGCCAGGCGGCGCACGCCTGCGCAAGGCACTGGCGCTGCTGCAAGTGGCGGCCGCCATGGCGCTGGCCAGTTATGCGATCGCGGTCGGCTGGCAAACACGCCATGCGATCACGACCTCGCCGGGCTTCGATCCCCGGCCGCTGCTGGTGTTTGAATTGCCGGAACCGGATACGCCGCACAGCAGCGCCACGGCGCGCGGCTTGCTGCAGGCGCTGGCGAGGGAAACCGCGATTGCCGGCGTGGCGGTCTCGAACGACCCGGTCGGCGCGGCCCGCAACCCGTGGCGCTCGGCGCTGCGCAGCGACGGTGGCGCGGACCTCGTCACGGACATCGCGTCCGTCAGCACCGACTTCTTTACGGTCTATGGCATCGCGCCCGCCGCCGGCCGGCTGTTTTCAGCGCGGACCGACCGCGAAGACGATGCGCAAGCACTGGTGGTCAACTTGCTGGCCGCGCGCCAGCTGGGCTTCGCCGCTGCGGACCAGGCCATCGGACACACGGTGCAATTACGCGATGGCGCGCAATGGGTCACCAAACGCATCGTCGGCGTGGCGCCGGAAGTGCGTTTTCATTCAATGAAAACGGCGCCCCGGCCGACCGCTTATACCTTGCGCAGCGCGGCATCGGTAGTGACGGTGCGCGCGGCGGGCGCGCCGGCCGTGGCCGAACAGGCAATCCGCAGCGCATGGCAGCGTTACTACCCCACTACGCCACTGGAGGTGCGCGGCGCGCAAGACATCCACGCCTCAGGCTATGCCGACGATCTGCGATTGGCCGGCTTGCTGGCGGTAACGACGGCCATTGCGCTGATGCTGGCGGCGAGCGGCGCCTATGTGCTGGCCGCCGACGCGATTCGCCGTCGCACCCGGGAAATCGCGCTGCGCAAGCTGCACGGCGCGCGCCGGCGCGACATCGGCCTGCTGGTGGCGCGGGAACTGGCAATATTGGTGCTGCTGCCCGCGTTGATCGGGTTGCCGCTGGCGGCGCTCGCCATCGAGCGTTATCTGGCGGCATATGTGGAACGCGCGCCGATGGGATGGTGGCCGCTGGCGACGGCATTGCTGCTGGGCGTGGCCACGACCGCGTTGGCCGGCGGGCGCCACGCGGTGCGGGCCATCCGGCTAAACGCGGCAATCGCACTGCGTGGCTAAACCCGTAGGGTGGCTTCCGCCCTGCGGAATCCCCCCTAAGGACGGATTTATCCCGCCGCGAAATCGCGCAATGCCGCGCCATGCATGCGGTAGCGCACCCATTCGTCCTGCGGCAGCGCGCCGATCGACAAATAGAAATCGATCGCCGGCTGGTTCCAATCGAGCACACTCCATTCAAAGCGGCCGCAATCCTGTTCCACCGCAATCGTGGCCAGGTGACGCAATAAAGCCTTGCCGGCGCCCTGGCCCCGGCTGGCCGGCGACACGTATAAATCTTCCAGGTACAAGCCCTTCTTGGCCTGCCATGTCGAGTAATTGAAGAAGTAGACGGCAAAGCCCACCGCTACGCCATCGGCTTCGCAAATCAGCGCGCGCGCCGGGGTGTCGGGGCCGAACAGGCTGGTGCCGATGGAATCGACGGTGGCGGCCACCTGGTCGCCGGCTTTTTCATAGACCGCCAGTTCCGTAATGAAGCGCAGGATCAGCGCGGCGTCGGCGATGGTGGCGGGACGGATGTGCAAGGTCATGGGGAATCTCAACAAGGAAAAACGCCATGCTACGCCAGCCAGTACAATGCATGAAGTGCATTTATTTCACAAGGTATTGAACGGTATGCATCCCATCCTGCGCCGCCTCGATTTGAACCTGCTGCCCGTGTTTGACGCGCTGCTGCGGCACCGCTCCGTCACGGCGGCCGCCAGCGAACTGGCGATGAGCCCATCGGCGCTGAGCCACGCGCTGTCGCGCCTGCGCGAGGCGCTGGCGGACGAATTGTTTGTCCGCATCGGCAACGCCATGCAGCCCACCGCGTATGCCGACGCGCTGGCCGTGCCGGTCACCGCCGCGCTCGAAGCGCTGACGCGGGGGCTGGGCGAAGCGCGTGGCTTCGATCCCGCCACCAGCGAGCGCACCTTCGTGCTGGCCGCCACCGACTACACGGCATTCGCCGTGCTGCCGCCGCTGCTGCGGCGCCTGCAACAGGCGGCGCCACGGGTGCGCTGCAAGGTCGTCTATTCCAGCGGACGCGCGTCGAGCGACGAACTGGCGGCGGGCCGGATCGACTTCTGCATTGGCTACGAGGAAGACCCGATCGTGCCCGCGCCCGGGATTGAGAGCTTTGACTGGCTCAGCGACGACTACGTGGTGATCGCCGCGCGCGGCCATCCGACCATCCGGGACGGCATCACGCTGGCGCAGTACCTGGCCGCGCGCCACGCGGTGGTCACGCCGTGGAATGAAGCATCCGGCTATATCGACAAGGTGCTGGAAAAAATGGGGTACCAGCGCGATGTCGCGCTGCACCTGCCCTCGGTGCTGGCGGCGCCGTTCGTGATTGGCGGATCGGAACTGGTGATGACGATGCCGCACCAGGCGGCGCTGGCGCTGCGGGAGGCGGCGGCCATACAGATCATGGCCGCGCCGTTTGCGATTCCCCGCTACACCGTCAAGGTGTATGGGCATGTCCGGCATAGCCGGACCGCCGCCCATTTGTGGATGAAGGACTTGCTGATGACGCTCAGGGCGACGCGCACAGGCAGTGCGTGACCGCCGCGAACGGCTTGCGCCGGGACGCGACTTCGTTCAGCCAGCCCAGTTCCTGCACGGTTTCCGCCGCTGCGCCCAGCGGCAGGCCGGTCGGCGCAATCGATGCCTTCACGTACGGCGCCAGCGCATCGGTCACCGCATACGCCACCGAGCCGCCAAACATTTCCAGCAGCTTGTCGAACTTCGACACTTCGCGCTCGATGTAAGCCACGCGGTGATCCGGACCCAGCTTGGCTTTGGCGGCGGCGGTTTTCAGCGCGTCATCAAAGGTGCCCAGGCGGTCCACCAGGCCACGCTCTTTGGCTTGCACGCCGGTCCAGACCCGGCCCTGCGCCACTTCATCGATCTTCTCCGGCGTGGTCTTGCGGGCCGCCGCGGCACGGGTCGTGAAATCGGTGTAGATGTGGTTGACGCTCGATTGCAGCACCTGGCGGAAGCGCGGGTCCATCGGGCGCAGCAGGTTGTCGGCGCCAGCCAGCCAGGTGGTGGTCACGCCGCCGGTATGGATGCCCAATTTGTCGATGACTTTTTCGGCGGTCGGGATGATCGAAAACACGCCGATCGAACCGGTGATCGTATTCGGTTCGGCAATCACCTCATCGGCCGACATCGAAATCCAGTAGCCGCCGGAAGCGGCCACGTTGGCCATCGAGACAATCACCGGCTTGCCGGCGGCGCGGGTCAGTTCCAGTTCACGCCGGATCAGTTCCGATGCGAACGCGCTGCCGCCCGGCGAGTCGACCCGCAGCACGACCGCCTTGATGCTCTTGTCTTCGCGCGCGGCGCGGATCAGGTTCGAGGTGGAAATGCCGCCGATCTGGCCGGGGGGCGCGCTGCCGTCGCTGATTTCGCCGACCGCCATCACCACGCCAACCGCGTCGCCCATCAGTTTCGGACGCACACGGCCCAGGTATTCTTCAAACGCCACCTGGCGGAACGATTTACCTTGCGCATCGGGGGCGCCACGCTCGACCATCATCTGGCGGATTTCATCGCGGGTTTTCAAGCCGTCGACAAATTTGGCGTCCAGCGAAAACTTGCCCAAATTGCCGCCGGCTTTGTCGAACAGCGCCGGCAAATCATCAATGACCTTCATGATCTGGCCCGATGGCAGCTTGCGCGATTTTTCCACTTCGTCGGTGTAGCTGGCCCACAGCGCGTTGTACAGGTAAGCATCGGCTTCCAGCGCGGCCGGCGACGGGCCATTGGCGATATACGGCTCGGCAAAGCTCTTGTAGGTGCCGACCTTCACCAGGTTGACGGTGACGCCAACCTTGTCCAGCGCATCGCGGTAGTAATTGCGGTGACGGCCGAAGCCTTGCAGGTACACGCCGCCCATCGGGTGCACATACACTTCATTGGCGTGCGCCGCCACCAGGTACTGTTTCTGGTCGAAGTTATTGCCCCAGGCGACGACTTTCTTGCCGGACGCCTTGAAGCGATCGACCGCGCGCGCCACTTCGCGCAAGCTGGCCTGGCCGCCACCGCTCATGTCTTCCAGCAGCAGCAAGGCGCTGCCGACGTTCGGGTCCTTGGCCGCCGCATCGAGCACGTTGATGACGTCGCGCAGCACCACCGTGCGGCGCACTTCGCCGCCGGCCAGATTGGCCTTGATGGCATCGCGCACGCCACTGGCCGATTGTTCCACCAGATCGCCTTTTAAATCGAGCACCAGCGTGGTTTTTTCGGCCAGCGGCTTGGCGCCGCCAAAGATGATGGCCCACGCCAGCGCCAGCAACACGATCAGGAACAGCAAATTGAAAATGGCCCTGCGGCCAAAATCCAATGCGCGCCAGGCAAAGCCTATACCCTGGCGTACATAGGAAAAGATGGATCGTGACATCATGACTCCTCGTTGAAATGTTATTTCTGGCAACACTGTAACGGATACCGCGCCTCTTGACCACTACGGCGGGAAATCAGGAACAGGCCACCCATCACCAGCACACCATTGACCAGCAACAGCTCCAGGCCGATCCGGTACGCCCCGAACAGCGCGCCCTGCCACAGCTCAATGCCCCAGCATAGCGCAGGCCCGGCCAGCGCCACCAGCGGCACCCAGCGGTCATTAACCTTGCGCTGCGTCAAGATCCCAAACGCAAACAGCCCCAGCAGCGGTCCATAGGTATACCCGGCCAGCTTCAGGATCACCCCGATCATACTGGCGCTGGCGATCCATTTAAAGACCAGCACCAGCGCCAGGAACAGCGCGCAAAAGCCCAGGTGCACACGGCGCCGCAGCCGCACCCGCTGCGCCTCGGTCAGGTCGGCACGGCGCGCAATGCCCAGCATGTCGATGCAGAACGACGCCGTCAGCGCGGTGATCGCACCATCCGCGCTGGGGAACAGCGCCGACACCAGGGCGATGAAAAACACCAGTTGCAGCAGCGCCGGCATATGGCCCATGACCACCGCCGGGAACAGCTGGTCGCCGCGCGCCGCCACCCCGGCCAGCGGCGCATACAGCGACAGCAGGCCGCCGAGGAACAGGAACAGCGCCAGCACGCCGGTCAGGATCAGCGTCAGCAGCAGCATGTTCTTCTGCGCGCCGGCCAGCGTGCGCACGGAGATATTTTTTTGCATCATCTCCTGGTCCATGCCGGTCATGGCGATCGTAATGAACATGCCGGCCACCACCTGCTTCCAAAAATACGCCGGACTGTCGACGTCCAGCGTCAACACGCGCGACAGCCCCTGCGCGTCCATCCGCGCCAGCGCGCCGGCCACGTCAAGGTCGAGCGCGCCCAGCAGGAACACGGTGCAGGCCACCAGCCCGGTCAACATGCCCGCCGTTTGCAGCGTGTCGGTCCAGACAATGGTTTTCACGCCGCCTTCATACGTATACAGCAGGATCATCAGCAAGATCACCAGCGCCGTGGCCCAGAATGGCACGCCGAGACGCTCCAGCAAGGTCGCTTGCAGGATATTGACCACCAGGTACAGCCGTGCGCTGGCGCCCAGCGTGCGCGACAGGATAAAGAAGGCGGCGCCGCTCTGGTACGAACGGCGCCCCAGCCGCACGTCGAGGTAGTGATAAATCGACGTCAGCTGCAGGCGGTAATACAGCGGCAGCAGCACCGCCACCACTGTGAGATAGCCGAGCACATAGCCCAGCATGATTTGCAGGTAGCCAAAGCCATCGCGCCCCACCGCGCCGGGGACGCTGATAAAGGTCACGCCGGACAAGGTGGTGCCGACCATGCCAAAGGCCACCAGCAGCCAGTGGCTGTTCTTGTTGCCAATAAAAAAACTGTCATTGGTGGCGTTGCGCGACGTGCGCCAGGCCACGGCCAGCAACAGCGCGAAGTAGACCAGGATAGCGGCGAACAGGGAGGCGGGCGACATAGTTTTCCGGTACAAAAATCGTTGGGCCGCACTATAGCACTGCGATGCGCGCTGACGGCTCCGCCCTTGCCGGGCGCTCGCTTACAATGGCGCCATGTACTCACAAGACACCATCGATTTCGCGCGGCAGCAGGAAACGCTGATCCGCCCCCTTGAATACCGCGTGCACGCCCAGCATGACGGCCGCAGCGAAGCGCGCGAAGACGGCATGCGCGATTACGCCCGCGTGCTGTACGCGTCGTCCTTCCGCCGCCTGCAGGGCAAGATGCAGTTGCTCGGCGTGGACGCCAACCGCTTCAACCGCAACCGCCTGACGCACAGCCTGGAAGTGGCGCAAATCGCCCGCTCGATCGCCGCCGAACTGGGACTGGAACGCAGCGTGGTGACGGAAACCTGTTCACTGGCGCACGATATTGGCAATCCGCCGTTCGGCCACTATGGCGAAAAAATCCTCGACAGTCTGTGTCCCGACGTCGGCGGCTTTGAAGGCAACGCGCAAGCGTTCCGCATCTTGCGCACGCTGGAAAAACGCCACTATGGCTATGCGGGCCTGAACCTGACGGTGCGCACGCTGTTCGGCATCACCAAGTATTTCCATACGCGGGCCGAGAACCCGAAGAAATTCCTGTACGACGACGATCACGCCTTCCTGACTGCTGAACTGGCGCGGCATGGCGTCAGCGTCACGAAAAGCATCGATGCGCAAATCATGGATTTGTCCGATGAAATCGCGTATGCGGCGCACGACGTCGAAGATGCGCTGTCGTTCGGCATTATCACGGTGGGCGAGATCGCCCATGAATTCAAGATCAGCCCCGAATACAGCGGCGCCTACGACCTGTTTTCCGGCATCGCGGACTTCGCCCACAATGAAGCGCTGAAATGCGAACAGCACGCGTCGTCGGAAGAATATTCGATCGTGCTGCGCAAGGAACTGACGTCGCAAATCGTCTATGAACTGTGCCGCGACATCGCGGTGGTCGATGGCCAACTCGGCTACCGCTCCAAGCTGTTGCTGGCCAAGGGTTTAAAAAGCCTGCTGTGGCGCGCCATCCTGCGCAAGAAGGATGTGCAGCTGTATGAAAAACGCGGCGAGAAGATTATCCGTGGCCTGTTCGAAGTGCTGACCGACCGCCACTACAACCGCGACAACATCCTGCTGCCGCCGGAACTGCGCAGCCTGAAAGATCACCAGCAGCGGCTGGTGGTCGACTACATCGCGGGCATGATGGACACGTCGGCGGCGCAGGAGTATGAAAAGTATTTTGGGCCGCGCAGTTTGGAGGCGATTTATTGAACGCCGGCGGGCGGCTTCAACGCCCCGTTGTCAGTGCCCGCCCACCACCCGCCGCGCCTCAACGGCTGCGACCCCATCGCGCTGATCGAGCCGCCCGCTGAACGCCGTCAGCGCATAGGCGGCCATCACCACCAGCGCCCCGATCCAGCCCGTATGGACCAGCCCCAGGTGCTCGACAATCAACCCGCCGCCCCACGCGCCGCCGGCAATCCCTAAATTAAACGCCGCGATGTTCAGACCGGACGCCACATCGACCGCGCGCGGCGTGTAATGCTCGGCCTGCTGCACCACGTACACTTGCAGCCCGGCGACATTGCCAAACGCCACCGCGCCCCACAGCAACACGGTCGCCACCACCAGCACCGGATGCGGCGCCGTGAACGACAGCACCAGCAGCACGGCCGCCAGTGCCGCGAAGATGATTTTCAAGGCGCCAATCGGGCCGCGCTGGTCGGCCAGCTTGCCGCCCCAGATATTGCCGACCGCCACCGACACGCCATACACCAGCATCACCACGCCCACGGCGCTTTCTTCAAAGCCGGCCAGCTTTTGCAGGATCGGCGCCAGATACGTAAAAGCCGTGAACGAACCGCCGTAGCCCAACGCCGTCATCGCATACACCAGCAGCAGGCGCGGCTGGCCCAGCACCTTGACTTGCTGCAGCAGCGACGCCGGTTGGCTATGTTTGATGCTGGACGGCACGTACAGCAGGCTACCGATAAACGCCAGCACGCCCAGCGCGGAAACGGCCAGGAAGGTGGCGCGCCAGCCGAAGTGCTGGCCAATAAACGTCCCCAGCGGCACGCCGGTCACCAGCGCCACCGTCAGGCCGGTAAACATGATGGCGATCGCGCTGGCGGCCTTTTCTTTGGGCACCAGCGAGGTGGCGATGGTGGAGCCGATGGAAAAGAACACGCCGTGCGCCAGCCCCGTTAAAATGCGCGCGGCCACCAGCGAGCCGTAACCGGGCGCCAGCCATGCCAGTAGATTGCCTGCGGTGAACAGCACCATCAGGCCCAGCAGTAATTGCTTGCGCGGCACGCGTCCGGTCAGCGCGGTCAGGACGGGCGCGCCAACCGCGACGCCCAAGGCATACAGGCTGACCAGCAGGCCGGCGGACGGTAACGTTACGCCGAGGTCGGCGGCAATGGTGGGCAGCAGACCGACAATGACAAATTCGGTGGTGCCGATGGCAAACGCGCTGATGGTCAGCGCCAGCAAGGCAATGGGCATAGTGTTTACTCCAGGTGAGGTTGAATGCCTGGCAGTATGGCCGCGATTGTCTTTGCGAAAAATAGCTCAATCAACAGAACATTTTTGATTCGGAGTCAACAATGATGCATGCGGAAGCGTTGGCGCAATTGCTGACCTACAAAATGCCCTACGGAAAATACAAGGACCGGGTGCTGGCCGACCTGCCCGGCCACTACCTCGGCTGGATGGCGCGCGAAGGGTTCCCCAAGGGTCAACTGGGCAGCCTGCTGGCCCTGATGTACGAACTGGACCACAACAACCTGCGCGCCCTGCTGGACCCGCTGCGCGCGCCACGGCGCTGACGCCTGCGCTCAGGCGGGACGCATTTACTGGCGCTGCTGGTGCTGGTGCCTGACCAGTTCAACTACCGAGCTTCGGCGCCACCAGCGCCGTGAATTCACCGCTGTCGATCAGCCGCTGTAAATCCTGCGCGCCGCCAATCAAGACACCGTGGATAAACACCATCGGCAAGGTCGGCCAGCCGGTCCACATTTTCAGCGCCGAGCGGCGCCGCCACTGGCTCAGGTAGCCGCCATATTCGAGGTAGGCGTACGGTGCGCCCTGCCGCTCGAGCATGCCGCGCGCCTTGCGCGGGAACGGGTTCATGGCCATGCCCACCACCACAATGGTATTGGCGGCAATGGCCGCCTGCACTTCCTGCACGATATCGGCGTGATTACCGCTGATTTTGGCGCGGATGGCGGGATGAATGCGGGATTCTTCGAGGATGGGACGACTCATGGTGGCGTGCTTTCCGATACTTAATTAGGAAGATGATGGCATTTTTAAGACAATATTTCTACGATGGCACGTTAAAATCGTCTCATGTCACACATGTCACACTAGGCCGCTCATGTGACCACTGGTGACCACTGGTGACACCCCTGGACGTCCCGATCAAACCGCCGCGGAAGGAAATACCATGAAAACTACGCTCGCCCTGCTTGTGTTCGCAAGCTTCGCCCTGACGGGTTGCGCCACCCAGCCGGAAGGCCAGCAAGCCCAGGCGCAAACCCTCGATACGCCCAGCAAGATGATGAAGGCGGAATATGATGCCCCCATCACCGCCAGCCGCCTGCCACGCACCAAGGTGCAATAAGCGCCAATCAGTGCAAATCAGCGGGAATGGAAAGCCAGCCGCTTTCCTTCCCGCAGCATCTGCGCGAAATCGTCGGCCGGTACCGGCGGGCTGAACAAATAGCCCTGCAACTGGTCGCAGCCCAGCTCCCTCAGGAAACTCATCTGCTCCGCGGTTTCCACCCCTTCCGCCACAATTTCCTGCCGCAATTGCTGCGCCATCGTGACAATCGCGCGCGCAATCGCGCAATCGTTTTCCTCGTACGGCAAGCCGATCACGAAGGAGCGGTCGATTTTTAAGGTGCTGATCGGGAATTTTTTCAGGTACGCGAGGCTGGAATAGCCGGTGCCGAAGTCGTCCAGCGCCAGCGCCAGGCCCATCGCCACCAGTTCGTTCATGATGCTGATGACGTTGTCGGCGCCCCCCACCAGCAAGCTTTCCGTAATTTCCAGCATCAGTTGTTCGGGCAGCACGCCATGGCGCTGCATCACATCGGCCATGCGCTCCGGCAGGCGCGCATCAAACTGGCGCGCCGACAAATTGACGGCGATTGGCGTCATGATCAGGTTATCGTCCTGCCACGCGCGCACCTGGCGGCACGCTTCCTCCAGCACCCAATTGCCCAGTTCAAGGATCAGGCCGGTTTCCTCGGCGATCGGGATGAACACCCCGGGCGAGACCATGCCGCGCACCGGGTGTTTCCAGCGCAGCAGTGCTTCGGCGCCGACAATGCGGCCGCTGCGCAAACTGACCTTGGGCTGGTAATACAGCTGCAATTCCTGGTTCACCAGCGCGTTACGCAGCTCGTTTTCGATGCGCAAATGTTCCTTGGCGCGCTGGTTCATTTCTTCGCTGTAGAACAGGAATTCCGCCTCGGCATGCACGGCTTTCGACGTCGCCACGTCCGCATGGCGGATCAGGGCGGCGGTGTCGGTGCCGTCCTCCGGATACACGGCAATGCCGATATGCACGCGCACTTGCAAGGTGTGCTGCGCCAGTTCGATCGGCGCGGCCACCGCCGCCGCCAGCTTTTGCGCCACGATGGCGGCGTGTTCGCGTTTTTCAATGTGCAGCAGTGCGATGGCGAAGCGGCTGCCATCGAGCCGCGCCAGCACGTCTGCTTCGCGCAGCACGCTGCGGAACTGCTTGCCGACCGCTTGCAGCAACTCATTGCCGACGTCATGCCCGAGCGTGTCGCTGATGGCGCCCAGGCGGCCGATTTCCACCACCAGCAGCGCGCCATGTTCGTGACTGCGGCGCGCTTCGGTCAGCGCCTGCCCCATCAACTGGGACAGCAGACACTGGTTCGGCAAGCCGGTCAGCGTGTCATAGTTGGCCATGCGCTGCATGCGCGCTTCGGCGTCCTTGTGCACGCTGATATCGGAAAACAGCGAGAACGTGTGGCTGATATTGCCGTCGTCATCGCGCACGGCGCTGATGGTCACCGACTGCGGGAACAGTTCGCCATTCTTGCGCCGCCCGACAATTTCACCGCGCCACGGCCCGGCGCCCGTCATGGCGGCGCGCACCTTGGCGCGGAAGTCAGCGTCGTGCACGCCGGAGCGCAGCAAGTCCGGGGTCCGGCCCAGGGATTCGCCCGGCGTATAGCCGGTGATGCGGGTAAAGGCGCTGTTGATCGAGACGATGCGCTCGCTGGCATCGGTGATCAGTACGCCCTGGTCGCTGTCTTCGATGATGCGGGCATGCAGACTGACCTTGTCGACTTCCGACAGCGGTTCATGCACCTGCGTCATCACCGCCTGCATGCCGACCGGCTCGCCGCTGTCATCCTTGAGCAACTGCATGGCCAGCTTGACCCAGATCACCTCGCCGGTCCGGCGGCGGCGGCGCACTTCCGCCGTCACGATGTGCTTGGTATGGTCGCCCTCGGCCATGAACAGGTCGGCGACGTGGTCATCCTCGTCATCGTCCGCATGCAGGAAAAGAATGTTTTGTCCCAGCGCATCGCTGGCCAGGTAGCCGAACAGCGTTTCGGCCGCGGCATTCCAGGACGTCAGGTAGCCGGCCAGGTCCAGCGTCACGATGGCTTCAGGCGAGGCGCGCGGCGCTTTTTGCGCCGCGGCGGCCAGCCCGGCGCGGGCGCGCACCTCGGTCAGCGCCGCATCCAGTTCGGCCAGCGTGGCCACCAGGGCATCGCCCTGTTGCGTTCGGGCGGCGAGGCTCAGGGCCAGGCAGCGCTCGATCGCCTTGTCAACCATGGGCCTGACCCTGGTCGGTCGCCACGCCCAGCATCCAGCTGTGCGATTCGCCGATCACGCGGTGAAAGTCCTCGGGCGCCAGCGGCAGCGCCGGCAACTGTGCCGCCAGCGCGGCGAAATCCGCCCGCTCGGCCGCTTCCACCAGCACCAGCAAGGCGCCCAGTTCGCCTTGCCGCTCCAGCAGCGCCTGCGCCACCGCATCGCTGACCGTCAATGGCGCCAGTACCTCCGGCAGCGGCATGCCGAACAGCACACCGAGCAGTGAAAACATGCCGACCATGAACGCTTGTTCTTGTTGCGGCTTGCCCATGCCGGTTTCGCGCGCCAGCATTTCCAGCGCATGCGCCCGCACCGCCACGCGCGCCAGCAGCATCGGCGAACGCACGTCGCCTTCGCGCGCCGAGAACAGCATCAGGTTCAGCCAGCGGCGCAATTGCTGGCGGCCCAGGATCAGGATCGCCTGGGCAAAGCTGCCGACCTTGCGGCCCGAGCCCATCGACAGCGAATTGACGACTTTCAGCAAATGGTACGACAGCGTCGGATCGCGCCGCAGCAGCGCTTCGATTTCATGGGTATCGGCGTCGTTCGACACCAGTTGCACCAGTTGCAGCGCCAGCGCGCGCGACGCGGCTTGCGCGCCCACCGCTTTGACCGGCGGCGCCAGTGGCCAGTCGCCCGCCAGCCAGGCGGCGTTGGGCGTCAGCGCGTTCTTGTCGAACGCGCCATTGATGCGCTGCAATTGCTGCGCCGGCAGCGCTTTCCAGCCCGCCGCCAGCCACGCTTGTGGATCGTCCAGCCCCTCGGGAATAAAGCAGGGGAACTGCGCGGCCAGCGCAGTCAGTTCGTCATCCGGCAGCACCAATGGCGCGGCAAACGCCAGCAACAGGCCGGCCAGCTTGCCATTACGGTCGGCAAGATGTTCAAGGGAGACGAGTGGGGTGATACCGAAAACAGTCATGGAGCCAGGTGGTGCAGTTAGTATTTCATTATGGTACCCTGAAAACTGTTGGCAATGGTCAACTACGCTGGCACTGTGCCATCGTGGTGACACATCTGACCGGTTATCGGATGCTCGTGCCGGGCAGGTAACGGCATAGTTGTTCAAATACATGAGGCTGGCGCATACGCTGACTCCACCACTCCAGCGCGGCGCCCTGCTCCCCGGTCCGCCACGCCACGTAAAAGCGTTCATCCGGCTTCGGCTCTTCCACCTGCTTTTCCACCAGCAAGCCTGCAGCGATGGCCTGCCGCGCCGTCGGTTCCGGCAAAAAGCCAAAGCCCAGGCCCGCCACCTGATAATCATATTTGCTGTGCAAGGTCGGCACACTCAACGTGTCCTGCCCCAGCACCAGGCCGACGGTGCGTGGCGCGATCCGGCGCGCCGTATCGGCCACGGCAATGGCGCGGTGGTGCTGCAAGGCGCCGCGTCCCAGTTTGCCTTCAATGCGCGCCAGCGGGTGGCTAGGTGCCACGGCAAATACGAAGCGCACGGCGCCGATCGGGTGCGACACATAACCACCGCCGGGCGGGCCATCACCGGGCGCGCCCACCAGCAAATCGACGCGGCGGTCCAACAACGCTTCCCACGTCCCGGACAACGCTTCCTGCACGATGCGCAAGCGGGTCTGCCGCGCCACCTCGTAAAAAGCCGCCACATCGGGCGCCAGCGCCAGCGCGGAAAACATGGAATCGATGCCGACCGCCAGCTCCGTCTCCCAGCCGGACGCCACGCGCCGCACCCGGTCCTCCAGGTCTTGCGCGGCTTTCAGCAGGTAGCGCCCTTCCTTCAGCAATTCCTGGCCGGCGCGGGTCAACTCCACGCGGGGACCGTTGCGCTCGAACACTTGCACGCCAAGGTCTTCTTCCAGTTTCGCCACCGTATAGGAAATCGTCGACGGCACGCGGTGCAACTCCTTGCCGGCGGCGGAGAACGATCCACGGCGGTCGATCGCATCGACAATTTGCAGCGCTTCCAGGCTTAATCTGAGCATTCGAATTTTTCGATAATGAGACGGGAAATTTTCCGTTTTTTGAAACAAACGGAGCGGCCTATACTGTGATCCATCGAAGCGATGAACGCAAGAACGAACGCAAGAAACCACGTTCGAATTTATCGCACACCTGTTGCACAACCTCATCCAAGGAGCCAAACATGCTGCAAGTCCGTAAAAGTAACGACCGGGGCCACGCCAACCACGGCTGGCTCAATTCGTACCACACCTTTTCGTTTGGTCACTACCACGATCCGCTGCACATGGGGTTTGGCCCGCTGCGGGTGATCAATGAAGACCGCGTGACAGCGGGCCAGGGCTTCGGCACCCACGGCCATCGTGACATGGAAATCATTTCCTATGTGCTGGACGGCGCACTGGCGCACCAGGACAGCATGGGCAACGGTTCCGTGCTGCACTATGGCGACGTGCAGCGCATGACGGCCGGCACTGGCGTGCGGCACAGCGAGTTCAACCATTCGAAAACCGAGGGCGTGCATTTCCTGCAAATCTGGATCGAGCCATCGCGCACCGGCATCGAACCCGGCTATGAAGAAAAGCACTTCACGCCGGAAAGCAAACAGGGGCAGTTGCGCCTGATCGCCTCCAGCGATGGCCGCGACGGTTCGGTATTGGTACACCAGGATGCGGCGATTTACGCCACGATCTTGAATGGCGGTGACACAGTTACCCATGCGCTGGGCGAAGGCCGCGCCGCGTATGTCCACCTGATCCGGGGCACCGCGACCGTCAATGGCATGCCCCTGGCAGCGGGCGACGCGTTGAAGGTCTTGGCGGAAAACCAGGTGGTGATCGACGGTGCGGAAGCGGCGGAATTACTGGTGTTCGACTTGCCATATTGAAAAAGTGAATAGGCATCCTAATATAGGTCGCATAGACATTCCGCAAATTTTGCTATGATGCAGGCATGCGTTTCGTTAAAGAAGCGCATGCTTGTCTATTTTGAAGCATTTGAAAGAACGCCATGCAGCCCGCCGCAAATCCAGCCGCAGAATCCGCCGCAGAAACCTCCGCCAAGGAAGAACTCGATTACGTCACCTCGTGCCTGTTGCCGACCCCCTGGGCGCAATTCACGCTGCACGCGTTTGTCGAACATGCGACCGGCAAGGAACACCTGGCCATGGTGCTGGGCGACATTGGCGACGGCCAACCGGTGCTGGCGCGCGTACATTCCGAGTGCCTGACCGGCGACGTGCTGTATTCGCAGCGCTGCGACTGCGGCGCGCAACTGGAAGGCGCACTGAAACGCGTGGCCGAGGAAGGCCGTGGCGTGGTGTTGTATCTGCGCCAGGAAGGCCGTGGCATCGGCCTGATCAACAAGATGCGCGCCTACCGCCTGCAGGAAGCGGGCTTCGACACCGTGCAAGCGAATGAACAACTGGGCTTCAAGGCCGACCAGCGCAACTACGCGCTGGTGGAACCGATGCTCAAGCAATTCAATATCCGCAGCCTGCGCCTGATGACCAACAACCCGCGCAAGATCGCGGCCATGGAAGCGCTGGGCGTCACCGTCGCCGAGCGCGTGCCGCTGCTGGTCAACCGCAACAAGTTCAACCAGCACTACCTGAACACCAAAGCCGCCAAGCTGGGCCACATGATGACCCCGCCACCGGCCGCCGCCGAAGACAGCGAACTGTAATTCCCGCCTGCCACCGCCTGCCCTGCATGAGATCACACCACCGATTGGTTCCAATGATGATGTTCCCGGGCAGCGCAGGCGCTGCCGTCACCACCAACCCGATCAGCAGCATCCAGCGGCGCCCGCTACGCGGACTGGCCGCCGCCTTGCTGATGGCATGCGGCAGCGCCGCGGCACTGGCCGCGCCGGCCAGCACGGCGCCCGCACTCCCCGCGCCGCCAGCGGAGCAGCCGCGCGCGCCAGCCAATCATGCCGCCACCGCCAGCACGAACGCCGCCGCCCTGCCGCAGCCATCGAGCTCGGCGCAAAAGCTGTATTCGAGCGCGAAGGCCGACTTGCTGCAAGTGCGCTCGCTGCTGAAAAGCGGCCGCACGCAGTCGTCGGTCGGCTCCGGCTTCTTGATCGGCAACAGCAACCTGGTGGTGACCAATTACCACGTGGTGTCGGAATTCGCGCTGGAGCCCGATACCTATGCCGGCGAATGGGTCGATACCGGCGGCCAGCGCGGCAACGTGGAATTGATGGCGGTCGATGTGCTGCACGACCTGGCCGTGGTGCGCGTCAACCGCAACGGCACCGGCGTGTTCAACATGCCGGAACAACTGGCGCGCCTGACACAAGGGCAGTACCTGTACTCGCTGGGCAATCCGCTCGACCTGGGCTTTGCGATTTCCGAAGGCGCCTATAACGGCGTGATCGCGCGCAGTTTTTATGACCAGCTGATGTTTACGGGGCCGATCAATTCCGGCATGAGCGGCGGCCCCAGCGTGACGGTCAATGGCGACATCGCCGGCGTCAATGTATCAAAGCGCCTCGACGGTGAACTGGTGAGTTTTTTGGTGCCGGCCCGCTACGCGCAGGAATTGCTGAAAACCGTGACGCCGAACAGCGCGCCACCGAAGAACTTCACCGATGTCGTCGCGCAGCAATTGCTGGCGCACCAGAAAGCCATGGTGGACCAGTTGCTGGCCACGCCGCTGACCATGAAAGCCATGGGCCCCTATAAAGTGCCGGTGCGCGAATCGGAGCAAATGCGCTGCTGGGGCCGCTCGAATGTCAAAGCGGATAAACCGTTTACGGTCGATATCACCAGCTGCGCCATGGAGTCGGCCATTTTCGTGTCCGGCAACCTGCAGACCGGCGCGATCGGCATCCGCCACCAGTTCATGCGCAGCACCGGCCTCGATCCGGTACGCTTCGCGCAACTGTCGAGCGCGTCGTTCAAGAACGAAGGCTTTGGTAGCCACAAGGACAGCCGCCTGACCGGCCCGCAATGCACCGAGCAATTCGTCAAGGCGCAAGGCCCGAACAGCGTACCGCTGCGCGCCGTGCTGTGCGTGCGCGCCTACCGCAAATTCCAGGGCCTGTATGATTTTGCACTGCTGACCGCCAGCACCGATGAAAGCCTGATGAATTTACAGAGCCGCCTCGATGCCCGCGGCGTTTCATATGAAAACGGCATGCGGACCGCGCGCGCTTTCCTGGAAGCGCTGTCGCGCGGGACGGCACAATGACGGCGCCCTACTACATTGAAGTCCTGTCGCGCAGCGGCGAAGTCTTACACCGCCAGCGCTTTGACCAATTGCCGGTCCATATCGGCCGTGGCTACCACAACGAATTCATCCTCGACGATGCGCATACGGCGGAACGCCATGCGGTGCTGGAACTCGATGCCGATGGCCACCTGGTGATGCGCGACCTGGGCAGCCAGAACGGCGTGGTCCACTTGGGCAAGAAACTACCGCAGGTGCCGCTGTCGGGCAGCACCGTGGTGCGACTCGGGCATACCCGGCTGCGCGTGCGCAACGCCGATTTCCCAGTGCCGCCGGAACTCGCCGATACCACCATGCACGCATGGGAAGGCGGCGTGCCAGCGCTGGCGGGCCTGGCGCTGATCGCCTTGTTTACCGGCGTGGACGTGGCGCTGTCGGACGCGGAATCGTTCAACGCGATCCGCTACCTGCTGGTGGTCGCGTCCGGCCTGGGCGCGGGCATGGTGTGGTGCGGCGTCTGGGCGCTGGCCAACCGCCTGTTTGGCGGCCACGCGCGCTTCGGCCGCCACCTGTTTATCCTCGGCAGCGGCCTGATTGCGATCGGCGCCTGGAAAACCATCAGCAGCATCCTGGCCTATGCCTGGTCGGCCGAAATCTTTACCCGCTACGGCAACCTGGTGACATTGGCCCTCGGTTGCGGCATGGTGTTCTTCCACCTGCTCACCATCCTGCCGCGCCATCCGCGCCGCCTGGCGGTGATGTCCGGCCTCTTGGTGGCGGCCGGTTCGGTGCTGCTGTTGATGACCAATTACCAGAGCACAGGACGGCTGTCGAACGAACTGTACATGTCGGTGCTGCTGCCACCGGCGGTGCGGCAAAGCCCCGACCATACGGTCGATGACTTTATGCTGCAAGCTGGCAAGCTCAAGTCGCAGGCCGATGCGGCCAAGGCAAAAACCGTCAAGGCGGAACTCGATGATGACGATGGGGATTAACGGGG